>JANMKU010000070.1:0-6479 GCA_031372205.1 Gemmatimonadaceae bacterium | reverse complement strand
ATGCACATGACGACCATGCCGGCGGTGCCGCCAGCGTGGCGGAAGCGCTGCACCCGACCCAGTGGTGGGAGCCGGCATTCGTCACGGGGAGCGAGGGCTATCGGCGTGCGTTGGAGGCCGTACGACGGGGGGCCATACCTTGGCACCGCGTCCGTCCACATGACGTGTTGTCCATTGACGGTGTTCGTATCGAGGTTCTCGCACCCGATTCGAGTTGGACGGCCGCACAGAGCGATGCCAACGAGACCTCCGTTGTGCTTCGCGTCTCATTTGGAACGGTCGCCTTTCTACTTACTGGTGATGCGGAAGCGGCCGAGGAGGCGTGGATTGTCTCGCACGCGAGCGTGTTGCGCGCGCAGGTGCTCAAGGTCGGGCATCACGGTAGTCGAACAAGTTCCAGCGCCGCTTTCCTTGACGCCGTGCAACCTATGCTGGGGCTCGTGTCGGTTGGCGCGGACAACAGCTACGGGCATCCCTCGCCCGAGACACTGCAGGCCTTTGCGGTACGTGGCATTCCCCTGTTGCGAACGGATCGCGAGGGGACCATTGTCGTATCGACCGATGGCTCCACACTCACCGTGCAAACACGTCGCGAGCGGTTCGCGCTCGATCCCGCAAAGGAGCTTCGCCATTGAGCGGTTGGTCCACCATGCGTGCGGCGCTGCTGGGTCGACCGCTCGCGTTGCCGAGCAGCCTCGTGGCGCGTCATCCGTCACTCGGTGAGGCGCGCTGGCGTCGGGGCGGTTTACCACCTCGTGTGGGTGGATGGGCGCTGGGGCAGTCGAGTGTGCTTGGGATCGCGCTTGGACGCACGATTTTCCTTGCACCGGGAGCGCCGTTAGACCCTGTGCTGCTCTTGCACGAGCTCGCCCACGTGCATCAGTTTCAGCGGGACTATGCCTTTGTAATCCGATACGCGTGGCAGACAGTTCGTCACGGCTATCGGCATAACCGGTACGAATTGGAAGCTGATGCATACGCCGCCGAGCGTATCGCGACGCAATACCATCAGGATGTACCGATTGCTGTTGTCACCGTCGTTCCGCCATCGACGCCACGTCGTTAGACGCGGCGCGATCGCTCTCTTTCTCCGAAGGAGTTCCACGTGGTAAAGCATACTGCGACATCTGTGGTCACCATCGAACGGTTCATCATCGAAGAGGAGCGCGCGTTTCCGGAGGCGACCGGTGAACTCTCCGGCATCCTGTACGATATGGCGCTCGCCGGCAAGATGATCGCGAACAAGGTGCGGAGCGCGGGTTTGGCGGACATCCTCGGCGCCACGACCGACGTCAATGTGCAGGGCGAAGTGCAGCAGAAACTCGACGTGATCTCCAACGAGATCATTGTGAAGGCGTTCGATCATGGCGGACGTCTGTGTGCGATGGCGTCGGAAGAAGAGCCCGACATCATTCACATTCCGGAAGGCTTCCGGAACGGCAAGTATGTGTTGCTGTTTGATCCGCTGGACGGTTCGTCCAACATCGACGTGAATGTGCCGGTTGGCACGATCTTTTCGGTGTACCGCAAGATCACGCGCGGCTCGCGCGGCGAGATGGAAGACATGTTGCAGCCGGGTCGTCGGCAGGTGGCGGCAGGTTACGTCATCTATGGATCGAGCACCATGCTGGTGTACACCACGGGGCAGGGCGCCCACGGATTCACCCTCGATCCATCCATCGGCGAGTTCCTGTTGTCGCACCCCCACATCCGTATCCCAGACCGTGCGCGGTACTTGTCGGTGAATGACGCGTACGAGCAGGACTGGCCGGAGCCAACGCGCGCGCTCATGCGCCGCTATCGTGGACTGGATGGGGAACGCAAGCCGCTCAACGTGCGCTATGTCGGATCGCTGGTTGCCGATTTTCATCGGAACTTGCTGGGTGGCGGCATCTTTTGCTATCCGGCGAACGCCAAGTCACCGAAGGGGAAGCTGCGACTCCTCTACGAGGCCAACCCCCTGGCATTTATCGCGGAACAGGCGGGCGGTCTCGCGACCGATGGACATCGTCGCATCATGGACGTGGATGCCAAGGAATTGCATCAGCGTACACCGCTCTACATCGGTAGCAAAGCCGAAGTGGAGACTGTGAGCGAATTTCCGTTACCGGAAATGGTCGCGCCGGGCATTCCCGAGCGTCGTGGCTCCCGTGTCTGATCGGCGCATCTATCTGCACCTGTAGCAACCGACTGTGATGTGAGACGCGGGCCGCCTTGTCGAGCGGCCCGCGTTACTTTTGGGGATGTCCTCGACCGAACGCTTCTCCCCATCCGGCATCCCCGTCGCCACCGTTGTTCGTCCCGGTGATGTGAACACGGACTACGCACAGGATCTCGGTGATCCAGGGCAATTTCCGTTCACGCGCGGCGTGCAGCCGACGATGTATCGCGGTCGGCTCTGGACCATGCGGCAGTACGCCGGCTTTGGTACGGCACGATCGACAAATGAGCGATTCAAACTGCTTCTGCAGGCTGGGCAAACCGGACTTTCTGTCGCGTTCGACTTGCCGACGCAAATGGGCATCGACTCAGATTCGCCGCGCGCTCTCGGTGAGGTTGGTCGCGTCGGTGTCGCGATCGACACAGTCGACGACATGCATGTGCTGCTCGACGGCTTGCCGCTCGACAAAGTGTCGACGAGCATGACGATTAACGCGACGGCGTCGACGCTCTTGGCGATGTATATCGTCGTGGCCGAGGAACGCGGGCTCGCCCGGAGTGCGATATCGGGCACCGTGCAAAACGATATCCTGAAAGAGTACATCGCGCGCGGGACGTACATCTATCCGCCCGCACCGTCGCTGGCGTTGACGGCCGAGATGTTTCGCTTTTGCGCTGCGGACGTGCCACAGTGGAATGCCATTTCGATTTCCGGCTATCATATTCGTGAAGCAGGATCGACCGCGGTACAGGAAGTGGCGTTCACGTTTGCCGATGCGATCGCCTACGTGCAACAAGCGCTCGATACTGGACTAGCGATCGATGAGTTTGCGCCGCGTCTCTCGTTCTTCTTCGCGGCCCACAGTGATCTGTTCGAGGAGGTGGCGAAGTTTCGGGCGGCTCGCCGGTTATGGGCCCGTCTCATGCGCGAGCGCTTTGGCGGCAACGACCAAAGCTGTCGACTGCGTTTTCACACGCAAACGGGCGGCGTCACCCTCACGGCGCAGCAACCGCTGAACAACGTCGTCCGCGTGACGGTGCAGGCCCTCGCGGCCGCGCTCGGTGGTACGCAGTCGCTACACACGAACGGGTATGACGAGGCCCTGGCCTTGCCAACCGCCGATGCCGCGACGCTGGCGTTGCGCACGCAGCAGATCATCGGCTTCGAGTCGGGCGTTGCGCAGACCGCTGATCCGCTCGCCGGGAGTTGGTACGTCGAGCAACTCACCGATGCGATTGAAGAACGTGCGGTCGCGCTTATCGCGCGCGTGGATGCACTTGGTGGCGCTGCCGAGGCGATTCGCGCCGGCTTTTTTCAGGAGGAGATCGGGCGCAGCGCCTACGAGCATCAATTACGCGTGGAAGCGGGAGACACCGTCGTTATCGGTGTGAATCGCTTCGGCGATGGTCAGGATCCGCCCATCATTCCGGCTCCCGACTTTTCGGCGCTGGAACACGGGCAAGTGGCCGAACTAGCGCGCGTGAGGGCGAGTCGCGACGCTCAACAGGTGCAGCACACGCTCGGGGTGATCGTTGGTGTCGCGCTGGACTATCTGCCGGCCCATGTCGGTGCGCGGCGTCCGCTCATGCCGCTCATTATCGACGCCGTGCGTGCGCGCGCGTCGGTTGGTGAAATCGCCGACGCGCTTGAACGCGTGTGGGGACGCTATCAACCAGTGTGAGCGAACGCGACAGATGAGAGAACGCGACAGATGAACGAACGCGCCAGATGAGCGAACGCGACGCACCAGACACCACGCCGCGCACACTGCCAGTGTTGCGCAGCATGATCGATGCGCTCGATCGAGACTTGCTGCACACGATGGCGCGCCGCATGGCCCTTGTGGCCGAAGTCGCCGAATACAAACGGCAGCATGGGGTGCGCATTCGCGATCCGCAGCGTGAGCATGATATCCTCGACGACCGCCGCCGCCGTGCTGAGTCGCTCGGCCTTCCGGTGGGGGAAATCGAGTCGATCTTTCGCGTGTTGCTGCGTTCGAGTCGTGATCATCAGGCGGCGCTGCGTGCGGAGGTTCCGCTCGACCACGCGCCGCGCACCATCGCCATTGTCGGAGGACGCGGACAACTCGGCAGCGTGCTGGTGCGACTGTTCAGTGACCTTGGACATCGCGTCCTCATTGCGGATGTCGACACCACGTTGCGCGCGGCAGAGGCGGCCGCGATGGCTGATGTAACAGTGATCAGCGTGCCGATTGACGCGACCGCGGACGTTATTGCGGCCGTCGGTCCGCACGTGCGTGAGGAGGCGTTGCTGATGGATGTCACGAGTATCAAGGAAGCCCCCGTTGCCGCGATGCTCAGCGCCACCCGCGGGAGCGTGGTGGGTACACACCCAATGTTCGGTCCGACCGTGCATTCGTTGCAGGGACAGCGCGTGGTGCTCTGCCGGGCGCGCGGCGACAGCTGGGCCGACTGGGTGTCGCAATCACTCACCGCGCGTGGACTCATTGTCTCCGAGACGTCAGCCGCGCAACACGATCGCGCGATGTCAATCGTGCAAGTGTTAACCCACTTCCAGACGCAGGTGCTCGGCGTCACGCTGGCGCGCCTCGGTGTGCCGCTCGCGGAAACCATGCCGTTCACGTCGCCCGCCTACTTGCTCGAGCTGTATGTCACGGCCCGACACTTCGCGCAGGACCCGGCACTCTACGGGCCGATTGAGATGCGCAACCCGCAGACTACGGCGGTAACCGGCGCGTTTGGCGCGGCAGCGCGCGACGTGGCCGATGTGATCGCCCGCGGGGATCAGGCCGCGTTTACCCAGCTGTTCGGCGAAGTTCGTCAGTTCTTTGGAGTCTTCACCGACGAAGCCGTCGAGCAATCCAGCTTTCTCATCGACCGTATCGTGGAGCGTGCGTAACCGCTGCGCAGGACCCACGACCACGAACACGGCCCCCGATCGAACACATGTCCGGCACCCTTGAACGTATTTGGATTAAGCGCGCAAAGTTGGGACCGATGGACGGATCCCTACTGGCCTCGATGCGTGCCGACCGCGGGCTGGTTGGGAAGGCCAACCAGGGCGGCCGGCGACAGGTGACGATACTATCCGCCGAGCGTTGGGCGGCCCACATGGAAGCACTCGGCGCGACCTTGGACCCGTCGGTGCGGCGTGCGAACCTGCTCGTGCGCGGAATTCCACTTGAGGATGCACGCGGTCGCGTGCTGTGTGTCGGCAGCGTGCGGCTGCGTATCGCCGGCGAAACCAAACCGTGCCATCAAATGGACGAGGTCTTCCCAGGGCTGCAAGCCGTGATGCGACCGTCATGGGGCGGTGGGGCTTTCGCCGTAGTACTGAACGATGGAGCAATTGCCGTTGGCGACGACGTGCGGTGGGAACAGTCGGAGCCAGATCAGGTACTCGAATAGGTGGCTCCCATGACCCAGTGAGGTATCTTCCGTCCATGCGAAACCCCATCACGCACACGTGCACACCGCCGGTTGCTGCCTTGCTCGCTGTAATGGCGCTGTCGGCGCCAGCGACGGCGCAGCGCGCGACAACCATAAAGGACAGGTCTGCTGCCGAAGCGCTGCGTCGCCCGAGCGAGTTTGGCGTCATTGATGGCGTCGTCACTGACACCCTGCTTCGACCACTCGAATCGGCCGACGTGTCCGTCGTCGGCGTTGATGCACGTGTCGTCACGTCAACCAACGGCCGCTTCCGCATGCTGCAGGTGCCGCCCGGGCAGTACCTGTTGGTAGCGCGCCGGATTGGCTACGCGCCGGTGTCAGGTATCATCCAGGTCCCTGCAGAAGACACTGTACGCCTTTCGTACGCACTCGTGCGTTCGAACAGCTTGTTGGACACGGTCAAAGTGCGGGCCCGCCGGCTCTCATTGCGCATGGCGGATTTTGAGATGCGACGCGCGCAGGGGGTCGGGCAGTTTATCACGCAAGAGGACATCGAGCGTCGCGGGTCGAACTTGGCATCCGATTTTTTGCGCAACGTGCGCGGTATCGAGTTGCTGCGCAACACCGGGATGATGTTCGGCGACATGGTGGCGATATCGCGACGCGAGGGTGATGCATTGCAGGGCGGATGCCCGATGCAAGTGGTCTTGGACGGCATTACCCTTCCATCGAAGTTCAATCTCGACCTGCTGCCGTCACCCAAGCAGATCGCTGGCATTGAGGTCTACAGCGGACCGGCGACAGTTCCTCCGCAGTTTGGTGGTAATGACAAGCGATGTGGCTTGATCGCGGTGTGGACGAGGGAAGGATACTGACGTTAGTGCGGCGGTGAAGGAATGGGTACAGACTGAGGCCCCAGCGAGTGCACATTCGCTGGGGCCTCGTTC
>JANMKU010000034.1:0-8874 GCA_031372205.1 Gemmatimonadaceae bacterium | reverse complement strand
AGCGCACGTACGGACTGCTGTTCGCCTGCACGTCACTCGGGCTCATGGTCGGTGCGCTCACCAATGCACGTCTCAGCCGGCGCGGCGTGTCGCATCACCGGCTGCTCGTCTGGGGCATGGCCGCCATCACCGGAACGGCGGCGGCCATGTTTGCCCTCTCCATGACGGGCGTCGCGAGCGTCTTCGCCATCGTGCCGCTTGCTACCGTGGGTTTCATTGGGCACGGGATCGTGCGTCCAAACGTGGTCCAGGGCGCTCTCGAACCTGTGCCGGAGGTGGCGGGTGTGGCGAGCGCGATACTGAGTGCCATCCAGATGGCGACCGGCGCCGGCGTGAGCGCGCTGGTCTCGATGTTTTTCGACGGCACATCGGCGCGCTCCATGACCGCGGCACAACTGGTGTGCGCGTTGATCTCGGTGCTCGTGCTGGCAACGGTCGTATTGCCCGCCGAGCGTCTATTGGTGGCGCGTCAACGCGTGGTAGGCGGCTAGCCTGGCGGTGGTGTCCGGCCACTCAGCGTCGCGGAACACGCCACAAAAGAAATCCCGCCAGCGACGGAAGTCGTTGACGGGCTTTCGATTGCCCCTCCAGGTTTCGAACCTGGAACCTTCTGATTCAGAGTCAGACGCTCTGCCAGTTGAGCTAAGGGGCAGCTGGCTGAGCCTTTCGGCCCCACCGTTTCCGGCGAGCCGCAAGATAAGGACGCACGGGCCTGCCGCGGTAGTGCCAACCGACCCGCAGTCAGGTTGGCCCCAGCACCACCTCAAACAACACGCCCGCGTCTAAACAGAATTCCGCAAGCGCCCCAGGCGCCTGCCACGGCACGGTATCCACCAGAACCTCTGCGCGCGCACTCTCCGGCGCCTACCGTTCCACCATCCGCGAATCCATGTCCACCAGCCAGCACTCGATGCCCGCACGTTGATACCGAGGCCGCTTGACCAACCAATCGTGGCGCGCGTGGACGTCGACAGCACTTCCACCACCACGATCGGCGTCTCCTCGACATCCTCGTTCCGCGGAAACCGATTGCCGACAAGCGGAACAAGGCTATCCGCGCTTCACTTCTTTCGCCCAACTGTCGCGCAAGCTCACGATCCGATTGAACACCAACCGCTCCGGCGTCGAATCGTCGTCGCTCATGAAGTAGCCCGTGCGCTCAAACTGGTAACGCGTCCCCGTCGGATCGGAGGCCACACCGGGTTCAATCTTCGCCTGCACCGTCACCAGCGACGCCGGGTTGAGCGCCGCAATAAAGTCCTGACCTTCGGGCACGGCGTCCGGATCCGGTTGTGAGAACAACCGATCGTACAACCGCACCTCGCAGTCGCGCGCCTCGGCCGCCGAGACCCAGTGGATCGTGCCCTGCACTTTTCGCCCGTCCGGCGCGTTGCCACTGCGCGTGGCCGGATCGTACGTGCAATGCAATTCGATTACCTCGCCCGCGTCGTTCTTCACCACATCCGTGCACGTGATGAGATAGCCGAAGCGCAGCCGCACCTCGCGACCGGGAGACAATCGATAAAACTTCTTCGGCGGATCTTCCATGAAGTCATCACGATCGACGTACAACTCACGCGAGAAGGGCACCAGACGCGATCCCGTCATCGTCGAATCGTTTGGGAATGACGCCGCCTCCATCTGCTCCACCTGCCCTTCCGGATAATTCGTCAACACCACCTTGAGCGGGTGCATCACACACAGCACGCGTGGCACGATCATGCTCAGGTCATCGCGCACCGCATGCTCAAACGTGGCGATCTCCACTCGCGCGTCGTTGCGGGCGACGCCAATCACCTCGCAGAACGCACGAATCGCTTCGGCACGCACACCACGACGGCGCAGCCCAGCAATGGTAGGCATGCGCGGATCGTCCCAGCCGGACACATGCCCCTCATTCACCAAGCGGAGCAGCTTGCGTTTGCTGAGCACGGTGTAGTCGAGCTCCAGCCGAGCAAATTCCGTCTGTCGCGGTGGTTGTACGAAACCGGCCTCGCGCACCAGCCAATCGTAAATGTCCCGATTGTCCTTGAACTCCAGCGTGCACAGCGAACGCGTGATGCCTTCAATCGCGTCGGACAAGCCGTGCGCATAGTCGTACAGGGGATACAGACACCAATCGTTGCCGCGCCGATAATGGTGCGCGTGCCGAATGCGCATCAACAACGGGTCGCGCATGATCATGTTCGGGTGCGACAAGTCAATCTTCGCGCGCAACACGTGCGCGCCGTCCGCGAACTCACCCGCGCGCATCCGACGCAACAGATCCAGGTTCTCCTCTGCACTGCGCCCACGATACGGCCCCGCAATACCGGCCGTCGTGACGGTACCCCGGCCCAGACGAATCTCCTCCTCGCTCGCCGAATCCACATAGGCCTTGCCGTTCATCACCAGACGTTCGGCGAATGCATACAGTTGCTCGAAGTAGTCGCTGGCATAAAACTCGTGGTCCCACTGAAATCCCAGCCACTGCACATCGCGCTTGATAGACGCGACGTACTTCACGTCCTCGGTGAACGGATTCGTGTCGTCGAAGCGCAAGTTGCAGGTGCCACCGAACTCTCGGGCGATGCCAAAGTTGAGGCAGATCGACTTCGCGTGACCCATGTGCAGGAATCCATTCGGCTCCGGTGGGAATCGCGTCGCCGGCGCACGTCCAAATCGCGCGGTGAGCACATCTTCCGCCACCATTTCACGAATGAAATCACGGCGCGGGGCGGCGGCTGGAGCGGTGGAATCGGAAACGGGCGTATCGGACACGGCAAGGAAGGATGTGAGAGGAGGGAGAAAACTAACCCGATCTTGAGGGAGAACCGACTCCGCGAGGCACCAGAGCCCAGTGCCCAGTGTATCTCTCGGCATGTCCTTCCCCGCCCCCTCTCTCCGAACGCAGATCGGCCCACTGCTCGCTGCCGCGATCATCGTTCCGGTCACACTCGTTGCCTGCCGAGCGGTGACTGCAGCCTACGGAGCCGATCTCGTGGCGGCACGCGCGCATGTCGACGCGCTCGCGTCCGCACTGGAACAACGATATACGCGACCAACGCGCACACCCAAGTTTGCGAATGCCCGCATGCGCCTGGCGCGGTATGCCTTCGCTCCCAGCAAGCTGGCGAACGACACGGCCCTCTGGACGGCGATGCGCAGCACCCGCACGGGTGCGGATCGGGATCTGGAGATCGGCGCGCTGATGACCGACGGCAAGTACACGTTCACTGCACGACCCGGCGTCGGGGTGCCGTCGCGCGTCGGTGACTCGCGTCACGTGATTCGCCTCCGGCAACTCGCCACGGTTGACGACTGGCTGTGGGACACTGAAGTGGCGCAGGCGGTGGGCGCCATGCCTCCGTCGAGGGCCACTGATGTCGCGCGCGCGCTGTTCGCGAGCGGCGAACGGCCTGCGTCCGACGTACGCGCCGACTACCGCAATGCCTTTCCGCGTACGGCCGCCACCCTTGGACGAGTCTTCACCGTGGATTCACTCATCACGGTTGGCCAGAACGATGGGTCCACGCTGGTGCGCCTGCAAATCACGATGAATGCCGACGGTGCGCGACGCGAATTCCCGGCCTTCGCGACGTTCTTCCGGAAATACATCGAACCGGCGAAGTACCGCTTTCGCCTCAGCGATCGCGGCGGCAGCGACTGGTTCGACGCGCAGCAATCGGACCGACGATTGACCATCCGATATCGCGCCCACGATGGCGAGTTACAACCGCTGCTCGGAAGTGCTCGGCGTATGCCCGACTCACTCCTGCTCAACGTCGATGCCCTCGACAAGGTCTCGCTCTTTACCGTCGGTGTGTCCGCCTTGCAGGGTGAGTTCGTGCACGTACATACGACCAACGAACGGTCGTGGGCCATGCGCTTCACCAAGGAACCGGTATGGCACCTGCCGCTCATTGGCGAACGTCTGCTGCGTGCTCCGTTGCGCCGGCCATTTGAGGGAACGGGGATGCTGTTTCGACTGGGCTTTCGCACGGGCGCGGACGGACAGACGCTGCTCACGCGTGCCTACTCCACCGCCGTGCGAGAGAGCGCCATCATGCGCTTTCTTGGGAATCTGGGATTCACCGCGATGTCGGACTATGCTGCCTCGGACGCCGACGAGAGCCGGTTCATCGCCGAAGCCATGGCGGCGTTGCGGGAGGACACCCGCGCGCACTAACCCCCGAAACGACCGATGTCCCTGAGGAAAATCCCCAAGGACATCATGAAAGAGGTGCCACGCGCGCCGTCATTGGAACTCTCCGTCCTACCGAACGGCGGCGGGCCTACGTCTCCTACAGCATTATACGATCAAAGTTCCACGGAAGTCAAAAGGTCGTACCGACCGGTCATGTGCTGGCCACCTGCGGCCACGTTTATATGGAGCTGAGGGGGCTCGAACCCCTGACCTCTGCAATGCGAATGCAGCGCTCTCCCAGCTGAGCTACAGCCCCGATCCTGATGCATCACCAAACGCAAAGCCCCGCACCAAGGCGCGGGGCCACGCAAGCAAGCGGTAAGGTAGCCGCCAGAGCAGACATGTCAAGCGGTAGCGGTGAGTCGTCGGTGTGCTCGAGTCGTCGGCACGCGCAAGTCATGGCGATGCGCCGACGATGCGTCGATGAGGCACGTGTCTTGCTCGGTAGGCTATGCACGGGAAAAGCGAATGCCGACGATGGCGCGCTAACTTCGCTGCTGGCATACACATGTTGCTCCAGTGCAACGATATTCCCTATGGACCGAACGTTGCTTTGGTCCACGAATTATGTTGCACATGGTCCACACTTTCGAGGGTTCTGCGACGTGTTGAAGAGCCGGTTTTCGGTTTTCGCCCTGGTCGCGCTTGTCGCGACGTCGACGGCGTCGGCTCAGAGTCTCCTCACGTCCAGCAACGGCGGCACGCAAGTGACCGATTTTAGCGCGGCCTGCGTCACCGGCAACGCGAACGGCCACTTCTGCTTTGGCACGGGGTCGAGGAGCGTCGGCAAGAACGGCTTCGTCGTCACGTATACCGCGTCGAAAGCGTCTGCCGTGATCGGTGACATATTTTACGGCCTGCAGGGCAATGGCGACTGGGATGGAATCTTCTACGCCGGAACTAACGCCGCCGCGGACTGGGTGCGTTTCACGTTTCCCACAGCGGTCTGGAGTGTGGGCGGCATCGTGAACTACTCGCCGACCGACGGCGCGCCGATCATCCGCGCGTACGATGCGAACAACGTCCTCATCGCCTCGTACGATCTGTCGATCCTCGCTCCAATTGCCACGGCGAACTCCAACGAAGGCGCGTTTCGTGGCATTGCCTCGAACGGCGCCAACATCGCGTCCTTCGAGATCGTCGGTGCCTACCTCGTCACACGGGACTTGAGAGCCGTGCCGGGAAGCATCGTCGCGCCGGAGCCATCGAGCCTTGCGCTGTCGGGCGCTGGACTGCTTGCGCTCCTCGCATGGCGGCGGCGGCGCAGCGGGCGCTAAAAACTCAGCCTCATCGCGATGGTTGGGGAACAGTACGCCCCGGTTCATGCGCTAGCGGAGCAGACCACATCGTCGACTCCTTCTGCTCGGGTGCATGCAACACGATCTCGATTCCGACTACGTACGCGACCAACTGGTGGCGCGCACGGTCGACCTGAATGGCCGTCGCTACAATGCCGATGGTGAATATGTGTTGTACTGGATGCAGTCGACGCACCGCCTCGACGAGAATTGGGCGCTCCGCGCAGCGATCCGTTCGGCCAACCGGCTCAATCGGCCGCTCGTGATTCATCAGGGGCTGGACCCCACGTATCCGCACGCGTCGGCACGACATCACACATTCATCCTGCAGGGGGCGCAGGACACCGCGCGACAGGCCGAGCAGCGTGGCCTGTACTACCACTTCGTGCTCCGCTACAAGCGCGACGACGACCGCCGCGTCGTGGATCGACTCGCCCTGCGTGCGTACGTCGTGTTTACCGATCTGTTCCCGACCGCTGGCGTGCGCGAACGATCAGCGCGCTTCGCCGAGCGAGCGTCGTGTCGTGTACTGGCGGTTGACGGCGTATGCACCGTGCCGAGCAGTCTGTTTCCCACCGCGGAATATGCGGCGCGCACGATTCGGCCAAAACTTGCCAAACTGCTCGACTCGTCCATCGAGCCAGTCGCTGAGTCGGTACCACGGATTCCCGTGTCGGCGGCGCTCCGTGCTTCACTGCGCGACCTGTTGCAGACGGATCCGTTGCCACTGCAGACGATGACGGACGCGGACATCGCACTGGCTATTGCGGCGTGCGAGATCGATCACACCGTGACGCCGGTGGCGATGCGCGGTGGCGCCGTGGCAGCCGCCGAACGCCTTGATCATGTCGCGACGCATGTGCTGCGGTCGTATGCCGAACGCCGGAACGAAGCGAGTGATGACGACGGCACCAGCAAGCTGTCGCCGTACTTGCACTACGGGCAGTTGTCGGCGGCGCGCGTCGTTCGTGTCGCGCGTGAGAGCGGCGCTCCGCTGGCGAGTCTGGATGCGTTCGTGCAGCAAGTGACGACGTGGCGCGAGTTGGCGTTCAACTGGTGTCTTCGCACGCCGACCTTCGATGCATTGTCCTCGCTCCCATCATGGATTCAACGCGGCATGGCCGCACACGAGCATGATCCTCGGCCAACCCTCTACGACTTGCCCACCCTCGAGAACGCGTTGCCCGGCGACGCGATGTGGAATGCCGCGCAGCGACAGCTTCGGCAGACCGGATTGATCCACAACTATCCGCGCATGCTCTGGGGCAAGACGATGCTGCTCTGGACCAAGGACTACGAGACGGCGCGCCACCACATGTTCTATCTCAACGACAAGTGGGCCCTTGATGGACGCGACCCGAACAGCGTCGGCGGCATCATGTGGTGTCTCGGGTTGTGGGATCGGCCGTGGGGCAACAAGCCGATTTGGGGTGGTATTCGACCAATGGTGACCTCGCGTGCCAAGCTCAAATTCAACGTCGCCGCGTACATTGCGTCACAGTAGATCGCTGCGGTTCCACAACACGCTCATGGTCACATAACGCACGTATGACTCCCCTGCTGCCCGATCCGCGCGTCATTCCCAGCGTCGACGCTGTCCGCCTTGCCGCCGAACGATTGCGCGTGCTCGGGCCACCGTCGCGCCTGGTACGCTCTGACGTGCTGTCACAACAGCTCGGTGTTGATGTCTGGCTCAAGTACGAACTCGAGAATCCCACGGGATCGTTCAAGGTCCGCGGCGCGTACAACGTGCTCGCGTCGATGTCGGTGGCCGATCGTGCACGTGGTGTCGTTGCGTCGAGCGCCGGCAATCACGCCTTGGGTGTCGCGTATGCGGCGCACGCGTTCGGTGTGCCAGCAATGCTCTACGTACCGTGCACCGCGCCGCAGGTGAAGAAGGACGGCATCCGCGCCCTCGGCGCGACCGTCAACGATGATGCCGCTGACTACGACGCGGCGATGGTGCTGGCCAAGGCGCACGGTGTGCGAGACGGGATTCGGTTCATCAACCCGTGCCTCGGGCTGGAGCTATTGGCCGGACAGGGCACGGTGGCGCTGGAACTGCTGGAGCAGTTGCCCGCCGTGCGTACTGTGCTTGTCTGCACTGGCGGTGGCGGCTTGCTCGGTGGGATGGGTGCCATTTTACGGCCCGAATCGCCAAACGTGCGGGTCATCGGGGTGCAAAGCGTGGAGACACCCGTGATGGCGAAGAGTTTGATGGCTGACCGTGTGGTGGAAATCGCCGTGACACCGACGCTGGCGGACGGGCTCGCTGGCCAGATTGACGAGGACGCGCTGCATATTGGCCGCGTCTGCGCTGATGAGATGATCTTGGTAACGGAAGAAGAGTTGGGGGAGACAATTGCATGGTTGTCGCGATCGGTCGGTTTGACCGTCGAGGGGGCTGGCGCGGTGACTGTGGCAGCGATGCGACATGGGTATCTTCGCCCGCCCGAAGGTCCGGTCGTCGCGATAGTGAGCGGTCGCAACATCGACCCAGACCGACTCGCTGCACTCTTGCAGCGCCACCCAGCAGCGCCGCGAACAGGAGAACCGGCCAACGAAAGAGCCGCCGCGATCTGATGATCACGGCGGCTCAAAATCGGCACCCGTTACAATACGGGCATCACCCGCTCGACCGTTAGTCGTCGACGCGAAGGTCGTCGGGGCGAGCCCTGACGGTAGAACGTGAGGTGGCCATCAACCCCTCGCTCATGCCGTCCCGTGACACCACCATCGGTACTTCGCGATCGGACAATCGCGACTGACGGGCGGCCGCACTGCGTGATTCGCCACCTTCCCGCCCAATCGCTGCCATATGGGCACGGTCCTGACTCACTGTCACACCACCCTTTCGTCCCGCGTTGCGCGCCTCCACAGACGACCATTCGTGCGCAGTGCCTTTCTCGTGGGCCGCGCGCCCACCCTTACTGGCGATTTCCTTCTGGCGTTCGGGATCCATCGAGGCAAACCCGCGTCGGCTTTTTCCTGTCATACACGCCCCCCGGCTCAGAATGTCCACAAACACTGTGCGCTTGCTCGGTTGAAACAAGTCTGTCGCGTCATACCCCGAACACAGCAGCGTTACACTGCTGGCATACTGCAAGGCTCGGGCCGCCAGCACGGGGACCGAGTGCAGAGGGCAACGCACTCAACCGTCAGTGCAAGGACAGGGCCGTCGTCGTCCGGTCCGCGTCTATATTCTCGCCCATGTCCATACGCGTCCGTTTTCTAGGAACCGCCGCCTCTCGGCCTACAGTCGAGCGCGGTGTCAGCTCGCTTGCCCTCATTCGGGAAGGCGAGACATTCTTGTTCGATTGTGGAGAGGGAACTCAGCGGCAAATGATGCGGTTCGGGATCGCCTTTTCCTTCGGCGATCTCTTCTTTACG
>JANMKU010000003.1:0-2141 GCA_031372205.1 Gemmatimonadaceae bacterium | reverse complement strand
CACGGCGGCGAGCAGGCGACTGCTCCATGCGCTCGGCGCCGGTTCCTTCACCGCGATCCGTTGTCCCACCGCGAACGTGAACACCAGTGCAATGGGCAGCGTGATCATCTTCACCCAGAACGACGGGTTGTGATAGCACTTGACCGCTTCCGACAGGAACAACAGGAAGCCCGTGGTCAGCATCACACTCACACCGAGCGCCAGCCACGGTGTGGCGCCCCGCGCAACAATCGCCAGCGGTTGCGTGCGCAGGCCGAAACCGAACAAGCGCAGATCCACCACCAGCACAGCGCCGCCCAGCACGCAGAGGCCGAGCAGGTGTACGGTCTCGATGGCCGGAAACAGCCAGAGCGAGGTGCGCACGAGTTGCCCGAGCCAGGAACCTTCGCCCTGCTCGAACAGCGGCAGCAGCGCGATCGGCGTCACGGCGCGCCCGTGATGCAGCTCGACGCCCAGTTGATAAAGTCCGACTGCGGCTGGATATCGCAGGAGAACCAGTTGTAGGCGATCAGTCGGCCGCTCACCACGACACCGGCCCACGCGACCAGCGACACGACGGCGGCCACGCGTGCCGCGCGCGGGAGCGTCGTCTCCCGGTCCCAGGCCGACATCGTGCGCTGCGTGCGCGCATGAAAGACGAACACGTTGATACCGGCCGCGATCAGGAGCAGCACCTTGACGCGAAAGAAGATGCTCTGATAGTACGTGACCGGTGTCGCATAGAAGAGCATCACACCGCTCGTCACCATGACCGCAAAGGCGGCGCGCGTCCACGGCAACAGGTGTCCGGTGAACTCGGACACGGGCACCCGTGCGTAGGCGACGCCAAGCAAGCGAAGGTCGAGCGCGATCGTCGAACCGACGAACAGTGTCAGGGTGAGCACATGCAACGATTCAGTGAACGGCCACATGTACTGCGACTCGTGGAGCGCGACACTCCATGGAGTCTGCCCGAGCCACTCCAACGCGCTGAACGCGGTCATGACAACGTCGTTGCGCCAGAGCTCACTGCGGCTTGGATGACGCTGGCGGCGGTGGCGCGGGCAGCGCCTTCGGTCCAACCAGATAGATCGAGTGACAATTGACGCACGCCTCGTACACTTCGGCGCCAACGTCGAACACGGCCTTGCTATCGTGTCGTTCCGCCGCCGCCCGCGCGCGCACGCCGACGTCGATGAGCCCGCGCGATAGCGTCATCCACTCATCGCGGTTTCGTGCACGCCCGTCGAGCATCAGCAAATTCCCTGCCTCAGCCACCACCGTGGCTGCGTCGCGCACCGCGTTCCACTCGGCCTCGGTCTTTGGCGCTTTCTCGATGGTGCCGCGCGCGTCGCTCGTACTACCAACCGCTTCCCAGTAGACGTTGGCCGCTGGCTCGATGACCTCGGCCATCAACTGCTTGTTGGTGACGGCGGGTTGGAACGTTGCGTTCGTCGTTGGCGCCATCACAGTTGACGCGGGCGTTACCGCGGGCGACGGGGTCGACGTGTCGCACGCCGCAACGAGCAGCAGCCCGAGCAAGCAACAGCGCAGCATGATCGCTCCACGCGACGAACAGTGAATGGCGGATGTTGTGGCCGACAACGCGGTCTGGGCGAAGATACGGCGCGGGCGTGCTGAGGCAAGGACGGCACGTCCGGCGCGACATGTCGTGCACAGCGTATTGTGCTGGCGGAGATGCCATCGCACCTTGATCGCCATCCTGGACGAATATCCCCGAGCCGGACCAGCCAATGTTGCCATCGATTCGCAGGCAGCCGCGCGCCTCTCGCGTAACGGTCCGCGCGCCGCATGTTGGCGGGATCGTAGTCGCGATGATTTCCGCTTCCTGAGTGGAACGCCAATCGTCGTTGGTGATCGCGCCGCCATCGAGCGAGAGGGTGGGATTGGCGAGCCGGCTACTCAAGGGAAGAGACGGCCCAATTCCGCGCACGATCACCCGCTTCGGCTGCGAGCCGTTCCCGATGAAGCCAGCGATGAGGATGTTATCGCCAGTCTCGACGCGCAGACGAGTGGCGATATTGAGCGCTTTGGGCGCGGGTGGATTTGGGCCGCCCGGGCTGAGGAAACCTCCCTGCGTGGTGACGTTGCCCACCAGATATTATCGGCGTTGCCTGGCCATCCTCGAACCACTCGTTAGG
>JANMKU010000528.1:0-4354 GCA_031372205.1 Gemmatimonadaceae bacterium | reverse complement strand
GTCGCGCGAAGTGAACACGATTGGCATGACGATCGCGCAGCAACTCGAAACCGAGGGCAAAGTTGGTGCGACGCACATGGGCACCGGCTTTGACGCATGGTATCCCGGCTACATCGACTACATGCCGATGCTGCAGAACATCGCCTCATTCTGGACGGAAACTGCGCTCTATCAGTACGCCACGCCGCACTTCTATACGTTGCGTGATTTTCCGGCCGAGTATCAGGACCTGCGCCCGCAATCACTCTATGCGAGTCCGTGGCCGGGTGGCTGGTGGCGCATCAAGGACGCCATCGACTACATGTGCACCGCGTCCATGGCGGTGTTGGATTACGCCAGCAAGTACCGTGAGCAACTGTTGTGGAATCGCTATCAGGCTGGACGCAATGCCATCGCACGCTACGCCGCGGGCCCGCCGTACGCCTACATCATTCCGCAGCAGCAGCGCGACCCCGGCGCCGCGGCGGCGATGTTGCGGCGACTCGCATTCAACGGCGTCCGAGTGCAACAGTCCGCGCGGGACACGAAGTACGAAGGTGTGACCTATCCCAAGGGAACATGGGTCATTCCCATGAACCAGGAGTTTGCGGAACTGGTTCGGCAGTTATTCGACGTGCAGGAGTACCCCGACCTGCGTGAGTCCAAGGACGGACCACCAGAGCCACCGTATGATGCCGCCGGTTGGACGTTGCCGTATCAGATGGACGTGCGCGTAATCGAGGCGCGCGCGCCCCTGCCTGGAGACTTCGTCACCGCACTCGCGACACCGAGCGGCAGCACGGTCGATTGGCGTACAGCACCCGACGCACCATTCGCGACTAATGCACTGGCGGCTGGCATCGTGCCCCCGCCTTCACGAATCACCGGCGCAGGCACCTCGCTCGCGGTCGACCCAGCGCAGAACGATGCCTTCATCTTGATCAACCGCGCGCTCGCCGACGGTGGCCGCGTGCAATTCGACAACGGCAAATACATCGTGACCGGCGTTGCCGCGGCGCGACTCGACAGTTGGGCGACTGACCTCGCACTGCGCGCCGAACATCGCGCGGTCACCACTCCCGCACCGGCAACGCCGCGCATCGCGCTCTTCAAACCATGGACGGCGAGCATGGACGAAGGGTGGACCGAGTGGCTCTTTGACCAATACGCGTTCAACTACACCATCATCACCAATGCAGACGTGCAGGCGGGAGCGCTCGGCGATCGCTTTGACGTCATCATTCTTACGTCAGAGTCGGCCCGCACCATCACCGACGGATTCGGCAAAGGCACCGTCCCCGCGCGATACGAAGGCGGCATTGGCGACGCGGGCAGTCGCGCGCTCGACACGTTCGTGCGCAATGGCGGGTCGCTGATCAGCGTGAATCAGAGTGCCGCGTTCGCGATCAACGCACTCAGTCTGCCCGTGCGCATCGTCACGGCGGGTTTGGCCTCGAAAGATTTCTTTGCCAGCGGTTCCATTCTCGAAGTGATTGTCGACCCAACACATCCCGTCATGGCCGGCATGCCCGACCGCGCGAAAGTATTTGTCGACCGTAGTCCGGTGTTCACAACGCTCGACGGATTCGAAGGACGTGCGCTGGCCAAGTACGCGCCCTCCGGTTCCCCACGACTCTCCGGCTATCTGCTCGGCGAGAAGTATTTGCAAGGCATGGCGGCCGCCCTCGATGTAGTGCACGGCAAGGGGCACGTGGTGCTGATCGGTTTCCGCCCACAGTGGCGCGGTCAGCCCTTTGGCACATTCCGCGTGATGTTCAACGCCGCGTTGTTCGGTCGCGATGTGGCAGCCGCGTCGAAAACTGCATCGACGTTTTGGAGCGCGCCCAAACCGGCGGCAGCGCGCTGAGCGCATTCGCTAGCGCCGGTAGATAGTAATCGTCGACGTGTCGAAGCGACGGCGGTCATCGCCGAGTGGCAGGTCGTGGTCGCGCGCGTGCTCCACGGCGAGCACCCGGGAAAAACGCGTGCTGTGCCAACTCTCGAGGATGCGGTCGAGCATCTTCGACCCATATGGCGGATCGGCGAAAGCGACGTCGTAGCTATCGGCCACCATGGCCGCAACCATCGGCAGCGCGTCGCGCTTGAAGACGCGGGTGAACTTGTTGAGACGGAGTGCGGCGATGTTGGCCCGCAACGCGTGTAGACTGGAGGGCCGGGTCTCTACGAAGTCGGCGTTCCGCGCCCCGCGGGAAATGGCCTCGAGGCCGAGCGCACCAGTGCCGGCGAAGAGATCGAGCACGCGAGCACCGGCGAGGTCGGGTTTGAGCATGCGCAACATCTCGCCGCGTACGAGTTCTGCGGTCGGGTGCACCCGAAAGTCATTTGGTGAGGTGAGCGTACGATCGGCGAACTTCCCTGCGATAATTCTCATGGTGGTAATGTAACAACCATCGGTCGTTCGGCTCCGACGTACGCTGCGCGCGAATGCGCTGGCAGTGGCCCGCTGCTCCATAGGGTTCCACGTTCATCGCTCGGCAACATTGTGCATCCGCAGTGCATCAGCAGTGCACTAACAGCGCGGCCGGTCGCATGGTGAAGTGCGCCGGGCCGTGCGCCCCGCCCTCGCCGTCAATCTCCAGCCGCAACGGTGCACCGGTGCTCGATACTGCGGCCACCGTTACTGATCGCCCGCGGACCACGTGTACGCTCGGGTGCGCGACGTGGGCACCGCGGTACAATTCCGTCATGCGCTGTATCACGCCAAGGCGCGTCGAACCACGCAGTAAAACCACGTCGAACAGTCCGTCGTCTGGCAGCGCGTTGGGCGCAACCATCATGCCGCCGCCAAAGAAGCGACCGTTGCATACGGCACCGATCGCCATCGCGTCCACCAGATCGGTATGATCGTCGACAGTGACGCGCAGTTGCGGCGTGCGAAGATTCACCAGCGCGGCGATGGCGTGCACAGCGTAGGTCATGGGTCCGCCAAGGAGGCGTGCGTATCGCGCACGTGACACGCGATCCACGACATCGGCGCTCAGACCAAAGCTCGCAATGTTGAGAAAGAATCGGTCGTCGCCCGCACCAGTCGCGCTGGCGAAGTGCACCTGTCCAACGTCGACGAGGCGCGGGGCATCAGTGAGGCGCGCAATGGACGCGGTGTAGCCGGCAGCGATACCGAGCGTCTTCCGAAAGTCCCCGCCCGTCCCGCTCGACACGAGTCCGAGCGTTGCCTGCGTACTGATTGGCTGACCGGCCCGGAAGAAACCGTTCACCACCTCGTTCGTCGTACCGTCGCCGCCTACGGCCAGGATCTTCATGTGGCCGCGCGCAAGCGCCTCCCGCGTGAGCAAGGTGGCCTCGCCCGGACGCCTCGTGAATGCGATCGTCACATCGCCGAGTGCCGCGCGCACGGCCCGCAGTATCACGTCAGCGTCGCGTCCCGTTTTACCACCGCGCGATTGTGGGTTGACGATTACGAAAGTCGTCATTCCGTCGTCCGTAGGTGAGATCGAGCGTACCGTCGGCGAAGTGCACCGATGGCGCGAGCGACGTTCGGACCCGGCACCCGCGTTGTCAATCGGTTGGCGATCGCGTTCGTCCCCTTTCCAACTGGTCAATGTTCCGGTTCATCTCTCGTATCTTCGGCGGCGCGTCCGCTGCACCGACGAACACGAACGCATCGACCGCCCCCGAGTCTCGAGCGTCCGAGGCTGCGGCGGTGGCCCCAGTGGCCGCTCGCGCGGCGAGCGCGTGGATCGACCGCGACGAAGTTGGCGAGTGGATTCCCCAGGACGCGGGATACTGGCTCAAACGCACTGCGTACGTGATCGGCCGACTGCGCAAGGACTGGGAGGAGGAGCCCGACGCGCACAAGTGGCCCAACGTGGTGGATGTGCTGGACCTCTTGGCCGGCGCACCTGAGGAAATCGTGCGACAGCTGCCGGCGGCAGCGCGCGACGCTATGGCGTTGTGTGACAAGCCCGGCATCAGGCGTTCAGAACTCGGAGATCACTTAAGCCGCGACCCGTCGCTCGTGCAGGGCTTGCTGCGCCAGGCGAATGGCGCGTTCTACGGATCGGGACTCGCGCCCATCTTGCGCGTCGACTCGGCGATCGATCGCATCGGCGTGGCCGGTACGCGCGGCGTGGTGATGGCGAGCTGCATTGAAGGATTGTTGAGCAAACCAGGTGGCGCGTACGATGTGATGCTCGCCTCGGTCTGGGGGCACATGGTCAACTGCGGACCGCTGGCGCGCTCGCTCGCTCGGTCGCTGGGCGCCGATCCTGAGGAAGCGTTTTGCATTGCGCTCCTGCACGACGTGGGCAAGTTGGTGTTCTTCGACCGCATCTCCTCGCTCCGCACGTCCAAGCGGAAAGCCGTCGCCCTGCCCGATGCGTGGCTCTCACTGGCC
>JANMKU010000476.1:0-2192 GCA_031372205.1 Gemmatimonadaceae bacterium | reverse complement strand
GCTGTCGTGCCAAAGCGCTGCGCCGCGTCGGATGAATTCAAATAGCGAATTTCGGCGATCTCCATCGGCCGAAATCGACTCAGCATGCTCAGCGCTTGCAGCGGACCACCGTCGACGGAGACATGGACATCACCCGCTTCGGGCGCCCTGATGCTTTGTGCACCGCGTTTGACCAGGAATCGCGGCCGCAGCCGACGCACGGCATCAAGCGCATCACCGGTGAGTGAAGGATCGGACAGTTCGGCGGCGGTGATGACATCGGAGCCGCGAGACGGCGCGGAGGCCACAACCGGCGCGCTCGACGACGACGCGCAACCGATCACGAGCACGCTGACCAATAGTGCTGAACAAACTCGTAGTGTGAACACGACGCCTCTCCCGTTGCAGGTCTGCCTAAAGTGTCTGCGTGAAGTATCTCCGACGTTTCTCTACTGCTTGACGCCCTTGAGCCACTGATCCAACCAGCGCCGTTCGTTGAGCATGCGGTGGACCTGGTTCCAGGATCCTCCAATCGCATGTGGCTGGTCGGCATACTGGATCATGCGCGCCGGCACACCGTGCTTCTTGAGTGCCACGTACATTTGTTGCGCCTCAGAGTATGGCACACGCTGGTCAATCTCGCCATTGATGAACAGCGTCGGGGCCGTGACACGATCCGCGTACGTCAGCGGCGACTGTTTGATCATGATGTCGCGCGCCTTGGCATCCCACGGCGCACCATAAAACTCCGTTTCCTTCGTGCGCGGAATGTCCGAGTTCCCGTAGTCGCTGGTCCAGTTGACGATGCCAGCGCCGGGAATGGCCGCCGCAAAGCGCTCGGGGTATTGCGTGATCAGCCAGTTGGTCATGAATCCACCGTACGAATGGCCGATCGTTGCGACACGATGCCGGTCGATGGGATAGCGGCCGAGCACGTGATCGATCCCGGCTATGACATCCTCACCATCCCGCGTGCCCCACGCACCCCACGTGCCCCAGAGAAACTTCTCGCCATAGTTCGTCGAGCTGCGAAAGTTCACTTCCAGCACGAAGTATCCGTTGGCCGCCATGTACTGATTCTTGAAATTGAAATTGTATTCGATGGCGCTGTGCGGTCCGCCATGGTTGCTCACCACCAGCGGGTACGGTCCCCCGCCCGGCACGTACCCGTACGGAAACGTGAGCCACCCTTCGATCGCGGTGCCGTCGGCACTCTTGTACTGCAATCGCTCGGCGCGACTCAACGTCACCTCCTTTGCGAATCCATCGTGCACGTGCGTGAGCTGTCGTTCGTGGGAACCGTCAATGTCCGCACTCCACAGCTCCGACGGCGCCTCGAACTGGCCAACCGTGTAGCTCATGCGCGTGAAGTCACGGTCTATTGTCACGCCGCTGAGGCGTCGCTCGCCCGAAGTGACGCGCTGCACGGCGCCGCCGTCGGGTGCAACACGAAACAGGTGCACTGTTCCGCCCACACCACCGGTGAAGTACACGTACTTGCTGTCCGGACTCCACATCGCATTGCTCGGCAGGTAGTCCCAGTCGGCGGTGAGCACGTGTTCTGCACCACCATCGGCCGGAATGATCACCAGATCGGTTGGTCCGCCATGATCGAGCTTGCGTGCGATGACGACATCGGTGGTGAGCTGCCGAGTGCAGAGCACCCAGCGTCCATCGGGTGAGAAGCGGGCGCCGTTGTAGTCGTAGTCATTGTTGCGGGTGAGACGACGCAGCTGCCCGCTCGTTGAGACTGTCCACGCGTCGGTGCGCCCATACACGCGTTCGTTGCGGTATGTGGAGTCGGCACTGAAGAGGACGGCGGACCCATCGCGTTTCCATTGTACACCCGTGGGACGCAGACCCAGTGCAGTGATCGCGCGGGCCTCCCCGCCACCGGCGGCCGTAAGAAAGATTTCTTGCGGTGGACTGACGTCGGGGTCGCGCACGTTCGGCACGGGAAATGGTCCGCCGTCGCGATGGAAGTCCATCCAATCGAACTGCACGCCTTTGAAGCGGTCGTCGTGCCGCTTCTCGAACTCGGACACCGGCGCGCGCTGGCGCTTGGGCAGCGGGACATCGCGTACGTCTGCGGTCCACTGCCCAGTTGGACTCGCATAGCTGTTGTTGACGCGACGCGTTGATGCGCCGTCAGCACTAAGTGTATCGACGCGGTCCGGTTGTGCGGGGTTCACGCGCATCGTGCGCGACGCCAC
>JANMKU010000499.1:0-1688 GCA_031372205.1 Gemmatimonadaceae bacterium | reverse complement strand
GCATCGCACTCGACGAACGCGGCGCGATTCCGCAGCGCGTCCGTGTCGATACACCGCGTTCCTATGACGCCTGCATCGATGCGATCGTGCGCGTAGTGCGCCAAATCGAGCACGCGACAGCGCGCGAAGGCACGGTCGGCGTCGGCATTCCCGGCGTAATCGTGCCGAGCACGGGCCTGGTGAAGAACGCCAACTCGGTGTGGCTCAACGGACAACCGCTCGCCGCGGACCTCGCAACAGCGCTCACGCGTCCCGTTCGTGTCGCCAACGACGCCAACTGCTTTGCACTCTCGGAGGCCACCGACGGCGCTGCAGCAGGCGCGGCCGTCGTGTTTGGCGTCATTCTCGGCACGGGCGTTGGCGGTGGCATCGTAGTACACGGCGAGTGTTTGACGGGCGCGAACCTGATCGCTGGCGAGTGGGGTCACAATCCATTGCCATGGCCATTCGCTGACGAATTGCCCGGCCTACTGTGCTACTGTGGCCGCTACGGATGCATCGAGACGTGGCTGTCCGGCCCGGGATTTGCGCGCGACTTCGAGTCGCATACGGGTGACGTCGGCGAAGCCCCGGTCATCGTACAGCGCGCACTCGGTGGCGATGGGCCCGCGCGAGAAGCGCTCACGCGCTATCACGCCCGACTCGGACGAGCGCTCGCGTCGGTGATCAACCTACTTGATCCCGATGTGATCGTGCTTGGGGGCGGCATGTCCAATGTGTCCGGACTCACTGAAGCGGCTGCAAGCGCGCTGACACCGTGGGTGTTTTCGGACACCATACAGACGCGGATCGTGCGAAATGCGCACGGCGATTCCAGTGGCGTTCGGGGAGCCGCGTGGCTGTGGCCAGGGGCCTCGGGCACGTGAGCATCATCACGTGAGCGGGTTGGCGTGAGCGCCACAATGCTGGATTGCGGGAACGGCGCATGACCGGGCGCACGCTGCTGTGGACTGGACTCGCGCTGCTCATCACAACGACGATGGCGATCGTGGTAGGTCAGCGCGTTGCGCGACGCGCCGGTCGCCGCACGCTGCGCAAGTATCGCGCAGGGGTCGATCGTTTCAAACTCACGCGCAAAAGCTTCGTCATTGAACAGGTGCTGGCCGATCACGCCATTGCCGATGCCGTGCGCAAGCATGCCGTAGAACAAAACGAACCCGAAGACGAAACATGGCGGCGCGTCCGGCGCTATCTGGACGAGATTGTGCCGTTCTTCAACATCCTCGCCTACTACCAACTGGGCTACTTCGTCAGTCGCGCCGTCCTCGGACTGTTCTACAAAGTGTCGGTCGAGTTTGAACGACCGGATCCGTTTCGCGGCCTACCTCCCGATTCGGTGGTCATCTACCTGATGAACCATCGCTCCAACGCCGACTACGTGCTGGTGGCGTATGTCATGATGGGCGATGTGTCGATTTCGTACGCCGTCGGCGAATGGGCCCGTGCATTTCCCTTGGAGTATTTGTTCAAAAGTTTCGGATCGTACTTCATTCGACGCCGCTACCGTGAGCCGCTCTATCACGCGGTGCTCGAAGGCTACGTGCAATTGATTACGCGCAACAGCGTGACGCAGGGTGTATTTCCCGAAGGCGGCCTGACGCGCGATGGTGCACTCCGGCCCGGCAAGATTGGCCTGCTGGACTACGCGCTCGGCGTCGCACGCGATCCTGCGGTTCGTCAGCGCATGT
>JANMKU010000431.1:0-74350 GCA_031372205.1 Gemmatimonadaceae bacterium | reverse complement strand
CCCACCATGCTCGCTGCGGCGTTGCGCGCGGCCGGTATAGCGGATGCTGCTATCACCTGCATTGTTGACGAACAGCAGGCGATCGATGCGGCGCTTCGCATGGGACGCGCGGGCGACCTTGTGCTGGTGTTCGCCGACGCGTTGGCGCGCGGATGGAAGCAGATCGTCAACTTTCGCGCCGATGAGAGCGAGTCGGTGACCGCGGTGCCGCGCGCGGCACGTTCTGTCCCACGGGCAACGGTCGTCGAGGAGGCGCCAGCCGATGATATGCGGCCGGCGACGACGTCCCTGACTGCATCGCCTAAGGCATCGCAGGTGCGCGATGAATCAGTCGCGCGCTGGGCGTCGTTGCCCGAACACATGGTGTTGGTGCGCGATGCACGCGGTGTCATTCTTGCGCCCGAAGCAAGCGATTGAGCCCGTGAGCGCGTTGCCTCCGGCGGAGCTCCCGGAACCGCCGGAGTATCCCTCGCCAACGATCGTTGATTCGCGGCGGTTGACGGGGCCCAATGTCTATAGCGCGCACGAAGGCGCGGTCCTTGAGGTGAACGTCGCTGCGACTGGCGGGTCTTCCGCTACGCTCACGCAGTTGCTCAGCGCGTGGGCTGAGCACATGCGCGTGCGCTACGCCGCCTGTGGGTGGCCGCACCCCGAACTGGTCGTGCGCCAGCGCGACACGACGGCCTTTGCGTTTGCGCCAGCACCGGTTGATGCGCTCATGACGGCGACCAGTGTGAGTGAGCAGGCATGGGTTGCCGCTGAAACAGGCGCCGATGCGACCGTCGAACAACTGGCGCAGCTACGCGCGCTCGCGCTGGCCGAACGCGAGACGCGGCCCATGCTGGCGTCGGTTCACGCTGCAGCGGTGGCGCGCGGTATCACCATCACCTTCGACGACGACACCCTGTCGGTTGGCAGCGGAACGGGTGTACACACCTGGCCCTTGGCGCACGTGCCGCACCCGGATGACATCGCGTGGCGTGACGTCCATGATGTGCCGGTTGCGCTCGTGACCGGGTCTAATGGCAAGACAACCACGACGCGACTTGTGTCGGCAATGTGCCGCGCGGCGGAGTGTGTGGCCGGATGGTGCTGTAGTGATGGGGTCTGGGTCGACGACATGCAACTCGAAGCCGGCGACTACTCGGGGCCCGCAGGCGCTCGCCAAGTGCTGCGCGATGTGCGTGTGCAGGCTGCGGTGCTGGAAACGGCACGCGGCGGTATCCTGCGACGTGGACTCGCTGTGCGTCATGCAACCGCGGCGATCATCACGAATATCGCCGCCGATCATTTCGGCGAATACGGCGTGCACACGCTGAGCGATCTTACCGACACCAAAGCGGTCGTCGCTCGTGCGATGGGGGTACATGGGACACTCGTGCTCAACGCCGACGACCCGAACCTCGTGTCGCTCGGCGAGCAGGTGCACGTACCGCTGGCATGGTTTTCGGTCACGCCAGCGCATCGCGTGCTTGACGCGCACGTCGCGCGCGGTGGTGCCGCCGCGATGGTGCGTGCTGGTCATCTCTGGCTGCATGCCGCGAGCGCGTGGCATGACCTTGGCGCCGTCGCCGACATGCCGCTCACGCTCAATGGTGTGGCACCGTACAACGTCGCCAACATTGCGGGTGCGAGTGTGCTCGCTCTCGTGATGGGCGTTCCCATCGAGGCCATTCACACCACGCTGCTGCAGTTTGGTGCCGCGCGAACGGATAACCCTGGGCGACTGCAGCTCTCACGTTTCGGCAGTATGACCGTGTTTGTTGACTATGCCCACAATCCAGACGGACTCGCCGCGCTCTGTCGCGCCGCCGCCAGCCTGCCAGCGAAACGACGACTGCTCGTGCTCGGACAAGCGGGCAATCGCGATGACGCGCAGTTACGCGCGTTGGTGCGCGCGGCGTGGGACGTGACACCATTTGACCACGTCATCATCAAGGAACTGCCGACCATGCTTCGGGGTCGACCGCTCGGCCAGCTTCCGCATCTCTTCGCCGACGAATTGCGCCGCCTTGGTGTACCGGATTCCCAGGTTGAGGTCGCACCCAGCGAATTCGACGCGGTCACGCGGGCCATCGCATGGGCACGCGAGGGCGACGTGCTGGTGTGCCCCGTGCACGTGGAGAAGGGGGCCGTGTTGGAGTGGCTCGCGCGGCTGGGCGCCGCGTCATGGCAGCCAGGTACGCCGCTGCCATCGTGAGCGAACGGGTGCCGACGGAGGAACGGCAACCCGTCACATCCGGTGGGTTTTTCCGCTGCTGGTGCTGAGTGCGTTACCCCTGAACAAATCGTGGCGCGGCACGATCGACATCAATGCGCGCAGCCGGTGGCCGTTGTTCGCAGAAGTTCCGCGTCACGTAAATCGGCGTGTCGACGGCGACTCGACGATCCGCACGTTGTGGGGCGATGTGTCGTGCTGGCGCGTGCTGCTGGAGAATGGCAGAGACGCTGAGCGCTGGTTTGGAGGTAAGGAGAGCGGCGACGCGATGTTGGTGCTTCGACCGGCGTCTGCGGAGTGGCCGCGCTCGCGGCTCAACCTCTTGAGCCGCTGGGCACCGCTGCTCCCGGCGATGCGGGTGTCGGCACCAGCCGGTAGACCCTAGTGCGCCGCCGACCTCGCCGGAGCTGGGACATGCAACTCCGCCGAGGTGGACGTGTGCAACGCCGCGAGCCTAGAAGCGCCGGAGGGGAGACTACGCGTCCGCGGTCGGCGTCACGTAGCGGGCGATGCCAAGTTTACCGTGCTTCGCGGTATACATCGCGACATCCGCACGTTTTAGCAGCTCCTCGGCCGTTGTGCCGTCCTCGGGGAAGACGGCGATGCCAACGCTTGCGCCTACGGAGACGCTCACCCCGCTGACCGTGGTGGAAACGGCTACGCACTCTACGAGCTTGGCGGCGAAGCTAAGGGCGGAACCGTCGTCATGCAGTTCAAGCATGAGCACGAGAAATTCATCACCACCGCGACGGCTCACACTGTCGCCGCCGCGCACGACGGCGCTCAGCCGCTGCGCAACACCGATAAGCACGCGGTCGCCCGCGTCATGGCCGTGGGTGTCGTTGATCCGCTTGAAGCCATCGAGATCGAGAAACAGGACGGCGAGGCGCCAACGGTGCCGTCGGGCCTGCTCCAGCGCATTCTCCAGCCGATCGCCAAAGAGCGTTGCATTGGGCAGTCCCGTCACGGCATCGTGGAGTGCCCGGTGCCGTGCCTTTTCCTCAGCGGCCAGACTCTGCGATAGTGCGGAGTCGCTCTCTGAGACGCGATGCTCCAACGCCTCTCGCTCGGCGACCTCCTCGGTGAGAGCGTCCTTCAATTCGACCAGACCGTCGGCGGCCTGCTGCACCTTGGCCTCGACTGCCACGCTCTTGCGAAGGGCACGCCGCACGTCTCCAGACGGCTTGTTGGCTGCGAGGTCCTCCTTGAGCACGGCGTTGACGTGCGCGAGGTCCTGTGCGGCCTCCTCCACCTTTTCTTTGACGTGCTCGGACTGGTCGAGCGCCCGATGCAGTGGTGGCGTCGTCGACGACTTCATGCTTGGGTGGTTCGGAGACGTGTGATTCTCCTTCACGTTAGAGTGTGATCCGGGAAAATCGGGCCATCACGCTGTGGCGTCGATCGCGTGAAAGTCACCGCGTCAAATCAACGTACGCCACAATTGACAGTTCGTCCAATTGAGCGCTGCTCAGGCCATGCGGCTCAGTTCGGTTTCCGCAATCGCTTCCGCAAGTAGCCCGCGTCCTGAGGCACCTCAAGCCGAGCCACCGATCGCGTGATCTCGAGAAACCCTGGGAGAATCGCGCTACGGTTATCCGCCCGCCACGCCGCGTCCACGCGTGTGGCCGCCAGGGCCGATTGGATAGGATAGTAGCGTACGCCGCGCCACCCCATCTGCTGCACCGACTCGGGAATGATCGTCACGCCAAGCCCGGCTTCGACCAGACTGATTGTTGTATACAGTTCGCGACTCGTTTGCACGACTCGCGGGTGCACGCCGACCTCCGCGCACACGGCCAGCACATGTGCGTAGAGTCCGGGCGCGAGATCTCGCGGGAAGAGCACGAAGTCCTCGTGCGCAACGTCAATGAGCCGAAGATGCTTGCGACTTGCCAGTTCGTGCTGCTTGCTGATGGCCAGCACGAGATTTTCCGTCATCATTGTCTCGGTGACCAACTCCGGGTCACGCGGCGTGTGGCGCAGAAACCCAATGTCCAACTCACCGGCTCTGAGCCCGATGATTTGGGAGCTGGTGGCCAGTTCGCGAAGCTCAAGGCGCACACCGGGAAATTGACCACGGAAACTCTGAATGATGCGCGGGAGCGCCATGTGCATCACCGATGCCGCGAACGCAACGGTCAGGCATCCCGTCTCGCCTCGCGCCACGCGGCGCGTCGCATCCGCGACACTCGCGAAATCGGCGATCAAGTGTCTGCCCTCCTCGAGCAGCGTTCGTCCGGCGGCGGTGAGCTGCACGCGCCGGTTGGTCCGCTCAAACAGGATGACGCCGAGGTTGGCCTCGAGTCGCTGGATCTGGAGGCTGAGCGGGGGCTGCGTGATACCGAGTCGACGGGCGGCGCGGCCGAAATGCAGTTCTTCGGCGACGGCCACGAAGTAGCGCAGGTGCCGCAGTTCGATCTGGTCAATCATACCGAAAAGATATCATTATGCCCTCGACAATATATTGGACATTGGGGAACACCGAGATCACTATTGCCGCTGCCCGTAATTCTCGGCGCATTGTGGCGAGGTCGCGACACTGTACCCCCAAGGTCCTGTGGCCGTGCGCTGCGGCATTCCGCCGAAACCCACTCACATAGCGGGGAGTAACAGGATGAGACTCGCACGATTCGCACGACCGTTCGCACGCGTGCTCGTGGCAGGCGCGATGGGCCTCGCCGGCACCGCTGTTTGGGCGCAGGGAACGGTCACGGGCCGCGTCACGGCGCTGGGCACGAACGAGCCGCTCGGTGGTGCCAGCGTGCTGGCGCTCGGCACGAACGCTGCCGCCAACACCGCGCAGGACGGCAAGTTCAGCATGAACGGGGTGCGCGCGGGCACGATCGTGGTCCAGGTGCTGCGGATCGGCTACCAGCCGCTCAAGAAGACCGTTACGGTGACAAACGGCGGCACCGCCAACGTCGACTTTGCGCTCGGCACCGCCGTCGTCAGACTGGCTGAAGTTGTGACCACCGCCACCGGCCAGCAGCGCAAAATCGAACTCGGCAACGCGGTCTCGACGCTCGGCGATGTATCGGCACGTGTCGAACAAACATCGATCACCAACATGAGCGACCTACTCGTCGCGAAAGTCGCTGGCATGGTGGTGATCCCTGGCGCCTTCACCAACGGCGCCCCGTTGATCCGCATCCGCGGGCTCAACTCGATCTCGCTCAACAACAGTCCGATCTTCGTCGTGGACGGCGTCCGGATGAACGTCGGCGCGTCGTCCTCCAATGGCGGGAACCTGGCGGCCAACGTCAGCTTGCTCAACGACATCGATCCGTCGACGATCGAAGACATTGAGATTGTCAAAGGCCCATCGGCCGCAACCCTCTACGGCACCGACGCGGCAAACGGCGTCATTGTGATCAGCACGAAGAAAGGAAGGGCCGGCAAGAACCGCTGGACCTTCAACGCCGAACAGGGCGGCATCGTCGACAAGTCCAACTATCTGACCGCGAACATGATCTGGGGCCATGCGCCGGGTTCCACGACCGCCGCACGCTGCTACACGTACACCATTTCGGCCGGTACGTGTATCGCCGACAGCACGTCGTCGCTCAACATCATGAAGGACAAGAGCGGTCTCTCTCCGCTTGGTCGCGGCTATCGGAATCAGTGGAACTTGCAGGCCAGTGGCGGCACGGAAGCGGTTCGCTACTTCGTCAGCGGTGGCCTCGAGAACGAGACGGGCCCGATGAAGATGCCGGGCTTCTCGGTGCAGCGTCTGGACTCGGTAGCCGGCGGAGTTCGTCCCGAATGGAACCGCCCCGAGTACTACCGCAAGGTCAATGTCAACACGAATCTGGCGATGCACTTGAGCCCGACGGTCGACCTCGATGTCAACGCCGGATTCTCCAAAGTGGATGAAGGGCTTCCGCAGTCGAACAACAACACGTTTAGCCCAACCTATCAATCAATGATGGGCCCAGGCTTCAAGACAGCGGGACCCGGATATACCGGCATCGGAAGTCTTGGCGAGAAGCTGAATGGATATAACAGCTACGTCCCGTCTGAGGTTTTCCAGAACGTGAATCAGAACTCGGGGCAGCGCCTCATCGGGTCGGTGCACACGAGCTGGCGCCCCTTTGCGTGGATGCAGAACGACGGCGTGGCCGGCGTCGACTGGAATAATCGCACCGGCATCTTCATCTGCCGCTATTCAGAGTGCCCGGCATCAGGAACACTTCGCCTTGGCGCGACATCGTCGTCGACGAGCAACAATCGCAACTTCTCGGCGAAGCTCACGAGCACGTCCACCTGGCAGGTCAAGCCATGGGTGAGCTTGAAGACCACGTTCGGTTCCGACTACACCAACGTCGAGGCTGATGGAACGAGTGCCAGTGGAACGCAGCTGCCTCCGGGCGCGCAATCGGTAGGGCAGGCTGCAGTGACCGCCGCCAGCAACACGTTGTGGACGGCGACCAAAACGTGGGGCTACTACGCGCAGGAGCAGGCCGCATTGCGCGATCGCCTCTTCCTCACGGCCGCGGTGCGCGCGGATCAGAACAGCGCCTTCGGCACGAACTTTCAGAAGGTCGTGTATCCGAAGTTGAGCGTGTCGTGGATCGCGTCGGATGAGTCGTTCTTCCCGAAGTTCGGATGGCTGGACCAACTGCGCTTCCGCAGCGCCTACGGTGCCTCGGGCGTGCAGCCAGGCGCCACGTCGGCGCTCATCACCTACGCGTCCACCACGATCAACCAGCCGGTGGTGGCCGTCAACTTGTCGGGCACGGACACGCCGGGCCTTCGTCAGAGCGCGCTCGGCAACCCGAACCTCAAGCCGGAGCTGTCGGTTGAAACCGAGGCCGGCTTCGAAGCGCGTGTGTTGGGCAATCGCATGAACATCGACATCACGTACTACAGCAAGCAGACACGCGATGCGCTGATCAGTCAGGTCATCGCACCATCGGCTGGTCCGGCATCGACCACGGTGCTGCGAAACCTCGGTTCGGTGAAGAACGCAGGCATTGAAGTGGCGGTGCAGACGACGCTTGTCGACACGCGTCAATTCAGTTGGGACGTGACACTCAGTGGTTCGCACTTGAGCAACAAGTTGGTCAGCCTCGGGCTTGATCCCACTGGTGTGCCGAACAAGACGATCGGCACCGGCTCGCTCCGCGACTCGGTGGGCCTGCCGATCAATGCGTTCACGTATCGGGCGTATCACTACACTGACGCGAACGGCGACGGCTACATCACCGCTAATGAAGTCACGGTGGACCCGAACGTGTCGTTCACGGGATACTCGCAACCGCGCGACATCGGCTCGGTGGCCAGCGGCTTCGACTTGTTCTCCCGCAAGGTCCACATCAATGCCTTGTTCGACTACAAGGGCGGTGGCATGCTCGTCAACACCAACTTGTCCTTCCAGTGCAGCAGCACGCCGCGACCGTGCCAAGACGTCTCGTCGCTCAAATCTCCGCTGGATCGGCAGGCCGCAGCGATCGCGCTCAATGGTCCGTTCACCGGCCAGTCTACGACAGCGGTGGGATACACGGAGCCCTTGCAGTATTGGAGGTTTCGTGAGTTGTCAGCCACGGTTTCGCTGCCGGAAAGAGTGTCCAAGGGCTGGCTTCGAGCGGAGATCGCTGCCATCACCTTTGCCGTCCGCAACCTTCTTACCTGGACCAGCTTCCGCGGCATCGACTTGGAGGAGAACGGCATTCCCATGTTTGCCTTCAGCAACGACGTGCAGAACACGACGTTCAGTCAGGGGTCGCGGCAGTATTTCACGGCCAAAGTCACCCTCCACTACTAGTCCTCCACTAGTCACCCTTCGAGGATGAAACGTATGCATTTCATGAATCGCGCGCGGTGGATGGCGGTGGGAGCGATGGTGCTCGTCCCTCTCAGCGCATGTGACCTCAAACAAACGCTGCTCTCGCCGCAGCAACCCGGTGTGATCGGCCCAGCAAGTGTGACCAGTCCGACGGGCGCCGAGGCGTTGCGCGTTGGTGCGCTCGGCGCGTTCAAGGCATGGGTGGCAGGTGGCGGGGTCAACTTCGCCAATCTGCCCATGATGAGTGACTTGGTCACTGATATATGGGCCAGCGGTGATACGCAGAGTCAGCACAACGAGACCGACGGGCGCACGATGCAGAGCAGCAACGGCGTGCTGGCCTCGGCCTACAGTTCCGCACAGCAGGCGCGCGGATTCGCGCTCACGGCGATTCAGGCGCTCCGTCAATATGTGTTACCGCCACCGGCATCCGAGATCGGCGAGTTGTACTTCGCGATGGGCTTTGCCGAGCTACAGATGTCAGAAGACTTCTGCAACGGCGTGCCGTTCGGGTCGATGGTGAACGGCGTTCCGACCTATACGCAGCCGATCACCAACGCTGACGGATTCAAGCTCGCGACGGCGCGATTCGACACCGCCTTGGCGCTGGTGACAGGCACGGATGCGGCGAGCATTGCCATCGCTCGCGTGAACAAAATTGCGAAAGCGCGGGCGCAGATCGCCCTCGGGAACTATGCGGCGGCGGCGGCGCTGGTAGCCGACGTGCCGACGAACTTCCAATACCTGCTGACCTTCTCGCTCACGACCTCAAGCTCGGAGCTCTACATCCTCAACGGCACGCAGCCGTCACGGTTCGTGGTCGGCGATAGCTTCGCCATCATCAACGGTGCACCGAGCGTGATCAAGAACGCGTTGCCATTTGCATCAGCGAATGATCCTCGTATTCCGGTAACAGGATCGACTTCGAACACGAGGAAAGCTTTCGACGGCAGTACGCCGTGGGCCGGACAGCTTCTCTATGGCCAGACCGATCCTTTCCCGGTGCTCACCGGTATCGATGCGCGGTTGATCGAGGCCGAGGCCAAGATCAACGCCAGCGATTTCGCGGGCATGTTCGCGACGCTGAACACGCTGCGCACGTCGGCACAGACGATTGGCAACAAGACGATTGCCGCGATGCCGGCGCTGACGAACGCGCCGACGACGAAGGATGCGGCGCTCACCTTGTTCTTTCGTGAGAAGGCCTTTTGGCAGTTTGGCCGCGGTTTCCGGCTGGGCGATCTGCGTCGACTCATCCGGCAGTACGGCCGCACGCAGGACAACGTGTTCCCCGGTGGGACATGGTTCAAGGGCGGTGCGTACGGCACCGACATCAACCTGCCGATGGTGGACACGGAGTTGACGAACCCAAACTTCAAGGGCTGCATTGATCGCAACCCGTAGCCATGGTGCGGTAGGAAATTGTAGCAAGCAACCCGCGCTACGGACGTGGCGCGGCCGTTTCGCATGTGCGCCTATGGGGACGGACGAATGACCCCGACGTTGCCCTCGATCCGTACGTCGGTTCCGAACGGCGTCGAGAGTTCGCGCACGAGATCCAGAATGCGTCGACCAAGTTCCGGCGACGCAATTCGCGGCAGGCCACTTTGCTTCGCGCTTGCGCTGCGCCGCACGTCGATCGGATAGATGCGAATTTCCTTGACGCGGCCTCCCTCATACGTCATCACCGGCAGGATGCTCACGTCCCAGCTGCCGAGCAGGCCCGTCGGGTTAACGACACCGGGAGGTGCACTGCCATTCAGTCGGGTCTCCGTTTCTCCGCGCGACGCGAAGCGAGGATCGAGATTGCGCGCGTCGCGGCCCTCCTGCGTCGTCAGGATGTAGCCTTGAAAAATAAATGTGCTCAGCCCGTAGAAAATCGGGCGGCCTTTGTAGATCTCGATGCCGCGGAGTGCATGCGAACCATGTCCAGCCACGACATCCGCACCGGCGTCGATCACGTTGTGAAACAGCACGGGCAGAAAATCGGCCGGGTACGGCGTATCTCCTTCGCCTGGAGCGTCCGGCCCTTCGTGCGCATGGATCGTGAAGATCACGAGATCGGCGAGCTTCTTGGCGCTCCGGACCTCTTTCAGTATTTCGAAATGATCCAGCGTGTTCATCGACCATGTTCGGCCGGATTTCTCGCCAAGGCGATACGTCTGTCCGAGCACGGTAATCTCCGCGGCCAATGCGGACTGGCCGCTCGCCGCACCTCGTCCGCCACCGCCGTTGTTGCCAGCAATCGAAACACCAGCGGTTTGGCTGATGGCATTCATTTGCTGAAGCGCGGCCATTTCCTTCGCGTTGACGATTTGCACACTGGTCGTTCGCAACACGCTGATACCGCCGCGTGCGGGAATCTCTGCGTCCTCATCCATCGGTGTGGCGCCCGCCTGGAACGACGACGCGGCCGCAACGACGCCAACGCGTCCCTTTTGCAAATCGACGAATCCGGCCGCGCGCGCTGCCGCTCGGTTGGCGCCCGCGCCTGCATACGGCAGCGACGCCGCGTCCAGCAATCGCAGTTCCTCAAGCAATCCGGCCGTGCCCCAATCGACGGAGTGGTTGTTGGCTTTGCTGACCAAGTGCACGCCGAGATGCTTGATGTCCCGGGCAAGGTCGGGTGAGCCGACCATGAGCGCGCCGCCTCCAGCGCCGCTTGGCGGAATGCGTTTTGCCTGAAGATCGAAGAACGTGCCTTCGTGGTTTGCTGTTGCGAAGTCGGCCGCGCGAACGATGCGCAGTGCATTGTCCATCGCACTGTCGATTTGGGCTCGCACCGGACGCCAGTAGAGGAGATCGCCGAGTGTGACCAGCGTGAATCCGTCTTTTACGGTGGCCGGGAGCGGCGCGGGAAGCAATTGTGATGCGGGGTCGGGGATCCAGCGTGGCAGTGTCGTTTGCGCGGTGCCTGTGCCACCGGCGGTCTGCGCACAGATACTGCGAGCGGTGACGAGCAGTGCCATCGCGGCAATGACGTGTCCCGCCAAGCGCGAGCGAGAGGCAAAAGCGTGGCGGACGGTCATGGCAGGTTCTCGCGCAAGCGAAGTCGTTCAGATCGGATAGCAACAGTTTGATGATACGGTTTTTCCTTGACGACGGCCACTTCTCCTCGGAGCAGACCATGAAACTCGCGGTCCGTACGGCGTCGGTCGCCGTCCTGTCGATAGCGTTGGCCCGTGCAGTCGGTGCACAGTCGGACCCCGCACTGCGGTCTCCGCCACCCACCGCGCAAACAACGGCCGCATCGCTTGTTTTTGCATCGCCGCCTCGCGCGACCGTGAAAGATGGATTCGTGTACGCGGTGCTCGGCGATATCTCGCAAGTCCGTCCGGTCACGGGGCTCGGAGTGCGAGCATTCGACGACGTGCTGCGCATTGTGCGAGGCGCAGATTTTGTGCTCGCGAATCAGGAGGGTCCGGCGTTCAATGTCCAAACAAAGCGGTTCGCGGTGAATGAAACGGGGGCCATGCTGCCGTCTGACACAACAGCGCCGTGGGACATCAAGAACATGGGTGTCCATATCCTGACCATGGCCAACAACCACGGCATGGACTACGGGGCGGACGCGTTGCTCGAGAATTTGCGCCTGCTCAAGGCCGCGGGTCTCGCGTACGCAGGTGCGGGCGCCAACATGCGCGAGGCCCGCGCCGCCACGGTGCTGGCGACGCCCAAGGGACGCGTCGCGGTCGTGGCCACAGCCGGCACATTCAAGCCAAACTTCGTCGCTGCCGATGGACGAGGCGCGCTCGCTGAACGCACGGGCATCAGCACGGTCCGCACGACGCTGTTTCAGCAGGTCACTGCGCCAGAGATGCAGCTCTTGCAGCAGCTCAAGGGCATGCGAACACCCGGCAGCGTACCTGACGCCACCGTGCCGCAACAACTCATGGTGCTCGATCAGATCTACCAGCTCGGCGACAAGCCTGGACTGTCGTATCGGATCAATCAATTCGATTTGAAAGACATCATGCAGGCCGTGCACAAGGCGAAGGAGAATTCCGATCTCACCGTGTTCACGATTCACGCGCATCAATCAGCGACGGGGGAGGACGATAGCAATCCTGTTCCCGGCGACTATCTCGTGCAACTGTTCCACAGTGTCGTTGATGCTGGCGCGGATGTTGTCGCCGGTCACGGCAATCACCTGATTCGCGGCATCGAGATCTACAAAGGCAAACCAATTTTTTACGGCTTGGCCAGTTTCTCATTCTCTGGCCAGCCGGCCGGCACCAACATGGGCGGCGAGCCGCGGTTGCTGTCCGCGCCGGGACCAACCGGACCGCCGAGTGACCAATCCATCCGCCAGCTGGGCGGCGGCGTCACGCTCACGATGTGGGAGAGCATTTTCGCCACCACGACATGGGAAGGCGGAAAGCTCAAGGAAGTGAGGATTTATCCGATCGACTTGAACCCAGTGGGCAACAAGCCAAAGGGTGTCCCGTCGTTTGCTGCGCCTGATATCGCGAAAAAGATTCTCAACGAGCTGAAGACGATTTCGGCGCCGTTCGGCACGAAGGTGCAAATCGAGGGTGACATCGGAATCATTCGCCCCTAGTTGTTTGCGGCCCACTCTAGCGGAGTAGCACAACATGATGTGCCATCGCACCGTTTCGATGGTCGTCACCGTCGCCGGATTTCTCGCCGTCGCCAGTGTGGCCAGCGCGCAGGTAGAGCCTGAGCGGCCGCCAGTCGTCACGCGTCACCAGATGATGATCAACGGGCGCACGTTAGCCTACACGGCCGAGGTGGGGCGCATCGCCATTCGCGATGTGGAAACGGGCGAGGCGCATGCCTACATGTTCTACACATCGTATCGGGTGGCCTCGCCGGGCAAGCCGCGACCGGTGTCGTTTATTTGGAATGGCGGCCCAGGGTGGCCGGCACTACCCCTCCATTTCGAGGTGGCCGGTCCGCTGCGCGGTGAAGGCGATCACCTCGTGAACAATGCCGATACATGGCTGACCGAGAGCGATCTCGTCTTCATCGACCCGGTCGGCACTGGCTTTAGTCGCGCGACGAAGCCGGAATACGTGAAGGAGTTTGCGCTGCTCGTGGGCGATGTCATGGCCGAAACGGAATTCATCCGCAGCTGGCTGCTGTTGCACGACGCGGACACGGCGCCAGTAATCATCGCGGGCGAAAGCTATGGTTCGTCGCGAGCGGGACGCGTTGGCTACGCGGTGCTCAAACGCGGCTTCAACGTGCAGGCGATTCTGCACATCTCGGGCAGCACGGATTTGCCGTCGTTCGAGAATTCAAATATCGTGGATTGGGCGATGCACGTCGCCGACATGGCGGTCGTCGGACTGCATTTCAAGAAGACGCCGCGCGAATTGGGATCGACGCCCGATGCGGTGCGTGCGACAACCGAACAATGGGTACGCGAGCGGTACCTGCCAGCCATCCTTCGCGTCGACATGTTGTCGGACGTGGAGCGGAACACCATCGCCGCGGAACTGACCGCCCACACGGGATACAACACCGATGGACTCGACCGAAAGAAACTGATTCTCTCGTCCCAGAACTGGTTTGGTGCATTTCCCGTTGATGGCAAGCGCGCACTCACCTCCGATTATCGTCGATCGACGCCGCTGGTGAAACCATGGATTGCGGCTGCGCTGCGTTACGTTCGTCGCGAGCTTGGCTATCGCACGGATCTGCCGTACATCGGCATGGATGGCGGTGAAACGTTAGAGCAAGGGTTCGCGCCATCCGGGAAGTATCCGGCGAGTATGAACTCGCGCTGGGTCCACTCGTCTATCTACGACGCGACGCCAGAGCAATTTGCCAAAGCGCAAGAAGACTTTGCGAAGGCCGGCATGCTCGGAATTCCGAAAGTTGGTACGCTGCCGTCGACGCCAGACGCCATCGTGCTCAATCCAAAACTGCAAGTGCTCGTGGCCCAGGGCGCCTACGATCCGTTGGGCGGCTGCTCGATCAACGCGGAACGCGCACGACGGCTCACGTCACCGTACAAGGACGCGGTGCAGTGGAAGTGTTACGACGGCGCCCACCAGATGTATCTCGACATGCCGGCTCGCACGTTGTTCAGCAATGATGTGAAAGCCCTCATGCGCTCCGTGGTGCGGCACTGATGCACGTGCGGATCACATGGCCGGCACTATTCGCTGCGGGTGCGCTCGCGCTCGATGCCGCGCCGTCCGCGGGTCAGGCGTATGACACGTCGATGTTTCAGGCGTTTCAATGGCGGAACATCGCGACGAATCGTGCTGGTCGAGTGACCACGGCGGTTGGTGTGCCGGGCAATCCGCGTGTCTACTACATGGGAGCGGCCGGCGGCGGTCTGTGGAAGACGGAAGACGCTGGCGGACGTTGGCGCAACATCAGCGACGGATTCATGAACACCGGATCGATCGGCGACATTGCCGTGTTCGAGGGCAATCCGTCGATCATGTACGTCGGCACCGGTGAGGCGCTGGTTCGTGGCCAGATGTCGTCCACTGGCGACGGCGTCTACAAGTCCATCGATGCTGGTGCGACGTGGACGCATGTTGGACTCGAAAAGACCAAACAGATTGGGCGCGTCGTCGTGCATCCGAGTGACGCGAACGTTGTGTATGTCGCCGCGCTCGGCAGCCGGTGGGGGCCGAGCGACGATCGCGGTGTCTATCGCACCACGGATGGAGGCGCGACGTGGCAACGCATCTTGTTCGTCTCGCCCAGCGCCGGCGCGAGTGAGGTGGTGATGGATCCAACGAACCCTCGACTGCTGTACGCGACATTCTGGGACTTTGAGCGCACGCCATGGTCGATCCGCTCGGGCGGTGTCGGCTCAGGCATCTGGAAGAGCAGTGACGGCGGCGACACGTGGATGCCGCTCACAAACGGACTGCCGGCAATCATGGGGAGGATCGGCATCGCCGTCGCGCCCGCGAACCCACGTCGTGTGTACGCGGTGGTTGAAGCAGAATCCGGCGGCATGTATCGATCAGACGATAGCGGCGCCAGTTGGCGACGCATGAGCGGCAACCGCATGCTGCAAGTGCGACCCTGGTATTTCTCCACCGTGACGGTCGATCCCAAAAACGCTGATGTAGTGTTCGCTCCAGGATTCTCACTGCTCCGAAGCAGCGACGGCGGAATCACGTATGCCGAGCGACCGTCGCCTCACAGTGACAATCATCGGCTGTGGATCAATCCGGCAAACGGACAGAATATGATCCTCCCGACGGATGGTGGTGTGGTCGTGTCGTTCGACGCCGGCGAGAGCTGGAGTTCTGTCGAGAATCAACCAACTGGCCAGTTCTACGCCGTGCAGACGGACGAACTTTTTCCGTACAACCTCTATGGCGGTCAGCAAGACGGGCCGTCGCTCAGGATACCGAGCCGAGAGCTTGGTGCCACGAGCGGCGCAAGGGCGACCACGTCCAACTGGACACCCCTCGCCGGAGGTGAGACTGCGCGCTTCGCATTCGATCCAAAGAAGCCGGAGATCGTTTTCGCCACGGGCTTTCTCGGTGAGCTCCACCGCTACGATCTGACGACAGGGATTCAACGGTCGGTGACCGAGTTTCCCGGCGGTCAACATCTGGGCAGTGCGTCGTTCGAGCTGCCGTACCGATACAACTGGAGCGCGCCGCTCACGTGGTCGCCGTTCGATGCCACGGTGATGTACCACGGCGCAAACGTGGTGTTTCGCTCGACAAACGGGTTCAACTGGACGCCCATCTCACCAGATCTCACGCGCAACGACAAAGATCACCAAGGGCGCAGTGGGCCGTTCTGGCACGAAGGAGCGGGCGGAGAGATCTACAACACCATCGTGCACATCGTGGAATCGCCGCGCGAGCAGGGCACCATTTGGGTTGGCACGGACGACGGGTTGGTGCAACTCACACGCAACAACGGTCGTACGTGGAGCAATGTGACCTCGCCGAGCTGGGGCGAAGGACTTGTGTACAGCATTGAAGTGGGACCGCACGCGCACGGCACCGCGTACATCGCGTTTTCGCGTCGCAAATGGGGCGAGGACACGCCGCATTTTTTCCGGACGCGCGACTACGGGAAAACCTGGACGGATCTTGCCACGTTGCTCCCGCGTGACCATCCCGCGCGCGTCATTCGCGAAGACCCTGTGCGCAAGGACCTCCTCTTCGCGGGCACGGAGCACGGACTCTGGATCTCGTTCGACGGCGGCCGCGCATGGCAATCGTTTCAGCATGGTGTTCCCATCGTGCCGATCTCGGACATACAGGTTCATCATGATGATCTCATCGTTGCGACGGAAGGCCGCGCCTTCTGGGTGCTCGACGACATCACGCCGCTTCGTCAGCTGCAGCCCGCGGTAGCGAGCGCGCCCCTGTTTCTCTTCAAGCCAAAAAACGCCACGCGGCTCAACGGAAGCGCGCGTTCCGGCGGCGTACTCGGCGCGGCGACCATTCGCTATTCACTCGGTGGTACGTTGGCAACGACGGACACGCTGCAGCTCGACGTTCTCGACGCGGCTGGCGTCGTTGTTCGACATGTCGCGCAACTCGGCACCGCGCGCGGTCTGCATGAGTTTGCGTGGGACTTCCGTGGACGGCGCACGTCAGCCGAGAACATGCATGGCATGCCGACTGGCCAATACCGGGTGCGCACGACGCTTGGTACGACGACGGTGTCGCAATCACTGACGGTGGTGCCCGATCCACGCGCAGCGAGCACGCCGGCGGCGGAACGTGAGCACGCGGCCATGGTCGCAACGCTGTCAAGGATGTCGACGAACCTGGACCGCGCGATCGCCGACTTGCGTGATATTCGCGCACAGGCGCGTGCACTCGCCACCCGCGCGCTCAACGCGCCAGTTGGCGCTCGTGACGCGGCGATTCAATCGCTGATTGCGCGCGTCGATTCGCTGGAAGCCGCGGTCGTGACCGGCGGTGCTAAGGGCGACCCCGTGGCGCTGGACATTCTACATGTGTCGCCCAAGCTCAACACCGACATCGGCGGGTTGCTCTCGAGTGTGGAAGGAGTATCTGGTCCGGTTACGTCGGGCGAGCGCGAGCAGCTCGCGCGATTGCGCCAACGTGCTTCTGCGTTTCAGGCGGCAACGACGCGTACGCTCACGACGGACATCGAACGGGTCAACGCACTAGTTGCCAGAAGTGGACTAACGCCCCCACTCGCGCGCACGCGCGTGCACTGAGCATCATGACTTCGATTGCCAAACGTCTCTCCCCGACGAATCACGCTGTTGCCCTGCTGTTCTACCGCGCGTCGGTCGCGGCGGCACAGGCGCCGGTCGGCGCCGACTATGCCATTCCGAATTTCGCGTTCGAAACCGGTGAAACGCTGCCTCAGTTGCGCGTCCACTACTACACGTTCGGCCAACCAGTGCGCGATGCGGCCGGCGTTGTCCGGAACGCTGTTCTTCTCGTCCATGGGACCACCGGATCGGGTGCTGGATTCGCGAACCGAACATTCGCTGGTGAGCTGTTCGGGCCAGGCCAACTCCTCGACACGGCCAAGTACTACGTCGTGATTCCTGACGCGATTGGGCACGGCAAGTCGAGCAAGCCGAGCGACGGAATGCGCGCCAGTTTTCCGAAGTACACGTACAACGACATGGTGCTCGCCCAGCACGAGTTGCTCACCAAAGCGCTTGGCGTCGAGCACTTGCGTCTCATGCTCGGCACGTCGATGGGCTGCATGCATGCTTGGGTGTGGATCGAGCGATATCCAACCTTCATCGATGGCGCGGTGCCGCTGGCGTGTGCGCCGGCCGAGATCGCCGGCCGCAATCGACTCACGCGCAAATTGATGATCGAGTACGTGACGAGCGACCCGGCGTACAACGACGGCAACTACCTCACGCCACCGATCGCCGGACTGCGCGCCGCAACGGCCATCATCAATCTTTCGGGCTCATCGCCGCGCCTGATGCAGAAGCAGGCGCCGACGCGTGCCGCCGCCGACTCCGTGGCAATGCGTACTGCGCACGCCGAGCAAAGCCCGTTCGACGCGAATGATCTCATCTATGCGCTGGATGCGTCACGCAACTACGATCCGTCGCACGATCTCGAGAAGATCACGACGCCTGTCTTGGCGATTAACTCCGCCGACGATTTCATCAATCCGCCCGAGCTTGGGCTCATGGAGCAGCTCATGCCGCGGGTACGGCATGGTCGGTATGTGTTGCTTCCCATCACCGACGAGACACGCGGGCATGCCACGCACTCCGTACCGGCCATCTGGAAGCGCTATCTCGCCGAGTTTCTGAAGGGGCTTCCACAGCCGGATCCGCGGGCCACACTGCGCGCCGGTTGGATGAATGCCGAGCAGGCGATCTGGAACATGGATCTCGTGTCTTCGACGGCGCGACCGGCGGGTTTCTTTAACCCCGCGAATCCCAACGACCTGCAGGTGATCAATGCCGACCTGGCGTTTGCCAGGAATTTCATTGTGCAGGGCAACTTTCACGGTTTCCAAGTTTGGGACACCACAAATCCGAAGTCGCTCAAACTCCGCACGACGTTCGTCTGCCCAGGCGGCCAGATGGATCCATCCATCTATGGGAACCTGCTATTCTTTGCGGCGGAAATGCCCAACGGTCGCGTCGATTGCGGAACGCAGGGCGTGCGCGACTCAGTGAGCAAGGAGCGCTTCAAAGGTGTTCGCATCTTTGACATCAGCGACGTCGATCATCCGAGGCAGATTGCCACAATACAAACCTGTCGCGGAGCGCACACGCAAACGCTCGTCGTAGATCCGAACGACAAAGCCAATGTGTACCTCTACGCATCGGGCACGTTCGCGGTCAGGTCGCCCAACGAGTTGGCGGGATGCTCGGGCCAGCCAGCTGACAAAGACTCCAGCACGTCACTGTTTCGCATCGACGTGATCAAGGTGCCTCTGGCTGCGCCACAGACGGCCCGGGTGATCAGTTCTCCGCGCATGTTTGCCGACTCCGGCAGGCTTGCAGGGCTGTGGATGGGGGGAAACCACGGGGAAGGCACGCAGACCACCCAAATCACCGACCAGTGCCACGACATCACCGTCTACTCGGCGATTGGTCTTGCCGCCGGCGCGTGTTCTGGCAACGGCATCCTGATTGATATCCGAACACCGTCAGCCCCACGGCGTGTTGCTGCCGTGTCCGACGCGAATTTTGCGTACTGGCACTCGGCCACGTTCAACAACGACGGCACGACGGTGGTGTTCACCGACGAATGGGGCGGCGGCCAGGCGGCGCGTTGCCGAGCGACGGACAAACCTGAATGGGGCGCTAACGCGATCTACACACTCTCTGGGTATACGCTCACATCAGCGAGTTACTACAAGCTGCCCGTCGCGCAGACTGGCGAAGAGAATTGCGTGGCGCACAACGGGTCACTCATTCCGGTACCGGGCCGCGACATTCTGGTGCAGGCTTGGTATCAGGGCGGCGTTTCTGTCGTCGATTTCACCGACGCGGTGCACCCGAAAGAGATCGCGTACTTTGATCGGGGCCCGATGGACTCGACCAAGCTCATGTCCTTTGCCGGATCGTGGGGCGCGTACTGGTACAACGGCCACATCATCAGTTCCGAGATCGCGCGCGGCATCGACATGTTGTCACTCACGCCAAGCGAACACCTGTCGCAGCATGAGATCGATGCGGCACGTCTCGTTCGCTACGATGTATTCAATCCGCAAACGCAACCGAGAATCGTGTGGCCGGCGGCCTACCCGGTGGCGCGCGCGTATCTTGATCAGCTGGCGCGCAATGATGGACTGCCCGCAGATCGTCGTCAGGCAATCGGTCGGGAGCTCGATCGCACGGAGCCACTCGGTCGTGCGCAACGTCGCTCATCGCTCGAGAAGCTCGCCGCACAGATCATGCGCGAGGCGAGCAGCGCGAGTGATGGGGCGCGTGTGCGGGCACTGGCTGTTGTGGTCAAGGCGTTGGCAGACGCGAAGTCATAAGCGTCGAATTTCTATACTTAGACCGATGTTGCATATACGGTTGTATCTAACCGATATAGGCAAGGGTAATGCCCCATGACGGCCCCGACCACCGATCGCGCGGCCGACCACGTCGCCGTGTACCTGGATAGGCGGCGCGTTGGCACGCTTGCCGGCCCAGTACACCGAGGCACCCCAGGCACCTTTACCTACGACCCCAGCGTGCTGGGCGACCAGACGGCAGCGGTCAGTGTCCGCCTGCCTGTGCGCGCCGAACCATACCCGGAGCACCAGTCGCTCCCGTGCTTCGAGAACCTCCTGCCCGATGGCGAACTCCGCGACCTCCTCGCCGCCCACGTGCATCGGGCCTCCACGGACGTGGTCGGTCTGCTGGGGATTTTCGGCGGGGAGTGCGCTGGTGCTCTCTCGCTGTGGCCCAACGGCCAGAAACCACCCGACGTGCCGACGTACCGTCTGTCCTCGGCAGCCGATGTCCGTGCCGCATTCGCACCGTCGGCCTTGGTCCTACAAGGACCTTTACACGGCGCTTCCGCTGCTCTTCGCGGGTGCGCCGCACTTGGCGGCGCTCCATCCGGAAGCACTGGTGAAAGCCGCGCGCTCGTTTGGTCTCACGCCAGCGCTCGCCAGGGAGCTCGTGGCCGATGTCTGCGACCGACTGGACGCCGCCCGCGACGACGCGCTCGAGTCTGCCTGGCGCGTGTCAGGCCGACACGACGTGCTCACCGCAGTCGGTCTTGTGGTCGCGGCCACCACCGCCGAAACGCGTCGTCGACTGCTTGGTTGAGCGATACGCGCAGTCGCGTGATGTATGCGGCGCGAGCAAGAAGGTCAGTACCACCAGAACATCGGGTACGTGAAACTCGGATCGTCGTCGAAGAAGCCACGTGGTGGCGGCTCGTCGCTCGGGAAATCGAAAGCGCCTCCGCCAGTACCGGTTCCCCCGTTTTCTGCACCACTCGCGCGAAGTGAGATTCCCGAATTCCAGTCGGGCGGATTCACCCCCATCAGCCAGCGAACGAAGAAGTCGTTGCGTCGCCGAGTGCCGTCCGGGCCAGTAGCTCCGTGGCCGCCGTTCGGGACCACGAGCAGATCGAAGTCCTTGCCCGCCGCAATCAGTGCGTTAGCGACCTGCATCGTCGATGATGGATCGACGTTCGTGTCCATCTCACCGACGGTCAGGTAGAGATGGCCTTTTAGATTTTTCGCGGCCGTCACATTGGAGTTGGACTCGTAGTGCGGACCCATCTCACCCATCCACGCCTCGTTCCACCAGATCTTGTCCATGCGGTTGTCGTGGCAACCAGAGTTCGCCACCGCGACGTCATAGAACTCTGGATGGAAGAACACCGCGCCAGCGGCGTTCTGTCCTCCCGCTGACGTGCCGTAGATGCCGACGCGCGTGATGTCATACCACGGATATTTCTTGTTCACCGCCTGGTGCCAGAGAATGCGGTCGGGAAATCCGGCGTCGGCAATGTTCTTCCACGCGACATCGTGGAACGCCTTCGAACGATTGCTCGTGCCCATGCCATCAATCTGCACGACCACGAAACCAATTTCCGCGAGCGATTGCAGATTCTGACCACCACCCCATGTCTTCGGCACGAATGAGTCGTGCGGTCCGGCGTAGATCTGCTCGATGACCGGATACTTCTTTTTGGGATCGAACGTGACGGGTCGGACAACGATGCCCCAGATGTCGCTCTTCCCGTCTCGCGCTTTTGATACGACAACTTCAGGTGGACGGAATCCGGCTTTGATTGCCGCCGTCATGTCACCCTTTTCCAGTGCCAGCGTGCGGCGATCGCTCGTGCGTTTCAACTCCACGACCGTCGGCAAATCGACGCGCGAATAGGAATCGATGTAGTACTGGTGATCGGGCGACCACGTGACCGTGTGCGACCCGTCTGCCTCAGTGTACGCGACGAGGCCCGTGCCGTCGAAGCTGATGCGATAGTAGTGAATAAAGTACGGATCCTGCGTCGCACTCATTCCGCCGGCGCGGAAATAGATCTGACGGTTGGCGACATCCACACTGTCAACGCCGCGCACAACCCACTCGCCCTTCGTAATCTGATTCTTTATGCGGCCCGTTTTGCCATCGAACAGATAGAGGTGGTTCCATCCGTCGCGCTCCGACGCCCACACCAGTTCACCGCCAGCGTACGTCGCACAACCGCCGCCCTGCGCTAGTCGACAGTTCGCCTCAACATCGTAGGCGACGTTGTGTCCCCGGTCGCTATACATGAAGAAACTCTTGGTCACTTCGTCCACCATCGGACGCACGGCACCCGTCGATGCGTCGACCTCGAGCACCCGGTAGATCATGTGACCGCGCTCGTTGTACTGAAACGAATACGCGCCGTTGTCCTTGCGCCACACGGGGCGCGAGATCGCATAGGGATTCGGGAAGAGCGATCGGTCGATCAGGATCTGGCGTTTCGTGTCGATGTCAAAGAGTGCCGGTTGATTCGAATCGAGTATGTCACCAGCCTTGCGATAAATGCCGCCGCCGAAGTTTCCAGGCACCTGACCGTATGGTACGAGTTTTGGCTGGACCTGGTCGGTCGGGGACGACTGGATGTACTGGGGGACGCGGTTGTAGCCGGCCTTCTGCCGATAGGCCACCAGCTTCTTCGAGTCAGGCGACCACTCAATCGAAGTGGCTAGATACGCATCGCCTTCGGAGCCATCGGTACTGAGCGACGTAAAGCTGGCTGCTGCACCGCCGCCGCCGCCGGTGCCTCCGCCGCCACGTCCACCGCGTCCGCCACCCGTTGCGGCGGGAGCTGGCGCCGGCCGAATCGCCACGTTGTAGTTCTGAATAAATGCGACCGTCCGACAATCCGGCGAGAATACGTCGGTCACACGCTGGCCAGGCGGCAGGGGCGCCTGTCCGGTGCATCGCGGGGCGCTGGGGCCCTGTCCGCGTCCACCGCCGCCGCCTCCACCTCCTTGGCCTCCTGCTGTTGTCGATGCTCCGCTCACCCGCGAGCACGACGACGTCGCGATCATGCAGCGATAGCGCGATCCGGTCGCGTCACCCTCAAACGCCGCACCATTTTCTACAACGGAAATTGCAGCGAATGGGAGCGTGATCGCGGTATACTGCTGACTGGCGACCGTCGAGAGACTTCTCGCAATGGCCGCATGATCAAAGGCCGGCTGCTTCGTCCACTGATCGGCATCGACGCGCACGAACTGTGCGCCGCCCGGTACCGTGACTCGGTACACCGCCTGATTCGTTTGCCCGATCCAGGCCTCTGCCTGTACCAGGCCCGTGGTGAGATTCGCGAACCGCTGGCCGATGGTGGCCGCCCGGCGATAGTCCTCGAGCGTTCCCTGCGCACTGGAATAACGCGGCAACAGCAACAGCGTAGCGCAGAGCGCCGCATGCACGTTCCGGTGGCGAATCGCAACCGAAGCAAGGCCGAGAAACTCCATCCGGTCCTCCTCGTCTAGCAGTGATTTGTGCGGCGACCTGGCGCCGCATGGTTGGGCAGCGACGGCGGCCGCTGGGTGGCAATTAGGATATTGCAAGCAATCCACGAGGAAACGCAAATGCTTACCTTGATCAGCTGGCGCACAAATCGAGCGCGACGCGAGCTTGCTCACCGGGATCATCGAGATGCGCATTCCATCTGTTGTCAGACACCTGTTATGTGGCGCGATTCTCGCGACACCGGCTGCAGCGCAGCGCGGCCGAGGTACGCCACCCGTCATTGACGCTGCGGCAACCGCTGACATCGTCGTGCGCCCGGTGCGCAACGGGTCTCCCGATGTGCAGTACGCCGAGGTGCACGCGGTGTTCACGCGAAGTCCCGGCGTGACGAACGCGAATTTTGCCGTTCAGGTACCGGGACCACCGCCGGGTGCGCCTCCGGCCGGCCTCGAAGTGGTGGAAATGGTCGACGCCCTGGGACCGGTTCCCATGCTCACTGACAGCGGTGGTGGTCGGCCGTGGCGTGCCCAGCGTCCCGTTGCCTATCCCGTGACCATCACGTTCAAGGCGCGCATGTGGCCGCCCGGCACGCGCACCAATCCGTCGCCCATGTTGCGTACCGCGGACGGTGCAGTGAGTGGCCAGGGGAGCGGCATCTTCGTAGTGCCAACCGATGGCGTCAATTATGCTGGCCGTTTTCGTTGGGATCTGAGTGACCTTGCTGCCGGTTCGATTACCACATCGGGACTGACCGACGACAACGATGTGCACGCGCCGATCCAGACGCTTGCCCAGAACTTTTTCATGGCGGGGCCACTTCACCGCTATCCGGCCAAGGGAGATCGCGATGGATTCGCGGCGTACTGGCACGGCACGACGCGGTGGGATGCGACGCGCGACATGGCGTGGGTCGCATCGATGTATGAATACATGCGCAAGTTTCACGGCGAGACGAGCCCGCGACGATATCGGGTGATGGGCCGCATGCTGCCGCCGCCGGCCTACGGCGGGACTGCACTCACGAATCACTTCATCTTCAATGCGCTGGCCGCGCCGTATGACACCAGTGACGTGGGTCCGCTGCTGCTGCTGGCCCACGAGACGGGACATCTGTTCATTCGCGGACTGCAGAACCCGGGCGGAGGTGGTCCGTCCAACAACTGGTTCAGCGAAGGGTTGAACGAGTACTACGCCATTTCACTTGCGCTGCGTTCCGGTCTGGCGTCGCCTGAGCTCGTGCTGGCGGAGATGAACACGCAGACGCGCAACTACTACACGAATCCGCGAAAGAATATGCCCGCGGACTCTGTGGCCATGAACAATCCGCTCACCGACGTTATGGCGCAGAACATCTCGTATGAGCGCGGCACGTTGTTCTGGGCGGAGATGGACGCGCGCATTCGCGCCGCAAGCAAAGGAAAGCGCACGCTCGACAATGTCATGCTCCCGCTCATCACGCGCGCGCGAACACTTGGCGGCGCGGACGGCGGCGTGCAGGCGAGACAAGGGGGACAACCGGGGTGGTTTACGCCGGACGAGTTGGTCGACTCGCTTGTGAAGGCGGCCGGGCCGTCAGCGCGACAATTGTTCGATTCAGTCGTCGTACGCGGAAAAGACATCGTGCCCGCGCCGAACGCATTTGGACCGTGTTTCGAGCTTCGTCCGGCGAAAATACAGGGTCGCTATCTGGGATCGAACGCAGCGCGCGCGGCGGCTGTCGGTATGCCACCGGCTCCCGATATCGATGCCTATCTCTGGCGGCGTGTCACGACTGTTCCCGATAGCCGATGCCGGACGTGGTGAATTGTCATTCGCGCTAGTTCACGCTGACTTCCAAACGGCCTTGGCGACGCGAAGCAAATTCGCGCCAAGCAGCCCACGCAGATTCTCCTCCGTGTAGCCCAGCTGCAGCAAGCGCTCGACAATATCGGGAAGCTGTTCTGGTGGGATGATCCGGACGCCTTCCTCATACCCAAGCCCGGCCGGAAACGTCGCTCGCATTTTGGCGATGTTGTCCTCGACCTCGTGTTGATCGACCGCATAGTCGATGCCCAACGCAACGTGCGCCGGGCCGAGGAGCTCGACGACGTAGTCGACATGGCGGACGAACGTGTCAGTCGAGTTGTCGTTGTTGCCGAGGAAGATGCCGATCCCGTTCAGTCCAACCACGCCGCCTGTGTTGGCACAGGCACGCATCGCAGCATCGGTGACGTTGCGTGGATGTTCATGAACGGCGCGTGGGTTCGAGTGCGATAGGATAACGGGCTTGGACGAATACTCCATCACGTCCATCGTCGTCTTGAACCCGGTGTGTGAACAGCACACGATCATCCCAACGCGCGCCATCTCGTCAATCACGTCTCGTCCGAACGCGGTGAGACCATTGTCGTCGTCCTGACAACCGCCGCCCACGCGGTTGTTCCTGTTGTATGCGATCAACATCCAGCGAACGCCAAGATCGTAGTACAGCTGGATCAGGCTCATCTGGTCGGCGATCGCGTTTGCGCCCTCGATATCAAAGCCAATCGCCATCCGACCGGTGGTGCGCGCCCGGTCGATGTCCTCGACGGCGTTGATGAGGACGTACTGATCGGAATGCAGCTGCAACCAGTGTCGGAAGTTGGCGATGGTGCGAATGTGCTCCTCAATCCCAGAGTCGCCGAAACCGACGTTGAGAAACACCACATCCGCTCCAACGCGTTTCCAGCGCGCCAGCTCCGGAAGAAACGTCTGGTCATGCGGTTTGAGCGGCATGCACACGTGATTGTCCCACACGAGATTCGTGCGGAGCACGTCCACCGCGGTCGTCATGTGATCATGAGCGCTGCATCGTTATGCAAGGCGCTTGGTGACCGCTAGCAGGCGATCGACGTCATCCGCGTTATTGAACAATGCAATCGAGGCACGAATGTGGTCCTCACGGACGCTCACATCCACCATCGCCGCACTGAGCGCGCTATTGATTTCGGCCGCCGGTCTCTTGGTATGGAAACACAACACGGACGACCGATTGCCGGCGGGTGTGAAGAGCGTGTATCCCTGGCCGAGCAGTCCAGTTTCAAGCCGTCGGGTCAAGCCCAACGTGTGTTCCGCAATGCGATCGACACCGACTTTTTCGAGATACGTCAACGCAGCGCCCAGCTGGTGGACTTCGGCGAACGGGAGCGAGGCGTAGTTGTAGCGTCGCGCGGTCTTCTTGAGCTCGAAGTGGTTGTCGGGCAGGTTGGCCGTGACCTGGAAAATGCCAAAGCGGTCCATGGGCACGCGATCAAGCAGTGACTGCTTGATGTAGAACGGTGCGACACCGAATCCGCCGAGCAGCCATTTGTATGTCCCGGCGCACAGGAAGTCCACGTCGTCGGTGTGCACATCGATGGGGAACATGCCGACGGCCTGAATCGCGTCGACATGCAGCAGCGCTCCATGCGCGTGGGCGAGATCGGCCAGTGCGCGCACGTTGTGCCGCAAGCCGTTCACCGAGGAGACGTACGACACGGCGATCAGTCGCGTGCGAGCGTCTACCTGTTTCGCGAAGTCGGCGGGAGTGACCTCCCCGTTTCGATGCTTCACGATGCGCAGCTGCACGCCTCGACGCTTCTCCAACTGCCGGTACACGACCAGGGCGCCGTCATAATGCAGATCGTCGACGACAACGTTGTCGCCGGGTGCGAGCGGCACGTTGTTGGCGACGGTGTTTTCACCCTCGCTCGTCGCAAACACAAACCCGACTTCCTCAGGGGCGGCATGAATGAGCTTGGCAAACTGCGTGCACACCTCGCCCGTTTTGCTGAGTAGTTCGCCCACGGACAGGGGTCGCGTCGACTTGGATTGGAAAAACGCAGCACCGGCCGCGGTGACTGCCAATGGGCTCGGCGTTATGTAGGCCGAATTGAGGAACGTGCGCCCATTGTCCAGGATCGGGAAATCCGCGCGCACACCGAGCGGGTCGTCAACGAGGGACAGTCGTTTGGGTGCGTCCGCAAATGCGCGTGCTGGGGCAACGACCGCGGCGGCGGCGAAGGACGTCGCCGAGGCAACGAATGTGCGGCGATCGATCGGCATCGGGAGCCTCCACGAATTGAGTCTGCGTTCGTCCCCACAGAAGTTCTCGCGGTGGACCATGTCACACAAGCGCACGTTGGCTCAATCGTGTCGCGATCAGTAAGTTCGCCTGGTTCTGGGCTCACAAGTGTATGACGACGCGGAGTCATCGAGATGCGAACTTCTTCGTTAGTGCAGGGAATTTTGTGTGGCGCCCTCATCGCTTCACCTGCTGCGGCGCAGCGCGGGGGAGGCCCGCCAGTCGTTGTTGACCCTGCGGCGTCGATCGACATTGTCGTGCGTCCGGTGCGCAACGGTGCGCCCGACGTGCAGTACGCCGAAATTCGCGAGCAGATCGTCCGGAGCGCTGGTGTCACCAACCCCGCCTTTGTGGTGCAAGTGCCGGGTGGCCCTCCAGGTCCTCCGGCGGCGGCCGGTATGGAAACCGTGGAGATGGTTGATGTGCAGGGGCCCGTCCCCGTGCTTAGCGATAGTGGTGGGAGTCGGCGTTGGCGCGCCCAGCGGCCTGTCACGTTTCCCGTGACCATCACATTCAAGGCGCGCATGTGGCCACCTGGCACGCGCACCAATCCGTCGTACATGTTGCGCGCCGCCGAGGGCGCGGTGAGTGGACAGGGGAGCGGGATTCTTGTCACACCCATGGATGGCGTCGATTACGCCGCGCGTTTTCGGTGGGACTTGAGCGACCTTGCGGCCGGGTCGATCACAACGTCTGGGCTGACAGACGACAACGATGTGCGCGGTCCCCTCTCGACGCTGTCGATGAACTTCTTCATGGCGGGGCCGCTCAACCGCTATCCGGCGACCGGAGATCGCGATGGGTTTGCCGCGTACTGGCACGGCACGCCGCCGTGGGATGCGCCAAAGGCGATGGAGTGGGTGGCATCGATGTACGAGTATATGCGCGCATTTCACCACGAGACGACAGCACGACGCTATCGGGTGATGGGGAGGATGCTGCCGCCGCCAGCAATTGGTGGGACCGCGCTCCCGAATCATTTCATCTTCAACGCACCGGCCGGCCCGCGTGACACAACCGAAACAGGTCCGCTGCTGTTGTTGGCGCACGAAACCGGACACCTGTTCATTCATGGACTGCAGAATCCGGGCGGTGGTGGTCCGTCCAACAACTGGTTTACTGAAGGATTGAACGAATACTACGCCGTGATGCTCGCGCTGCGTTCCGGTCTCGCACCAATTGATCTTGTCCTGCAGCAGATCAACATGCAGACGCGCAACTACTACACCAATCCGCGGAAGAACATGCCAGCGGATTCAATCGCCAAAACGAGTCCGCTTACGGACGGCAGGGCGTACACGGCGTCGTACGAGCGTGGCCTCTTGTTTTGGGCGGACATGGATGCGCGGATTCGCAAAACGAGCAAGGGCCGCCGCAATCTCGACAACGTCATGCTCCCGCTCATCACGCGCGCGCGTACGCAGGGCGGTGAGGGAGGCTTGGGCAATCAGGCGAGAGAAGGGGGACAACCCGGATGGTTTACGCCGGACGAACTGGTCGATTCGCTGGCGAAGGCGGCCGGACCGGCGGCCAGAGCGATGTTCGACTCGGTCATCGTCCGAGGCAAGACGATGGTGCCCGCAGCGAATGCGTTTGGACCGTGTTTCGCGCTGCGGGCTACCAAGTTGCCTGATCGCTATGTGGGATCAGCGGATCCCCGTACACAGCCTGCCGGTCCACCGGTTCCCGAGGTGGACGGTTATCGATGGGAACGTGTCGCGTCGGTTCCGGACGCGAGATGTCGTAAGTGGTGAGTCTGCGGTGATGAGATTGTGATCATGAAGTCCGGTCGTCCGTTGGCGATGCTCGTGCCAGCGCCCGATGACAAGAGTCAGCGCGTTGCTGGGCAAGGGCGCGGCAAATGGAGAGTCGCGCGCGACTGTGACGCGCCGCTGCCCGACACGGTGCTCGCGAAGTTCGAAGGAGAATCGTGAGACTGCTCCTCGACACGCATGTGCTCATCTGGTGGGACAGTGGCGCACGTTTGTCACGCGACGCCACGTTGGCTATTCGCGAGGCCGATGCAGTGTTTGTGAGCGTGGTGTCGGCGTGGGAGGTATCGATCAAGCGCGCGCTCGGCAAGGTCGTGACGAGTCGCTCCGTGTCGATGGCCGCGAAGGCATCAGGCTTCACGGAGTTGCCCGTGATGTTTCGGCACGCCGAGGCCGTCGCCGCGCTGCCGCCGCATCTTCGCGATCCGTTTGACCGGTTGCTGGTGGTACAGGCGCACGCCGAGCGATTGACGCTAGTGACGCGCGACCCGGTGATTGAGCGGTACGGTGTCCGCGTGATTCGCGCGTAGTCGACTGGACTCGTTGCGCTGGGCTCGCAAACTGATTGCTCGTCCGTACGTGAAATGCTGGCGTGCGAAACTATGCACAGTTGCATAGTGCGGATCTGCATAACGCTATGTTGGATGTCAGCGGACCTTGAGCCGCGGCGCCGGACGGGTTTCTTCGCCGCCCGCAATCAATCGCGTCTCTGACCTGGCGTAGCTCTCACCCCACGGACCTTCGGCGAGCAACGTCTCACCGGTTTGCTGACTGACGTGCCAGATGCCTGGATTCTTACCGAGGTCGAGGAGCACGCGCCAGCACGGAAAGCGACCGCCGACAGTCTGCACCGTGTCTACGCCGACCACGCTGAGGTTAAGATACTGTTTGGCGCCGATAGTTAACGGTGCATATGCGCCATCCTGCACAGCGACACTCCCCTTCCAACCGGTGGACAACGGAATCGCTCGAAGCAGGAGATGCATGGCCGCCTCGGTGTTAATGAGGATGCGGGCCGAGTCGTACGGAGAAGACCGCCTTCCGTGAAGCATTGAGTCACGCCGCGCGGGACTCATCTTGGCGGGCAAAGGGCCTCGAGCGCGGGGGATTGGCGTGGTCGCCAGCCTCTTCAGTACACGTGGCCGCATTACCGGATCGACGTCGAACCAATCGTGTACCTCTGTGGCCGTGACCAACTGCATGAATGCAATGGCCGTTCCCATGTGATTTCGTCGTTCAATTGGTCTCAGGTTGTCCGCTCGCAGCCATAGCGTGTCATAACCACGAGTGTCGCCTGCTGCGGGCTCGGGAACGGCCGCACCACTCGGACTACGAGTCACGACAACCCAGACGGGCACGCCCTTTCGGACGGACCGCGAAGTCTCCACCTCGAATACGAGGCCCGGCAACATCGTGTGATAGTCGCTCGCGAGACTGCGCACATATGTACGCCGCGCCGCCACTAGCCGTGACGTATTCGGGATCACGACCGGCGCATACGCTGGCTCACGCTTGACGCCCGGCGACTGCGCGTACGCGATCTGCGGCCACGGTGCGAACAATCGCCCGAGTGTTGCGGCGGGCGACGTACTTGTCGCAAGCGAATCCGGATTCGTCGCAGCTATTCCGGTGCGCGGGGAGACCGTGGACGTCGCTCCAGGTGCCTGATGCTGCCGTTGCACTGTCCACCAAGCCATCGCGGCGATCATCAGCGTCGCGGCCGCAGCAAGACCGCCAACCCGACGCGCATTCCACGTGGCTGAGGTGGTTGGCACAGCGTAAGGCAGCACAATACGCACCCCACTGGCTCGGCGCTCCAGCACGCGTATGAGGAGTGCTTCATCGGCCGTCGGGACTGCAGTCGAGCGGATCGCCGCAACGAACGTATCGAGAGTGTCGTCGCTTGACCCAACATGTGGATCGCGGGAAGTGTGGCGGAACGACGTCATGCGATGCTCCCAAGGATTGCGCGTAACTGCCGTATCGCGCGGTGGAGTCGGACCTCTGAATTGTTCACGGTGATCCCAAGGAGTGCCGCCACTTCCGCATGCGAGTACTCCTCGACCACGCGCAACACAAACACGTGACGAAGCGCCGGTGTGAGTTGACTGAGTGCACGCATCGCGCGGTCCTGGGCGAGTGGATCCTTGTCAATGTTCGGTGCGGCCACGGTGATGCCATCGATCTGCACCATTCGCCGTCGTCGCTCGCGTCGACGATGCACGAGCGCCACGCGAGTTGTCACACGCGCGAGCCAGCCGGCGACGCGCCGCGCTCCTCGCACCGCGCGAGCGCCTCCGGCAGGCCGACAAACACGTCGTGCACAATGTCTTCCGCATCCTGCGTTGATGCAGTGAGCCGATACGCGAGTGCGATCAGCCGAGGCGCGTGCGCGCGGTAGCAAACCGCAATTGCATCCGGGTCGCCACGCCGTAGCGCAGCGAGGTCTATCCGCGGTGCAACGTCGAGGGGCGCAGGCCGGGCATGAGACACTGGATTGGCACGCGGAATGGTCATGGATGTCTCTTCAATGCCGGACGCATACCAAACCTTACATCCAGACGCCACCACACATAGACCCAGGGCCGACGCGGCGAATCGTCTGTTGCTGGGCAGCCACTGAACTGACGCCTTGACATCTAGCTGTACTAGGGCACATAGTACACCACATGCTCCCCTTCCACATTGCGCTCACCACAGGCGAGTCACCCTATCGCCAGATCGTGTATGCCGCCACGAAGGCCGTGGTGTCGGGCGACATGCCAGAGGGAAGCGCCTTCCCGTCGGTGCGTGAGCTCAGCCAGGCGCTCAAGATCAATCCCAACACCGCCCACAAGGTGGTCGCCGAACTGGTGCGCAACGGCCTGTTGGAAGTCATGCCAGGACTCGGCACGATCGTTTCGGTGGGACGCAAATCGTCAGCGGCCGAGCGTCGCGAACTCCTCTCGCGGGAAGTGGAGCAACTCGTGGTGGAAGCCATGCGGCTCGGACTGAAAGAGGTAGACGTGCTCAATGCATTTTCTGCGCGGTGGGCCGAACTGTCGGCGCCGCAATCCGTGGTGAAATCGGCCGCATCGTCGGTCCTTACCGGTCGCAACGCATGAGTCCTTCTACACCGCCCATGATCGCCGTTCGCGAACTGTCGTATCGATTCGGCAAGAAGGTGGTGTTGGACGACATCGCGTTCGAGGTACCACAGGGTGCGTTTTATGCGATGCTTGGCGCGAATGGTGCCGGCAAGACCACCTTGTTCCAACTGCTGGCGAGTGCACGGCCACTGCAGCACGGCAGCGCGCAGTTGTTTGGCACGCCCGTGCGCAGCCTGACGATGGCGCAACGACAGCGCGTGTCCTATGTCGCCGAGGGACAGGAACTGCCGCGATGGATGCGGCTCGAGCAGATGGAGGCATTCTGTGCGCCGCTCTACCCCACGTGGGATGCCGCACTCGCGCGCACGCTGCGCACGCAATTCGATCTGGACTCGCGACAAGTGATTGGCACCATGTCACGTGGCCAACGCATGAAGGTCGCGTTGTTGTGCGCATTGGCGTCGAGGCCCACGCTCATCATCATGGATGAACCGTTTACGGGAATGGATGTGGCGGTCAAGGATGAACTCGTGCGTGGGTTGCTTGACGCGGCGAGTGCTGAGGGCACAACGGTGCTGCTCTGTTCGCACGACATCGCTGAGATCGAAGCGCTCGCCGACTGGGTTGGGATTCTCGATCACGGGCGGATGCGTATGTCGGAGTCGCTCGATGCCTTGCGCGCACGATACAAGCGCGTGGAGTTGGTGACGGAGCCGGGGCTACGGTTGCCGACACAATTGCCAGCGAGTTGGCTGTCGGTGGAACGTGCAGGGCTGCGGCTCAGCGTGTTGATGGAACAGGGCAGCGATGAACGCGAGTCCGTCGTCGACCTGCGCGGTGTGACGCGACGCGAGGTGCGCGAGGCGTCGCTCAAAGAATTGTATCTGGCGCTGTCAGGGCCGCCGCGTGGGTTGGTGGAGGTGGCGGTATGACGACCATTGGGCAAGTCGCACACCTCGTGCGAAAAGACGTCACGCAATTCCGCTGGTGGCTGGTCGGCTACACGATCCTGACGATCGCCGTGACGCTTGCGGCAACGCAATCGCTGACGTTAGACAGTGGCCCGCGTGCCGTCGCGGCACCCGCGCTGTGGGTGGTTGGTGTACTTATCGCGGCACTCATTGTGCAGTCCGATACCCCAGGAAACAGTCTCGCATTCTGGGCCAGTCGACCGATTCAACCATTGGCTCTACTGTCGGCCAAGTTGTGCGTCGTGTTCGGTGTGCTGGTGGTGGTGCCATTGGTTGGGCTGACGATTGTTCTGCGAGGCTATTCACTTAGCGCGAGTGAGCTCGTGTCGCTGCTGCTGCCACCATTTTTGTTCGCGAGTGGCGTGTTGGTCGCTGCGATGCTCGTCGCCTCGCTCACGAGCCGCACGTCCTCGTTTCTTGGTGTGATGTTTGGCGTGCCACTGGCGATTGTGAGCCTTGCGTCATGGCGCGATGGGTTGCCAGCATGGTCCCGCTCGATGGACGCAGCGACAACAACGGCGCTCGATCTTGCTGCGCTTGGCGGCATCGCGATCCTCCTCATCGTCGTCTATCGGTCCCGTGCCACAGGTCGTCGCTGGCTGGCTGCAACGACTGCACTGCTCGCCGCAAGCGCCTGGGCAATCCTCGTGACGAAGACGGAACCGTTGGCACAGACCGTCGGCGAAAGCACGGGACAATCCGTGAATGCTATCGTCGAGGAGGGCTCGCTCGCGTGGCTTGACCCCGGTGCGGCGCTCACGATTGGTGTGACCACGTCCGGGACAAACCAGGAACACGGATACGTATTCCGACCGGACTCGATACGGGTCGATGGATTGAATGGACACACAATGACCTTCCCGCTGTACGGACTCTCCGCTGTGCCGTCATCGGTGCGATCAACGGGTGCTCCTCAATCAACGGTGAGCACGTCACGATCCACGCACTTCTTCCGCTTCACATTGGTTCAACAGGACAGTCTTGGCGGCAACATTCGCCACGTTCGTGTGCTCGGATCAGTGGAAGAGCGTGCACCGGCGTTGCTCGCATCGATGCGCCCGACCGCCGATACCGTCCTGCATGACGGACGCACGCGGATACATGTGAGCCGAGTGGTGGAGTATCCATCGCGTCTGCGCCTGGAGATCGACGCACCGATGAGTACGCGACGGCTGCGCAGCATCCCTGCGGCTGAAGGATCGACCGTATACTCTACGCGACTGGTGTGGCCAGCGAGCGCGGACACGGTCCCGCTCCGACTCGATCACCGCCGCATTGGCAATGATTTTTTGGTCCTGCCACTCGCGATGAAATTTGGACACCAGGTAACGATTGATATGCCACGGGCAGACTCGTTGCAGGCGCATCGCAAACCACCGTTGGATCTGGCGCGCGTCCAGATCGTTCGCTGGAACCTGATCGCCAGCAATCGCGTATCCGCCGAACGCGCGCTCAGTATCCTGCCTTCGCTCCCTTAAGCGCTTTCCCCGGCGTCGCCTTCGTCGGCTGTCCCTCCTCCACCACCGCAACCCCGTTCACAAAGACGTATCGCATGCCCGTCGCGAGCAGTGTCGGCTCCAAATACGTCGACCGGTCCTTCACCGTCTTCGCATCGAACACAATCACATCGGCAAACGCCCCCACCTGGAGCACACCGCGATCCGTCAAGCCAAACACCTCAGCCGGCAACGCACACGACTGCCGCACCATCGCCTCCAGCGTGATCACCGGGCGGTCGAACACATACTCGCGCAGCTTCTTCGGGAACGTGCCGTACTTGCGCGGATGGCCATCGCTGCCGTCGGACCCCGTCATCACCCACGGCTCTTTCATCAGCGCGTCAATATCGCTCGGCTTCATGTTGAACGACGCAATCCCCGCGCCGCCGTTCTTGATCACGGCAATCGCCGCCGAGATCGGATCGGTCTTCATGCGCTCGGCGACCTGCGCGAGCGTGAGCCCGGTGAGTACCTTATCGCGCGACGACGTGAGCAGCAACGCCGCCGCACCACCACGCCGTCGCATGTTGTCCTCCATCTCGCGCCGTAACCGCGGCAATAGCGTGTCGTTGGCGAACCGCGCGAGTAGCGCGCCATTACCGCCGTCCTCAGCCCACCGCGGCACCAACGCCGGCGTGAGCGCAGTGCCGGACGCCGTGTACGGATACTGATCGGCAAATACCTTGTCGCCGCGCGCCCGCGCCGCACGGATCATCGCGATCAACGAATCCGATCGGCCCCATACATCAACACCAAGCGCCTTGATGTGCGAAATGTTGAGCGTGATGCCGGCCTCCTTCCCAACGCGCATCGCTTCGCGCGTGGACGCGAGCAACCCAATGTCGTACGAACTTTCGTCGCGTTGATGCGTGTCGTACACGCCGCCAAACGGCTTGAGCTCTTTGGCCAGCGCAATCACTTCGTCGGTCGTGGCGAAACTTCCCGGTGCGTAGAACAATCCGGACGACATGCCAATCGCACCCTCGCGCATGGCCCGCCGCACCAGCGCGCGCATCGAATCGATCTGCGTTGGCGTCGCCGCCTGTGCACCGCGACCAACCACCGTGCCGCGCAACGACCCTTGCCCGACAAACAACCCAGCGTTTGGCCCGATCCCGTTTCGCGTCCATGTCGCGAGCGCAGCCCCAACATTCACCGGACCGCCGCCGTCATTGCCCGTGAGCACCGTCGTCACGCCCTGCATCAGGTAGCCATCAAGACGACTCGTTGACGGCTGCTGCAAGTCCACCAGCACGTGCGCGTGCGGATCGATGAACCCCGGCGATACAACCAGCCCCGCGGCATCCACCGTGCGCGTTGCCACCACGCCCCGCGCCTTCGCGTCGCCAACAAACACAATGCGATCGCCACGCAGCCCCACGTCCGTTACGCGCACCGCGGCGCCGGAACCATCAACGACCCGTCCGCCGCGCAGCAATACGTCCACCGCGACCGGTTGTGCGTACGCGCCCGGCACCGCGGCGCCCGTGGTCAACACCACCAACGCGACGACACCGAGTACGCCGCGCATCAGTAGCGCATCAAGTCAGTGTACGCCGTACGGAATGTTTCCACCTGCGGCAGAATCGCATCCTCAAGCGTCGGTGCGTAGCCAACAAACGTATCGGTACTCGCCACCCGTTTGACCGGCGCATCAAGCCACGCAAAGCAGTCATCGGCAATCCGCGCCGCAATCTCGGCACCGTATCCCCACGACATCGCGTCCTCGTACGCGACAATCACACGCCCCGTGCGCTTGACGCTGTTGTACACCGTCTCCTGGTCCCATGGTGACAGTGTGCGCAAGTCGATCACCTCAACCGACGGCCCACCTTCGTCCGCGATCTGGTTGGCCGCCACCAACGCGCGCTGCACCGTCGCGCCGTACGTCACCAGTGTAATGTCCGTGCCCTCGCGAACCGTTCGCGCTTTGCCAAACGGAATCATGAAGTTCTGGCCGGGGTTCTGCGCCTTGTTGTACGTCTGCCGGTACAGATGCTTGTGCTCAAGAAAGAGCACCGGGTCCTCGCAACGGATGGCCGTGCGCAGCAATCCGTTCGCGTCGAGTGCAGTGCTGGGGCACACCACGCGCAGGCCAGGACAGTGCGTGAACAACGACGCGCCCGTTTGCGAATGATACGGCGCGCCGCGGATGTAGCCGCCGTACGTGGTACGAATCACCACCGGTGCGCTGAACGCGTTGTTGGAGCGCCACCGCATGATCGCGAGCTCGTCGCGAATCTGCATGTACGCCGGCCAGATGTAATCAAAGAACTGAATTTCAACGACCGGCTTGAATCCGCGATGCGCCAACCCAATCGCCCGGCCAATGATGTTCGCTTCGGCCAGTGGCGAGTTGTACACGCGCGTGCTGCCAAACTGTTTCTGCAACCCCCACGTGACTTTAAACACACCGCCTTTCCCCTTCACCTTGCCGAGCTGTTCTTCGCGCGATACGTCAGCGACATCTTCGCCGAACACCAGAATGCGATCGTCGCGCGCCATCTCGTCCTTCATGCACGCGTTGAGCAAATCCACCATGGTGGTCGGCTGGCCCGTGAACTGCGGATCGTCTTCTGTATCAAACGACTGTGCACACGGATCGACATCCGGCGAGTACACCGCGTAGTGCACGGTGTCGGCATTGGGCAAGGCCTGCGCAAGTGCATCGTCGGTCGCGGCCAGGACTTCCGCATCGATTGACTCACGCATGGCTTCCAGTTCGGCTGCGGTGGCCATGCCTTCGCGCACAAGAAACTTGGGGAATGTCACGAGCGGATCACGCACCGCATCGGCATCGCGCTCTTCCTTCGGACGATAGAACACTTCGTCGTCGGACAACGAATGCGAGTACGGACGAATCACTTTCGCATGCACGAATGCGGGGCCCTTCCGCTCACGCGCGTACGCGATCGCACGCGCCATCACCTCGTACGACGCCAGCAAGTCGCAGCCGTCCACTTCTTGGATATAGAGCCCTGGAAACGACGCCACCAACTTGGAAATCGAACCGCCGGCCGTGTTCACTTCCACCGGAACCGAGATCGCATAGCCATTGTCTTCGACCAGATAGACGATCGGCAGTTTGAGATTGCACGCCGTGTTGAGCGACTCCCAGAATTCGCCCTGACTGGTGGTACCGTCACCCGTGGTCACGAGCGTCACTTCATCGCTGGCAAACCCCTCGGTGACGCCGAGTTTGGCCGCACGCATCGTGGCTTCCGCTGAGCCGACGGCCTGCAGGAATTGCGTGCCGGTCGGCGACGATCCCGACGCGATGTTGAGCGCCTTGTGCCCCCAGTGGCTCGGCATTTGGCGCCCGCCGGAATTCGGATCAATCGCCGCACCAACCGCACTGTAGAGCATCTCGTTGACCGTCATGCCCAGCATCAGACACAGCGCCCGGTCGCGATAGTAGGTGTAGAACCAGTCGTGCGACGGCCGCAGCAGGAATCCTGCCGCGATGAGGATCGCCTCGTGTCCGGCGCCAGAAATCTGGAAGTAGATCTTGTTCTGCCGCTTGAGCTGAATCTCTTTGTCGTCGATGCGACGCGAGAGGTACATGACGCCATACGCGCGCAGGAGTTGCTCCTGAGACAAGGGCGGCGCGGTGACCGCAGGCGCGCGGGTCGGACGTGTCGAAATGGCCATCGGAGCGGGACGTGGGGAAGGAGGACGACCTGCGAAAGCTACTCGCTGCCAGCCCGCCAGCTAGCCACTTGCAAAATGCGAGAGGAAACCCAGTGGCCGGGTGACGCGTTGACACGCCGTGCGTCCGTTGGGAACATCCTGCAGGCACATCGCTTAGGAATATCCTTGGGAATATCCTTTGGGAGTATTCTAGCAGACAATCGCGCCCACCTCGCGTCGGTCCTTCGCCCTCGCACGAGTCGACAACGCCATGCATGCCCCAACCGCTCCGATGACGCCATCCACGATCCACTGCATCTTTTGCGACCTGATGCGTGGCGCCGCTGAGGTGTCCATTTGTTACGAAGATGCGACGGCGATCGCATTCCTTGACATTCAGCCAGTCAACCCAGGCCATGTCCTGGTGGTACCTCGTGCGCACTACGAGACGCTGCAGGACATCCCCGGCGACGTCGGCGCGCATCTGTACAAAGTCGCCACCAAGTTGATCCCGTTCGTGCAAACCGCGTCCGGCGCGACCGACATGAACATCGTCGTCAACTCCGGTGCGGCGGCAGGACAGAACGTCATGCACTACCACATCCATCTCATCCCGCGCCGCGAAGGGGATGGCTTCGATGTCCCACTGCCATTTCCCGGCTCAACAATGCCCAACCGTCAACAACTCGACGCGATGGCCGCACGCATCGGCAGCATGTTGCGCGACCCGCTCCGCGACGGTGGTATGAAAGCGTAGCGCCAACTGCAGCGGCGTGCACAAGGCTCTTGACCGCAGGCTGACCGGCGTTCTATCCTGCATTTGTGATGGCGTACACGCGCCGTCCGGAGGTTGCTGACGCTCGTACCGAGTGTTGCACATCTCACTGCGCCCTCTTCACCCAGTACGTTCTGGAGGACGATGCGCTTGAACTTCGACCACCGTTTCGTCACCTGTCGCCCCGACATGAGGAATTTCACCTCAGTCGGGGCGGTGTCGTTTGTGGGAAGGTGTGATTGATGTCCAGACGCCTGAGTCTTCGACTTGCACGCAGCGTCGACAGTCAACGCGCAAATGGCTCGACCACCCGCGGGCGCGGGGATCGCGGCGATGCCGACTGTCGCGGTCCTCGGCATCTGCTTTCGCGGGCCAGCCGCGTCGCGCACGCGGCGCACAAACGCGCCATCCGACAAGTGGCGCTGCGAGACTGCGGCCAACGGTGTGTGTACTGCGCCACCCGCCTTGATCAACGGACGGCCACACTGGACCATGTCGTGCCGCGCGCGCGCGGTGGCGCGCATGACCCGGGAAACCTCGTGGTGGCCTGTGGACCGTGCAATCGACTCAAGGGCGAACTCATTCCCTTCGAGTTCTTCGCACGCCATCCGTGGGCCGGCGCCAATTTCGTTCGCTACGCGCGGTCGGTGCACCGAGCACTCAAACGCGGCGCACGTCGCGCGGTCAGTCTGGCGTTCGCTCGCGAGGACGCCCACGCGGCGTAACGCGCACAGCCGTGGTCGGCGACTGGACACGGGCTGATGGACTCGCGAACCGGGCGTCCATCGCGCACCATTCAGGTCGTAGTCGATCCCGGCTGCGGTGCCGCCAGTCTCGTATAGGTCGTCGATGTCACCGTCCGTTGAACTCCACGTGTGCGGCCAATCGCAGTACGCTATGCGATACGCGATGCGAAGCATTACGCGATACGCTACGCGATACGCTACGCTTGTCGCATCGTGGGCCACCGCGCTCTGTATACTCGTTCTCGTGTTCGTCGCGCACACCGCCGCTGCGCAACGAACAGCGGCGCCCTCGGACAGCATTGTGCGTCGCGCCGTTGATCCGGCTGGATTCAAGGACCGGCCGGTTGTCGTCCTGCTCGACGAAGGCTCGTATCGCGTTGAGCCCGACGGTCGCGGCATTATGCGTTCGCGTCAGGTGGTGCAGGTCCTCAACGATGGTGCCGTGCGGGGCCTCGCCGAGCGCGCCTTCGGGTACGCAAAGGCGCATCAGACGCTCACCGTGCATTGGGTGCGCGTGCTCAAACCAAACGGCGAGGTGGTCAGCGATAAAGCCGCGCAGGAGCAAGAGTCAGATCTTCCCGCCGCCATGGCGAACCCGGTGTATCAGGATCAGCGTGTGCGCCGACTGTCGCTCTCGGGCATCGCGGTTGGGACAATCGTCGACATCGCCTGGTCGCTCGAAGAATCCGCGCCACCGCGGGCTGGTGATTTCTTTCTGCGCCGCACGTTGAACAGCACCACGCCAACAGTGCAATCGCGCTTCACGCTCGACATCCCCGTCGGGTTCTCCCCGCGTATCGCCGAACGCAACATCAGGGTCCCCCGCACCGACATCACGGTCGACGGACGACGCTTGCTCACGTGGTCCGCAGAGGCGCTGCAGGGCATGCGGCCGGAGCCATTCGCTGCGGATTCGAACGATGTCGTGATGACCGTGACGGTGTCCGCGCCTGGCACATGGAGTGACCTCGCGCGATGGTACGACGGATTGGCGCGCGATCGGTATGTCGTCAACCTTGACGTTGCAAAACGTGTCGACTCCCTCGTGCGGGCGAGTGGCGCGCGCTCGCGACTCGATACCATACGCGCCATCCATCGCTGGGTCACGCAAGACATTCGGTACGTCTCCGTCGCACTGGGCATCGGTGGTTATCAACCGCGATCACCGAGTGAGGTGCTCAGTACAGGGTTCGGCGACTGCAAAGACAAGGCGACACTGTTTGTGGCGACACTCCGGCGCTATCGCATCGACGCCAATCCGGTGTTGCTTGCGCTCGGCGGCCGCCCCGACCGATCAATGCCGTCGATCTTCCAATTCAATCACGCTATTGCAGCGGTGCGTGACGGGGCAGGGTGGACGTACACCGATCTCACCGCCGACGCCGTCCCATACGGGGAGATTCCTGACCCCTACCAGGGCGCACTGGGCGTCATCGTCAACCCGGATGGCAGTGCGCAAGAGATCACCTTTCCCATGGCGCCGGTTGATGAGAACACGAGTGCGCTCACCGTCAGTTTGAGCGTCGACACCGCCGGTCGGGTACTCGGGCACGTCACAGAGAGCGCAGGCGGCGTCTCGTCCTACCAGCTCCGCATGGCGTTCGCGACGCCACTCGACTCGACGCGCCGCGAAACGCTGAGCAAAGGGCTCGCCCTGCGATTCTTTCCCTCCGACGCCACTGTGGATTCGGTTGTCACGTCGAGCGGTCGGGATTTCAACGTGCCGGCGCAGATGTCGTACCGGCTTATGGCCGACGGGACGCTCAAAGTGGTCGGTGACACCCGATTGTTTACGCTCAGTCCGACACTTCGCGGTGTCGCGCGCTCGTTTCGCAATCTCGCGCGTGACCTCGAGACGCGGCCGGGCCGGGTGTTCCCCATCGACGCGGCCCAGCTCCTGTCCCCGTCCATGTCGGTAACCGACGTCCGGATCACCTTGCCAGTCGGCTGGAAAGCAGACCTCCCCAAAAACGTTTCGGCGACGGCGTTCTTCGGATCCTACGAGTCGACGTGGACGCAGGAGGGGCGCGAGGTGCATCTTGTGCGACGTATCCGCGGCGGCCGGGGGTACTATCTTCCACAGCGCATCGTCGAAGTCGTCGCGTGGCTCAAAGCGGTCGGCGTCGATGACTACGAATTCTTGTCGCTGCACCCTGCGACCACGATGAAGTGATCACACACTCTTACTCCAGACGGCGACATGCGGTGGACTCCAGGCGGGCGTAGCGACAATCTCGAAGACGAACGCGGCTCAACCGGCGGCGGTGGCGGCCGAGGTTTTGGCGGCGGCGGACGCGTCGGGCTGGGCGGCATTGTCGTCCTGCTCGTGCTCAGTCTGGTCTTCAAGCGCGATCTGGTGTCCGGCGCTGTGGGACTCGGCGGTGGAGGAATGCCGACCGCGTCGGGCGCGCCCGCGGCCCCTATCAACGATCCCCGCGAGGAGCAGATGGTCCAGTTCGTGTCCATGGTGCTCGACAGCACACAGACACAGTGGCATCGACTCATTCCACAGTACTCCGACGCCAAGCTGGTACTGTTTCGCGATGCCGTGAACTCGGCCTGTGGCACCGCGGAAGCCGCGTCTGGTCCGTTCTACTGCCCGGGCGACCAAAAGGTGTACATCGACCTCGCCTTTTTCGACCAGCTCGACAAACAGTTCGGTGCACCGGGCGACTTCGCGCAGGCCTATGTACTCGCGCACGAGATCGGCCATCACGTGCAAAACTTGCTCGGCACTGAGCGCAAGCTGCGACAGGCACAGCAGTCAGACCCTTCAATGCGCAATCGCCTGTCGGTCGCCATGGAGCTACAGGCGGACTGCTACGCGGGTGTGTGGGCGTTCAGCGCGGCGCGAGCCGGGCAACTCGAAGCGGGCGACCTGGAAGAGGGGCTGGGCGCAGCGTCGGCCGTCGGGGATGACCGCCTGCAGAAGATGTCAACAGGACAAGTACATCGCGAGTCGTTCACGCACGGGTCATCCGAGGAGCGTCGCACGTGGTTCAAACGCGGCTTTGACAACGGCGACCCCAAGCGCTGCGACACGTTCGCCACGGTTCGGTAATCACTTCGGTGGATCCGCAACCGGGCGTACTGGAAGAGCAGTGCTGGCCGCACGTGCGCGAAGCAGCATGGCCAGTGGCGATCATGCCCTGGGGTGCCACGGAGCCGCACAATACGCATCTACCCTACGGCACTGACACTATACTCGGTCGGGAGGTCGCCGCCCGTGTGGCGGCGCATGCGGCGCACCGCGGTGTGCGTGTGCTGACCCTTCCGGCCATGCCGTTCGGTGTGAACACCACGCAGCTCGATCTCCCCGTGACGATCAGCGTCATGCCGAGCACGCAGCTAGTGCTGCTGCGCGACGTAGTGCGCAGTCTTGAGCCGCATGGCGTGCATGCGCTGCTGTTGTTAAACGCGCATGGCGGCAATGAACTGCGGGCATTGGTTCGTGAACTACAGCCCGAAACGCGTATCGTGCTCGCCATCGCCAACTGGTGGCAAGCGGGTGACCAGACAGTATTCGACGAGCCCGGCGATCACGCGGGTGAACTAGAGACGGCGGCGATGTTGCATGTCGCGCCACATCTCGTGCGCCCCCCTGACACGTGGGGAGACGGGGCAGCGCGCGCGAGCGTATTTGATGGCGTGCGACAGGGATGGGCGTGGCTACCGCGACGCTGGACTCAGGTCACTGATGACACGGGCGTCGGTAATCCGCGCGCTGCCACGGCGGCGAAGGGTGAACGCTTTGTTGCGCAGGCAGCGGAGCGCATCACTACCCTGTGCGTGCAGTTGGCAACGTGCAACCCTGCCGCGTTGTATCACCCGTTCAATCAGTAGTCCACCGGCCGCAAGTACGACTCGCCAATACCAGAGTGACTGACAAGCGCGGTGGATGCAGGACGTCGCTTCCAGTGCGTGTTGTCGAGACGCCGTTTGACGAGTGCGAGCTCTTCAAGCAAGAACCCACGCGCTCGCAGCGACTCCTGCGAAAATCCGTGCAGCAGTCCATTGAGAATCTCGTCCGCACGCGCGTAACTGATGCCGAGATCCACTTCATCGGTCTGACCAACGATCAAATCTGCGGTGGCGGGTTTGTTGATGATCACCGGCGGTATGCTCAAATGTCGCGCGAGTTGCCATACCTGTGTTTTGTACAGGTCGCCAATCGGATTGAGCGGCGGTGAGTCGTCGGCATGCCACGTGAAGTAGCCGAACAGCCGCTCCGTCTTGTTCCCCGTGCCAAGTGGCAGCGCGTCGTAGCGCGCCGAGAGGTCGAAGAGTGCAATCATGCGCGTCCGCGCCATGACGTTGCCACGTCGCCCGCCATCCGCGTCGGGTTCGTGGCTGAGATATCCGTCGACGGCGGCCGAAATGTCCAACGTGCGCGACTCGATACCGAGCGCGTCGATGATGAGTTGCGCGTGATCGAGAGAGTCGCTGCTCGATGTGCGATACGGCAGTCGCACACCGATCACATTGTCTCGGCCCAGCGCGCGTGTCGCGAGGAACGCAGTCACCGCGGAGTCGACGCCACCGGACAGGCCAACGACCGCCCGATGAAATCCACGCCGTGACATCTCTTCCTGCAGGAATCCGACAAGCCACGATTCGGTGAGCGCGGCGTCGATCTCGAGCGGCGGTGGTCCGCCCTGATCACCGACTTCGTGCCGAATGACCGGCAGCGCATCGGGCACTGAGCGCACAATCCGATCGGCGAGTGGCCGCACGTCTGATGGGACCGGAAATTCGCCGGTGAAGAATCCGCGCGCGCCACTCAACAGGTCGGCGGCTGCGGGCTCCGGCCCATCGTACTTGAGCGGCGCGGGGACACCATCGCGGACCCGATCGATGGTTTCGAGCACGTGGGGGAGTGCGACGCGCAAATCACTCAAGAGCGGAGCGTCGGCTCGCGCGCGCACGAGATCATCCAGGTCGATCGTCACAGACAAAAAACTCTCGGCCCACACCGGAGCGCGTCCGCGTACGTCGCCGCCTGGCCCAACCAAGTGCGACGTGCCGAAGAAGCGTTTCCCGCCTTCCGAGCCAACGAGGTTGGTGAGTGTCGAGAACACGCCGTGCTCTTCGGCGATATCGCGAATCAACCGCTCCCAGCGGGCCGCGCTGTACGGCCCCGGAATGCCATCATCGCGTGGCCACAGTCCGCGCGCCGGTGCGGCCGCGCAGACGAAGATCAGTTGCGCGCCATCGAGCGCCGCAATCGTGCCGGCGATCGAATGCCAGGCGTCCTCACAGACGAGGATGGCGGCCTTCCCCCACGGAGTCTCAAACGCGCGGATCTCGCTGCCCCGTTCGACGAACCGTTCCTCGTCGAACAAACCGTAGGTGGGGAGAAAGTTCTTGCGATGTACGTGACGTAGCACGGGCGGCCCATCGTCGAGTCCGACCGTGATGTACGCCGCGCTGTTGTGCAGCGTATCGCGCCAGCGCTCGTAGAACCCCACGACCACGTCGATCGGCACGCACGGAATCCCCGCCGTGACGCAGGCCGTGCGAAAGGCATCATCGAGGTCATTGGCGAGCGCGCCGGCGGTCGTCGCCACCTCACGCACCCCACCTTCCACGAAATAGCCGGACAGCGCCGTTTCGGGGAATTGGACGACCTGTGGTCGTGGGCTGAGCGTGATGGCCTGTGCGCAGAGCGCGCCCAACCGGCGAAGGTTCGCTGCCGGGTCCCCTTTTTTCGGGGAAAACTGGCAGAGGGCGAGGGTCAGGGGTCGGATCGGTTCACTGAGCATGCTGCAAGGTGTGTCCCGCGTCGCAGTCGATCAACCGAGTGTGGTGTATTTTGCGGACACATGACCTCGTTTTCATTTCATCGCGTCCGTCCAGACTTGGCCGGCCTGTCGCCAAACGCCGCGAGAATCGTCGCGCCCATCCTCGTCGCGCTGGCATGTTCGGTTATAGCAAGCTCTTCCGTAACCGCGCAAAATCCCGCCGCACCCAGGGGCGCAGTGAAAGCCCCATCAACTGGTGAGGCGTGGCGCATCATCACGCCGGGGCAGATCACGCTCGTGCTGGGGCGAGACGGCACCCTGATCGGCGAGATCGGGCGGGAGCGCCGCCACAGTGTCTCAGTGCGCACGCTGCCCAAGTATGTCGGGCAGGCATTTATCGCCGTGGAAGACAAACGCTTCTACCAGCACGACGGTGTGGATCTGGTGGGCGTGGCCGGCGCGCTCAAGGACGCGGTGACCAAGGGCAATTTGCGCGGTGCGAGCACCATTACGCAGCTGCTCGTGGGCAACATGCATCCGGACATTATCGATCGCCGAGATGTGTCGCCGATGCGCAAGCTGCGCGAGCAGCAAGCGGCGCGCGAGATGGAGAAGCACTACAACAAGGAACAGATTCTTGAGGCGTTCCTGAATCAGATTTTGTTTGGGCGCGGTGCGTACGGCATTGAAATGGCGGCGCGACAATACTTCGGCAAAAGCTCCAGTGCGCTGACACTCGCGGAAGCGGCATCGCTTGCTGCGATGCCCAAGAGTCCAGTGCAATACGATCCGCAACGGTATCCGGAGCGCAATCGCGAACGACGCAACACCGTCCTCGCCCTCATGGCCGGTCAGGGATACATCACGCCCGAGGCCGCCGCCGCTGCACAGAAGGAACCGGTGCGCACGGTGGCCGTCGGTGACCTCATGTCGCCGTGGATCTCGGACATCGTTCGCGTACAAGCCGCACGCGCCGGTGTCGATGTGCTGCAGGGCGGCGTGCGAGTGTATACGACCATCGATCCAGTGATGCAGCAATCGGCGCAGCGGGCGCTGTCAAACGGCATCGATGAAATCGAAACACGCCCCGGCTTTCGCGGTTTGCCCTGCGCCAAGTCACCAGTCAGCGATACGGCGGCCAGCAAGCGACGCGCACCGAAGGTTCAGGCGTGCCTGGACGGGACGGTGGTCGTAATGGACCCCGCGAGCGGCGATGTGCGCGCGCTCATCGGTGGGCGTGATTACGCGCGCTCATCGTTCAATCGTGCTGTTGATGGCTATCGTCAGCCCGGGTCGGCCTTCAAAGCGTTCGTCTACGCGCAAGCGCTCACAGTCGGCGTGACAGCGAGCAGCATTGTGGCCGACACGGCGCTCGAGATTCGCCTTGATAACGGACAAGTCTACAGTCCATCGAACGCCGACAATGCATTTCAGGGCAAGATGACCCTGCGAGAAGCGTTGACACACTCACGGAACCCCGTGGCCGTGCAGTTGGCGATGAGCGTCGGCATGGATTCCGTCAGTGCGTTGGCCCATCGCGCCGGGCTCAATTCGGCAATCGCGCCCTATCCGTCAAGCGCCTTGGGCGCGTCTGTCGTGCAACCGCTCGACTTTGTGGCTGCCTATGCGGCGTTTGACAACGGCGGTCTCGCCGTCGAGCCACGCTTCATCGCGCACATCGACGACCGTAGCGGTCGCGCGCTGTTTACGCCGCCGCCACCCGGTGGCAGGGCTGCCATGGACCCGCGCGTCGCGTTCATCATGCGCGATATGATGCAAGACGTCGTCAACCGCGGCACGGCCACCGCACTGCGACGGATTGTGCCGCCGCGCATTCCCGTGGCCGGGAAAACTGGTACAACGAACGACAATACTGACGTCTGGTTCGTTGGGATGACGCCAGAATTAGTGACCGGTGTGTGGATTGGGTTTGACAAACCCGCGATGATCTCGCCCGGCGCAGTGGGCGGTACATTGGCGGCGCCGATCGCCGGTCACATCATCGCCGCCGCGTACGGCGCACGCGGAAGCGGCGCATGGACGCCGCCACCTGGCGTGGTTGGTGTGGAGTTGGACAGACTGACAGGCAAACCATCCGACGCGACCACACCAACCGAACGACGCTTCACCGAATGGTATCTCGAAGGGTCAGAACCCGGTGCGCCCGTGTGGCCGTGGAGCCTCTTCCGCTTTGGCGCCATCGGCCACTAAGCATCGCGTTACACGCCGACTAGTTCCTCGTCTTCCACTTCGCTCGGCGCGAGGCCGCCGTCCACCAACGCGATCGCTAACACGTCGGCGAGCATCTCCACAGGGTAGAACGTGAGTTGATCGCGCACTTCCTGCGGCACATCCTCAAGATCGCCTTCGTTGGCCTTCGGAATGATCACATGCTTGACGCCGGCACGATGCGCGCCCAACACTTTTTCCTTCAGTCCGCCAATCGGCAACACGCGCCCGCGCAGTGTGATCTCGCCAGTCATCGACACATCGCGCCGCACTTTGCGGTTGGACATCTCGCTGACGAGCGCCGTTGCGATGGCAATGCCGGCACTCGGTCCGTCCTTCGGAATGGCCCCAGCCGGCACATGGATGTGCGCTTCAGTCGCCGTCGCCACCCGATGCGCTGGAATGCCGAGCAGGTGCGCGTTGTTTGTCGCATACGTAAGCGCAGCGCGCGCGCTTTCCTTCATCACATCGCCAAGTTGCCCGGTGAGAATGAGTGAAATCGGCCCCACCCGTGTCGTCTCACTATCGTCACTCGTCGGCGCACGCGACTGCCCACGCCGGATCGATGCCTCGACGAACATGATGTCACCACCCATCGGCGTGTAGTACATGCCGGTGGAGATGCCCACCTCGTCGTGTTCCGCCGCGCGCTCCGGATGCACCTTTGGGCGGCCGAGCAGTTCACGCACTTCGTCGGCGCTGATGATTTTGTCCGCGACCGTGGCCGCATCGCCGCTTGCGACGCGACGAGCCACTTTCCGTGCGACCGCACCCAGTTGACGCTCCAGCTGCCGAACGCCGCTTTCGCGCGTGTACTTGCTGATCACGTTCATCACCGCTTCATCGGTAAACGACAGCTCTCGGCCAGCGAGACCCGATTCCTCGAGCTGTCGCGGAATGAGATACTTGGTCGCGATGGCGGCCTTCTCTTTCTCCGTGTATCCGCTGAAATCGACGACTTCCATGCGATCGAGCAGCGGCGCCGGGATGTTCTGAATAAAGTTGGACGTCGCGATAAACAGCACTTCGCTCAAATCGAATGGCACGCCGAGGTAGTGATCGGTGAACGAGTCATTCTGCGCTGGGTCGAGGGTCTCGAGCAACGCGCTCGACGGGTCGCCCTGAAACGACGTGCCGAGCTTGTCGACTTCGTCAAGCAAGAACACGGGGTTCTTCGTGCCCGCTTGCTTCATGCCCGCAATGATCCGCCCCGGCATCGCGCCAACATACGTGCGACGATGTCCACGAATGTCTGCCTCGTCACGCGCGCCACCGAGCGCCACGCGTACATACTCGCGGCCGAGCGCGCGGGCGATCGACTTGGCGATGGAGGTCTTACCCACGCCCGGCGGTCCGTTGAACAACAAAATCGGGCCACGCGCCATCACCCGCGCCTTCGCTTCCTTCAGGTCGGTGATCGTGCGCTTTTCCGACGCGTTCGCCGCAGTGACCGCGACGTCGACGTCTTCGGCTTTGAGTCGGGACACCGGGAACTCGCCAGTTGTCTGAACTTCTGCCGCGACCTGGATGGCGCGCAATTGACGAACCGCGAGGAATTCCAGCACGCGATCCTTGACGTCCTTGAGCCCGTAGTGGTCTTCCTCAAGAATTTCGGAGGCGCGTGGCAAGTCGAGGTGATCGTCTGAGCGATTGTTCCACGGTAACTCCGCGATCCACTCGAGATAGGTGCGGATGACCTGCGCTTCCATGGACTCGCGACCGGCACGTTCGAGCCGGCCAATCTCGCGCGCCACTTCAGCACGCGCCTCCTTCGGCAAGTCGAGGTTGGTCAGCTTCTCGCGCAACTCCGCGACTTCCTTCGACTGATCGTCGTCGCCGAGTTCCTTCTGAATCGCCTTGAGCTGCTCGCGCAAAAACATCTCCCGCTGTCGCTCGCCCAGCTCCTCTTGGACCTGCGACTTGATATCCTCTTGCGCCTCCATGAGGCCGATTTGTCGCTGCACATGCACCAACACTCGGCGCAATCGATCTTCCACCGACAGCGTCTCGAGCAACCCTTGCTTCTCTGGCACTGTCAACTCGATGTAGCCGGCCACGAGATCGGAAAAACGTCCGGCGTCGTCGACGGAGTCGAGCACCTGGTGCACGACTTCTTCTGGCAGTCCACGCTTTTCTCCGAGCTCGGCGGCCCGCTCGCGCGCTTCCTTATGCAGCGCCTCGAACGCCGGGTCCTTGAGATCCAGCGGCATCATCTCGTCGGCAGGCATGATGATTGCCGTGAGATAGCCGTCGACCTCGGCATACTGCAACGCCGTGGCGCGCTGCTCGCCCTGCAGCAGCAACTGCACCCCGCCCAGACCGCGTTGAATCTGGCCAATTCGGGCGATCACACCGGTGGTAAACAGGATGTCCGACGTCGGCTCTTCGCTGTTGTCACGTTGCGCGACCGCAAAAACAAGGCGATCGCCTTTGAGCGCGGTCTCGATCGCGCGGAGCGTGCCCGGGCGACCGGCGGCGATCGGCGCGGTAATACCGGGGAAGATGACGGTCCCGCGAAGCGGGAGGACGGGAAGTGTCTGGCGCTGGCCCATGCGAACGATCCGGAAAAAGAGAAAATGGATTCGAAGCGATGATGTCGCATGATTCACACCAACCTATCTCCGCCATCGCGGCAGGAATTGCAACTTTTTCCTGACCGACTGACGTAGTGGCTGCCAGACCTATGCCGTGGCGGCCGGGAACCTTAACACGGTTTTATCGCATTGCTGTCGTCGCTACAGTCCCGGTGCTACACTAACAGCACAGGTTCGACCCCTCAATTCCCACGCGAGTGCCCGATTCCGCAATTCCGTCCGCTGAGGACGCCGAACTTCAAGCGCACGTGCGGGAAGCGCTCAGCGCCACCTACGAGGTGGAGCAGGAGATTGGTCGTGGTGGAATGGGCATTGTCTATCGGGCGCGCGACAAGCGCCTGAAGCGACACGTCGCGATCAAGTTGCTGCCACCCGAGCTGTCGTTTCGTCGTGACATTCGCTCACGGTTCCTCCGTGAGGCCGAAACCGCCGCACAGCTCAGCCATCCGAACATCGTCCCCATCTATTCGGTCGACGAGGTCGGGAATCTGGTGTTCTTTGTCATGGCGTGCATCGACGGCGACAACTTGGCGAAGCTGCTCAAGAAGCGCGGCCCGTTGCCGATCGAGAATGTGCGTCGCTGGACGATGGAAGTCGCCGACGCGATGTCGTATGCGCACGCGCGCGGCGTCGTGCATCGTGACATCAAGCCCGACAACATTCTGCTCGACGGCATTGACGGTCGCGCACTGGTGACCGATTTCGGTATCGCGCGCGCGATGATCGATAGCGGCGAAACCTCGCGACTCACTGCCACAGGCATGGCGATCGGCACGCCGGCGTACATGTCACCCGAGCAAGCGTCTGGAGACCGCGACCTCGACGGCCGGAGCGACCTGTACTCGCTTGGCGTCGTCGCGTACCAGATGTTGGTCGGTGAGCCACCCTTTGTTGGCAACACAACGCCCGCGCTGTTGGTCAAACACTTGGCAGAAATGCCGGTTCCCGTCGGACAGCGGCGCCCGGACGTGCCGTCAGATCTCGCCATGATCGTCATGCGCTTGCTCGAAAAGGCACCGGAGCGCCGCTTTCAGACGGCCGGCGAACTCGTGCTCGCGTTGAAAACGGGTATCGTGCCGCCCGCGCCTGTGATGGTCAATACGGCTGGGAACGCACCGGCGTTCAATGGCGCGCCCATGGGTGGCATGACACTCGGCGCGTTGCCGCAAAATGCCGGTGACCGCGACCGCAACAGTGCCTCGCTGTACTCCCCGCCGTCGTACCAGGCGCCGTCGTATCAAGCCAACACGATGCAGGCGCCCGGCGCTTCATTTCCGCCGCAGTACGCGACCGAGTATCCGAACAACACGGGTGATCACACGCCAACCACCGCGGACATCGTGCGGTGGGAGGCTCCACCGGTACTCAAGTTCCGCAAGATCCTTGCACCGTATTTGTTCGTCAACGGCGCCCTGCTGGTGGTGAGCATTTTCGGTGGCAAGGAGTTCTTCAGCATCAGCACGTTATGGACCATCTACGTCGCGTGGAAGTATGCCAAGTTGTGGTCCGAGGGATATGACTGGAAAGACGTGCTGCGCCAGCCACGGCATCGCATGTTTGGTGAGGTGTTGTCTGACTTAATGGACAGCGTCGCCGCGACGTTCAGTCGCCGCAAGCGCGAAGAGCTGCGTGCACAAGGTCGACTGCGCAGCCGCCTCAGTGGCGTGCTCACGCCGTCGTTTCCCATGTCGCACGGACACAGCGGCAAAGTGCGCGCGGCAAAGGCCGGTCGCGATGCGCCGATGGCGATCGCGCCGTTGCCGGTGCGTGACGATGAACTTGGAGAGTATCTCGGTACCGTTCGCTCAGCGCGCGCCGACCGTGAAGAGATTGGACGGTTGTTGGCCACCATTCCGACGGCCGAGCGCACACGCATCCCGGAGGTGGCCAGTACCTCCGTGGAGTTGGTCAAAAAGATCGAGATTATTGCGCTCGATTTGGCGCGTTCCGATCGGGAGCAAGGCAGCGTTCGCGCTGACGCGGTCGACGCGGAAATAGCGTCGCTCGAGTCCGAGGCCAATCCGCTCGACGTCCAGCGGAGTGAGACGCGTGTGCGTCGTCTTGCGCAATTGCGTCGCGACCGGCGCGCCATCGCCGAGTATGCGCGTCGTCGTGAAACGCGTCGTGGCCAACTGGAGAGTTGCCGCATTGCACTGGAGAACGTGCGCCTCGATCTGGTGCGCTTGCGCACCGGCAGCAGTTCGGTGCAGAGCGTGACGCTCGTGGCCGAACAGGCCATGGCGCTGGCGCGCGACGTCGATATTGCTGTTGCCGCGGCGAGTGAAGTGCGCGACGTCGCGCGTTCGCGTGCGGCGAACGCGGTCGGCTAAACAACCGCGCGAACGGTGCCATCCGTGAAAGCGGGCCGTGTCTTCGGCGATACGCCCGCACCCGACGACGCCGATCGACGCGCGGTTGATAAACGACGCGCCAACGATGCGGCGGATGCCACCATGCTGCGTGATCGGGTGATTGCGGCGTTTGGTGAGCAGTACCTTGTGGAATCGGAGATTGGTCGCGGCGGCATGGCCGTGGTGTATGCCGCGTCTGACGTGCGCCTGCAACGCGCGGTCGCACTCAAAGTCCTGCCGCCGGACATGGCGTTCCGCTCCGAGATTCGTGAGCGCTTTGTGCGGGAGGCGCAGACGGCAGCACGCCTCAATCATCCGCATATCGTTCCGATCTACGCGGTGCATGAACAGGCGGGACTGGTGTGCTTCGCCATGTCGCTCGTGCATGGGGAGAGCCTCGCTGCGCGCATCGCCCGCGAGCCACGCGCGTCGTTCGAATTCGTGGCCGAGGTGCTCGAACAGGTCGCAGACGCCCTCGCCTACGCGCACGCCAACGGCATTGTGCATCGCGATATCAAACCGGACAACATTCTGCTTGACCGTGAGTCCGGTCGGGCGATGGTGACAGACTTTGGGATCGCCCGCGTCGCCGAGTCCGGGGCGCGGCTGACACAAGCGGGCATCGCCGTTGGTACGCCGGCATTCATGAGCCCCGAACAGGCAACCGGCGAGCGCGAAGTGGACGGACGCAGTGACGTCTATTCGCTCGGCGTGGTGGGCTACCTTCTCTTGGCTGGCCGACTGCCATTCGAAGCCGCGACGACACCGGCAATGCTGGTCAAGCACGTGAGCGAGACGCCACCGCCCATTCGGAGCGTGCGACCAGACGCGCCCCCGGTGTTGGTGGAGTTGCTCGAGAAGTGCCTCGCCAAACGTCCTGCCGATCGCTGGGAGAATGCCCTCACGCTGCGTGATGCACTGCGTCGTGCGCGACGTGATGGCTCTCTGCAGCAGGTCGGACGAGCATACCACGCGTCCGTAGTGCCGGTCTCGCCAACGACACCACGCAGACTGGATCAGCCCTCTCGTGACGCGCGCGAGCAAGCGGACAAGTACGGGCATCGCCACCAGGATTGGTCGCCGCGATTGCCCTCGGTGCAGGAGCCACCGCGGTTAGCGGCATCTGCGCCCACACCTTTCGGCGACCGCGACGTTCTGTCGGCGATGCCGCTGGCCCGCCAGATTGTGCGCTTTCGATACCGACTGTTGTCCAGTGGTGCGTTGGTGGCCTTTCTTTTCGTCCTCAACGCGAGAACAGGTGGCTTCCCGTGGGTCATGTTCCCCGCCTTCGGTATAGGGATGGGGGTTATTTCGCGCTTCGCTCGTCTGCGCGAACAAGGCGCCAGCTGGGGACAGATTTTCGGCCCGGATTCGCACCTGTACCCGCCAGCCCAGGCCATCGATCCGCTCCCGTTCGGCGAGCGGATCAAGAGCGGGGTGCGGTTGTACAAGAAGCGGCTCAAGATGACCGCGGGTTTCGCGCTGGCTGCAGTGGGCAGCTTCGTCATCGGCGGCAGTCTCAACCTCAACCCGATGGTCGTGCCGTTTGTCGCGTCGCTCATCGGCACCATGGTCAGTCTGCAGCTCTCCATCATCTCGGGCGTGCGACTGCGTCGGCTCGGCGTGCCGATCGGCTCAATGCTTGATGAACACTGGCGCCCCCTTGGCGGAGTGCCCGATCATCGTCCACGCGAATTGCTCCTACGCGAAGCGACGGATCGTGTTGCCGGCACTGCCGTGCTGTCCTCGCGGTACGGTGTCACCGTGCGCTCCGCAGTCGAAGATCGTCTGGCAATCAAGGACTCGTCGTCGCACCTCACGGATGCTGATCGCTCGCTCGTGCCTGACGTCGAACCGACGGCCGACGCGCTACTGGAACGGGTGGGCGCCTTGGCCACCGGACTTGAACGACTTGAGCGTGACATGCCGTCTGGCATGGAGTCGCAACTCGACGCGCGGATTGCGGCAACCGAGGCGGAGCCGGAGCATGCACCGGATCGCGAGCGACGGTTGTCATTGCTCACGCGTCAGCGCGCGTCCATGCAGGAACTCGTCTCGCGACGTGAAACCATGGAACGACAACTCGAGAACGCGTCCATGGCATTGCGCACGCTGCGCTTCGACATGGTGAAATTGCATACGCTGGGCATTGGTGCGGTGATCAACGACGTCACGAGCGCCACGCAAGAGGCGCGCGCGCTCTCCAGGGACATTGGGCACGCGCTGCAGGCCGCCGACGAAGTGCGGCGGCTTTGAGCCGCTACTGGTCGGCGATCTCGTCCGCCAGCGCTTCCAGCTCATTGATCAATGTGGCGTGTTGAAAGCGCCGCGCCGCCGCAATGCCTCGCGTGATCGCAACGGATGCGTCGGCCGTCCGTTCGAGCGTGCGCAACACATCAGCATACCGCAGCCAGCCGTTCCCCTCGTCGTCGTGACGCGCGAGGTACGCGGCGAGCTCCACCTCGGCTTCCTCGTATAGCTTCGCCTTCAACAATTCGTTAGCCAGCCCAAAGCGGGCGAGTGGGTTGTCCGGCTGCTTGGCGGCGAGTTCGCGCATGGTGGCGAGGCGATCAGTCATGTCGGGCAATGTCCGTCATCGGGTGAGGAGTTCGGCGATCACGGTGCCCAGTCGGTCCGGCGCTTCTTCAGGTGCGACGTGGGCGACGCCAGGGATGCAGAGGGTCACGCTGGTGCCGCTGCTCGCTTCTGCGAGCTGAATCCGCAGCCGTGCCGCCCGCGATTCGGCGAGAAACGGGTCTCCGCTGCCGGTCGCCAGGACCGTTGGGCACTGGATGGCGGCGCGGCGCAGCGCGATGGCCGAATCGTCGCTTGGCGAAGCGAGGGCGCGCAGCTGGGCGCACGCCGCGTCGCGTCCATCGCGCGACCGAAAACTTTGCAGGTACACGTCGAGCGATCGCGCGCCCATGTCGCGTTGCGAGTACGACGGAAGGAGGGCCGAGTGGAGCGCGGAGGCGAGCCATTGGGGCGACAGGCGGCGCCAGAGCGGGACCAGGGCAGCAAGCCGCGCAATGCGCCCTGGCAAACGCATGTCGGCCCGGTCGCGGGCGAGCCGTTTCGGGTTCACGAGCGCGAGATGCGACACGCGCTCCGGATGTCTGGCGGCGACAAGTGCGCTGACCGCGGCACCCATCCCATGACCGACCAACGCGGCCGTCGGCACTCCCATCACGGTCAGTAGCGCGGCAACGCGCAACGCATGCGCCGAGACCGTCATCGGTGCATCACCCGGTGGGTCGCTGCGTCCATGGCCAAGCAGGTCGAGCACGAGCACGCGATGTCCCTTGGGAAGTCGCGGCAGCAGGTCTTGCCAGAGGTGCGAGGAGGTGAACGCCCCGTGCACAAGGACGATCGGGTTGCCGATACCGCGCGAACCAAACGCGTAGCAGTACAGGCGTAAGCCCTCAAGGTCGACGAACTCACCACGCATCAGCGCGTAGATTGATGGAGTGTCGCGGGTGCCGCCTTGTCATCACGGGGGCAGGTGAGGCGACGAATGCCCTGAACGCTTTTGCCAATGTCCACCGTAGCAATCTCGATCGACGCCGACAGGGGGACAAGCGACGATGGGGACGCCGTGCCACTAGCGAAATGTGTCCACGGGAGTAAAATAGCGTTTCGTGACCCTTCCTCAATCGCCTTCCTTGAATCCACTGTCCAGCTCGCTAACCGTGCCGACGGCGATGTCAACGCTGCAACCACCAGCGTCAACATCATTTCCGATTGCATGGCTCCTGGCGAACGGCTCGCCGGCGGTGCAATACCGTGCGCTGATTGACGTTGCCAGGTTCCGCAGCGACGATCGGCACCTCGGCAGCGTCCCCTATGGGTCGTCCAATGGCTTGAAGCTGATGATGATGCAGGATCTGGACGGCACGTGGCCAGGTGGCATGCTGAGCGTCCCCAAGGCGGGCGAACTGATCGGTGTTGGCACGATCGTGGCCTATCGTCGGCTGCTCGAGCTGGGGTGGGATCCGGAATCTCCCGCATTGACGGCCACCAAGCGGTTGCTGTTCAGGCTCCTGGCGGAGGATGACGACGCAACATTCTTGGCAGAGATGGCGCAGTCGGCGACGGACGATGTGCTGGTGAAACGTGGGCGCCACATGCTGCGTGAAGCGGCGGCAGCGGCCTTGGCGCAAGCCGGCTACGAGAGTGACCCTCGTTTGCGCGGGGCGGCCCGACGGCTGACGGACCGCGTCGGTGCATACCTGCGGTCTCCGCTCGCGCAGAAACCGTGGATCCGCCTTGGGAACCAGCACGTGCTGACTGCCGACGTGGCAGCACCATCGTTCCACCTGCTGTTGATGCTGGCGCACATGCCGCAGTTTCGGAGCGAGCATCATCAGGTGATGGATGCGCTGCAGCTGTACCTCGCGCAACCGTGGCCGCGACAACAGGCCATCCAGCAGGTCGGACCGCATCTCATCGAGCAGCCACATCTCGTGCTCGGTGATTTCATGCCGACGCGCAACGTGATGGATGCCGATATGCCGTCGTCGCTGGCCTGGCTCGAGATCATGGCGCGCCTCGGGTTCTTGCGAAAGCACGAAGGGTGGTCGCGCTTGTTCGAGCGTTTGCTTGATGACCGCGACCGCAAGGGTATCTGGCATGCGCCGCGCTCCGTCGTGATGCCGGAACAGGTGCCCGCCTGGTCGTGGCCGGTGATGCCGTTGAGCGAGCGTGATGGCAAAGGAGATCCGGGGTCAATCGATGTGACCTTCCGGCTCGGATTGATCGCCCGCCTCTCCGGTCGGGTATTGGAGCTGGTGTAATCGCGCGTTTGTCGGGTTGGGCGGTTAGCTTGATCGCATCTCATGACTGCACCTGCGAACGACAACGCCACCGGCGACGAAAGCACGTTTGCCGATCTGGGCTTGGCCCAGCCTCTACTCGACGCGCTGCACGACGCGGGCTACGACCGACCCACGCCCATTCAGCGGGATGCCATCCCCATCGCGCTCAAGGGACGCGACTTGATCGGTTTGGCGCAAACCGGCACGGGCAAGACGGCCAGCTTTACGCTACCGATCGTGCACCGATTGCTTGGCGGGCCGCGCCGCACGCGCGTATTGATTCTGACACCGACGCGGGAACTGTGCCTGCAGGTGGAGGAGAGTTTTCGCAAGTATTCGAAGTACGCGCCGATTGATGTGATCCCCGTGTTTGGTGGCGTGGGCTATGAACCGCAGGAGAAGGCGTTGCGCAGTGGCGTGGATGCCGTGGTCGCGACACCGGGGCGATTGCTCGACCATCTCGAGAAGCGGAACGTCGACTTCTCGTTTCTCGAAACGCTGGTGTTGGACGAAGCCGATCGCATGCTGGACATGGGCTTCGCGCCGCAGTTGAATCGGATTGTCGACCAGATTCCGCGATACCGACAGACGATGTTGTTCAGCGCCACAATGCCTCCCGAAGTCGAGGCGTTGAGCCGGAAATACTTGCGCAAACCGGTGGTAGTCCAAGTAGGTCGGCGATCCTCGGCGGCGACGACGGTCACGCACGCGGTCTACCCGGTGCCCAGACAACGCAAGAACGAATTGCTGGTGCATCTGCTGTCTGCCGCGGATCACGACTCGGTGCTCGTGTTCACGCGCACGAAGTCGGGAGCGGATCGCGTGGTGCGCGATTTGGAGCAGGCGGGGATCGACGCCGGCGCCATGCATGCTGACAAATCGCAGCAACAGCGCATGAAGGCGCTGGAGGACTTCAAGTCCGGCAAGCTTCGCGTGCTGGTAGCAACCGACATCGCACAACGGGGCTTGGACATTTCCGGCATTACGCACGTGATCAACTACGACGTGCCGCAGCAGCCGGAAGACTATGTGCATCGTATTGGTCGCACCGGACGCGCGGCGTCGACTGGTGACGCGTACACGTTTATGTCCGCTGAAGACATCGGCATGGTGCGGACAATCGAGCGAACGATCGGGCAGGAGATCCCGCGCGTCTCGGTGCCCGGTTTTGATTTTGGCACGACGGCCGCCGCGATCCCGTCCGTGGTCTAGCCGTCGCACCGGAAGGCGTTGGGCAATTCGCGTCATCGTCGTACCCGTCCGAGGCGAGAGACGGTGACCGTGTCTTCGGCGCTCCCTCGCGAGACGATCAGGCGCAAGTTGGCGGCCCCGTAGCCGAGTCCGGACGAGGCATAGGCCATGGAGTCGCGAGAGGTGCTCAAGCGCACGGCACTTCGCTCGGCGAGGTCCAGTTGGGTGAGCGTATCGGTGTTGGCATGGACGGTAACGCGGCCACGCCCCGCGTCGAGTTGCACCGCCGTACGCTGGCCTGACGAGATCGCGTTATCCCGTGCGAGCGCGAAGAGGTCGGCGACGTCGCGTGAAGCGGCGTGCACCGCAATCGCATCGACGAGGTGCATCCCGGCGGCGGCCGTGATGGCCTTGAGAAGGCCCAGTAGCGTGATGACGAACAGCTGTTCGACGAGCGTGCTGCCGCGACGCATGAGTTCCCCCAGGAGGTGTGTGCCGTTAGATCACACCACGTCGATCCCGAGGCGTCATCGTTCGTATGCGCGCGACAGCATATCTACGCCGCTCATATCGTTCTCAGTCACGCGCCGTTTTCACGTCGTTCCGGAGTGCCGATGCGGTATCGCCGAACAGCGCCCTGTCGGGTGCTCACCACCCTGCTGCTGGTGTTGCTCGTTGTCGCGCCTGCGGCGTGTTCTCGCTTACCGTCAGCATCGGCGAACATGGCCACCGGCGAAGCGCTCAACGACCTTAGCACTGTGATTTCGCAATTGCGCGAAGAAAACGCGCAACTGCAGGCACAGATCGATTCACTCGGCGGCGCCGTCGCCTATCAGGACAGCGTGTTGCGACAACTTGCCGTCACCTCGGGCGTGCCCATGCGTCCTCAGGGAAGAGCGGTTCCCTGATCATTCCACGTCCCGATTCATCACGTATGCGTATTGCCCTTTCGACCGGCGGCGGGGACGCTCCCGGCCTCAACGCCGTTATTCGCGCCGCCGTCTTGTCTGCGCGTACGCGTGGATGGGATGTGCTTGGTATCAAGCGTGGCTACGCTGGCTTGATGGGGGACGACGAAGTCGTGCCGCTGACGGCGGAATCCGTGCGTGGGATTGCGGGGACTGGCGGGACGATTCTGCGGACGACCAATCGCGGCAGTCCATTCGCGTATCCCGTGCAACAACCGGACGGCAGCTGGATTGAAGTGGATCGCTCCGATGAACTGGTGGAGAACGCGCGCAACTTGGGGATTGAGGCGATCATCTCCATTGGGGGCGATGGGTCGCTCAAGATTGCCGCGAAGCTTGCCGCCAAGGGCATGCGCATCGTGAGCGTGCCAAAAACGATCGACAACGACGTTCCCGGCACGGTGACGACGTTCGGCTTCGATACCGCGGTCAACACGGCACTGGAAGCGATCGACAAACTGCACACGACCGCAGAATCGCACGATCGTGTTATGGTGCTCGAGGTGATGGGACGGGAGGCGGGCTTCATCGCGCTGCACGCGGGCGTCGCTGGTACGGCGGACGTTATTCTCATTCCCGAGATTGCATGGGAGCTGGAGAAGGTCTGCGAAAAGATCATGGCGCGAGATGCGGCGGGCCGCCGATTCAGCATTGTCGTGGTGGCAGAAGGTGCCAAGCCGCGCGGCGGGCAGGAGTCGATTATCGGCGAGTCCTTGCCAGGGCAAGATCGGCGGTTGGGCGGCATTGCCGAACGGCTCGGCTACGACATTCAGCAGCGCACCGGCAAAGAGACCCGGTCCATGGTGCTCGGTCACTTGCAGCGTGGCGGACAGCCCACCGGCTACGACCGCCTCCTGGCGACGCGATTTGGCGCCGCGGCGGTGCAGGCCGTTGCCGACAAACGGTGGGGCCACATGGTGGCACTGCAGTCGCCGCACCTTGTGTGCATCCCGATCGAGGACGTGCTTCGGGAGACGAAGCAGGTGGACCCGATGCATGATGTGGTGCAGGCGGCGCGTATGATTGGCATCAGCTTCGGCGACTAACGACTCACCGCAGGCGACTCGCGATCGGCTGCGTCGCGTCCCCGCACGAGGACGGCAAGCGTCTTCAGGCGGTGACGGTTGGCCCCGGTGGGGCACGGCCGGAACGACCGTGGGGATTCGGCACTGTCGTCACGGCGATGTCCTGCCGATACTTAGGAGGCACGCGCGCCAGTCGTGTGATTCCGGCGGAATGGCACGAAGCGTGCCTCTCATAGTGAACGGGATCATCGGCTGCCTTCCGTGGTGGATGGCGCGCGCAGTCCCGCAGGAGGTCCATCGTGCTCCATCATCTGTTGTTCGCCGCCATTTCCGCCGCCGCACTGGGTCCGATACCCGGTGGGGACAGGTATGCTGGTTCCCAGCCTGGGAGAGAGGCGCGTAGTGATAGCATTCCGCGTGAATATCGTCCGCCCTCCGGTATGTGCCGAGTGTGGGTCGAAGGAGTTCCGCCGGCGCAGCAGCCGGCACCGACTGATTGTGGCAGCGCGGTTCGCAACAAGCCGGCAAACGGCAAGGTTGTCTATGGTGAGGCCGCAAAGACAACTGGCTCGCCAATTAAGGGCTTCGTCAAGCCACCGGAAAAAAAGGGGCCGCCGCTGATTCCGCCGGACATCCCGCAACTCGATCCGCGCGTGCAGCGAGACAACTGGGAGAGTAAGCGCATCTCCGATGAGCAATTGTTTGGTGACAAGCCGGCGTCCGCGCCGGCTTCGTCATATCCGGGAAGTCCGCCGTCACAGCCTGGGCCCCTCGGGTCATATGGTGGGTATGTCGGCCCCAACGGTACGTCGGTCAGTACTGGCCCGATCAATGATCCGCGGTACTTCACGAACAACAGCAATGTTCGGCCGCCGGGCACCGGCTCGTCGGTGTGCCTCGATCGCGACGGCGACGGATGGTGCGACGACTCGCGCTACGGTCCGCCCGTGTGCCTCGACAAAGACCAGGACGGACGCTGCGATGATCTGCCGGGGTATGCGTCGCAGGCGTATCCGCAGACACTGCCTCGGATGACCGCCGTGCTCGACGTCATCCAGGGTCGTGCATCGAGCGAGGTGATGACCTGGCTTGGCACGAACGAGTTCACGGTGCGTGTCCCCGATCAGGGGCGAGGCGGCACGCCCTGGCGCGCCATCTTTCTCGATCAGGCGGGCACCGTGCTGCAAGTCTGGACGGACACCAATCGCGACGGTTTGACCGACCGAGTCGAGATATTCAAGAACGGTCAACGAGCGAAACTCATTCAGCGCTAATACCTCGTACGCTAGCGCGTAACGCGCGCGCCGGACTCGTGTTGGACCGCCGCAAACCGTGCACAGCGCGTGAGGTGGTCGTTGACCATGCCCGTGGCCTGCATGTACGCGTAACAAATTGTTGAGCCGACGAACTTGAAGCCACGGGCCAGCAGGTCCTTGCTCATCGCATCCGACTCACTGGTGCGAGCAGGAACGTCACCATGGTCCGTCCAGTGGTTCACTCTCGGCGTGCCACCCACGAAGCGCCAGACGTATTGATCGAACGAACCGCACTCGGCTTGCACGTTGAGAAATGCCTGCGCGTTGCGTAGTACGCTTTGCACCTTGAGGCGATTCCGCACGATGCCCGTGTTGTGCAGCAGCACCTCGACGTCACTGACCGACAGGCGGGCGATACGTTCGACATCCCACTGCAGGAACGCATCGCGGTAGTGTTCACGCTTGGCGAGAATGGTGCTCCAACTGAGTCCGGCCTGTGCACCCTCGAGGGTCAGAAACTCGAAGCGCACCCGGTCGTCGTGCACGGGCACACCCCACTCGGTGTCATGATACGTGATGTCCAGTGGCTTTCGGGCCCACGGACAACGCGTGTCGGCCAATGGTTCCGGTGCCGTCATGCGGATGGCGGTGTGCCGAAGACCGCGCGTGCCCGAGCGCATGTCAGGGGGAGAGCGCTTCGTCGTCGTCACCGAATGCTTCGGTGTCTGCGCCATCAAGCAGATCGAGTGCGCGCGTCACTTCTGGTGTTGGCACATGCAGGGTGATGCCGCCCGCCACGTTGCCCTGATACGCCAGTCCGAAGATGCCGGGGGCGTTGCTGCGCACGAGCACCGGAATGTTCGCCGCTTCAAGCGTGTTCTTCGCCATGTCGGCATCAAGGCCGGTGGCGTAGGAACCGATCGACACCCACTCGGCGCGATCCGCGACATCGTCTGGCGTATTCATGAGCAGTTCCCGTTGAGATTGGCTTCGGTGTGCGACGTGTCGCGCGACAAGACGCCACGCAATGTGTCCCTAGTCGCCTCGAATGTATACCCGCGATAGCTTGCAGTGTGCGCATAACTCACGATCGATATCTCCCGCCCGACCGAGATGCATTCGCAGCGGCCAAGCCGCTCACCGGTCGCGTCATCGTCATCGCGCCCACGCGTGCCGCGTGCGAAACCATTGAACTTGCCGTTGGTCTGCATCTCGACACGTTTCTGGAGCGAACGAAGGGTGCCGACGTTCGCGCACTGGCCGCGAGTGGCGATGGCTTCGGGATTGTCGCAGGAACGGGGACGGGAAAGACGCTCGCAATTCGCCCCATCGCGGAGACGATTCTTGGCACCACAGCGCTGCGCGTCGGTGTGGTGAACCGCGAGCGTGAGGCGACACCTGATACGCCAGCGTGGAACGTGGTCATTGTGACGACGGGCATTGCACGACGATGGTTTCAGGACGGCGATATACAGCCGGGTGACACGCTCATCGTTGATGAAATCCATCAAACCAGCGCCGAGCTGGAACTGTGCCTCGCACTCGGCAAGCGTGTCGGGTGTCGATTCATCTGGCTGTCGGCCACCGTCGACCCGACGTTCTACGGCCGGTATTTGCGCAGCGCCGATGTGATTCAGGTGTCGGCGTTTGACCCAACGCGCGCGGCGAAAGTGGAAGTCGAGCGCAAGCAACCGCTCAACTTTCTCGACGAGAAGTTTCTCGGGCAATTGTCGAAGTCCCAACGTGGTGTGGCGATGTTTCTGCCCACACGGGCGATGGTGGAGGAGGCCGCGGAGTGGGTGCGTGCTCGCTATCCGCGCATTTCGGCCGCGCACTACCATGGCGGTGAACCGATTCGGGTGATTCGGCCGTTCCTTGAGGGCACGATTCCGAAACCGTTTTTCCTCGCGATGACTGCTGCGGGTCAGAGCGCACTCAACGTGCCCGGACTCGACACGGTCATCATCGACGATACGCGGTTTACCAACGTGATCGATCGCGGCCGCAATGTGCTGACGCGCGTGCATCTGGGCGCCAACGAGATCTTGCAGATGGCGGGACGCGTGCACGGCCGAGTGGAACACGGGCGCGTGTACATCTTGAGCGATCGCGATATCCGATTCGAGGCACTGCGTCCAACCGAGCCGGAGTTTCAGCTGGCGGGTGATTCGGAGCGTGTTGCACTCACCTGCGCGGGGCTCGGTGTGCGGGCCGACGATCTCGAGTTGCCGGTTCCGCTCGACAAGGTCGCCTATCGTCGCGCGGTTGCGCATCTGGAGACGCGCGGCTTGATCGAGGACGGACGATTGACGCGATATGGTCGCGCAGTCGAAGCACTGCCGGTCGACCGCGCCTGGGGTGAGCTCATCGTGCATGGCGACGATGAACTGTTGCCCGTACTCGCGGTGATGAGTGGCATCGACTCGTTGCACCGCATGACGCGCGACGGTCGTGATCTCGAAGGCCTTGTTGTTCGCGGCAGCGATCATTTGACGGCGTACAACCTGTATGCCGAGGGGTTCGCTACCGCCGGACGCATTGGTGACGTGTACGGATTGTCGCGACATTTGTTTGACGCCGACACAATGGAGACATGGTCGGAGCGCCGCGGTGTGCTGGTGAAATCGCTTGAAGACGCGGCGCTGGCGATGGCGAGCGTGTATCGCAGTGTAGGTCTTCCGCTGCCAACGTCATTGCCGATTGCCCGCGAAAGCGTACACCGTCGTTTCGCCGATCTGCTTGCGCGGTTCATGCCTTTCGACTTGGTGATCGAGGAGCAAACCGCCGACGGGCAGGAAGCGCGGGTTTCCAAGACCAGTGTCTGCGGCAGTTGGGGCGCGGTCGCCGGTGCGCTGCGGTTCTTTGCCGATCGTTCTGGCATTGCGCGCGCGTCCATTGAGGGGACGCAGTTGCCGATCGACTTGATCAAGCAATACGCCGAACGTCATCCGCCGGAGTTGGTGCTTGACGCCGATCGAAAGCATTCGCCGGTGTTGTTGCGACGCAGGGTCACGTACTACGGGTTCGAGTTGTCGCGTGAGAGCGAACCGTTGGCGGAGTTTCCGCCCGAGTTGGCGGACGCCGCTCGCCATCTGCTCGCGGAGGCCGCAGTGCGTGGTGAACTGCGGCATCAGGCGGTGCGTCGCAATCAGCCGATCGTCGAGGAGATTCGGGAAGTGTGGCGGCGGCTCGGCGCTATCACGCCGCGCTTTGGCCAGGCCGAGTTGACACAGTGGTATGAGAGTCAGTTCGGTGACGCTCGCGATTGGGAGGCCATTCGCGCGTTGCCACTGCGGTTGGATCGACGTGATTTCGTGAGCGATGCACAGCTCGCGGAGGCGCGCGCGTTGCCGGGCGCGGTGGAGATTCGCGACCGCACGGTTGCCCTCGAGTACGACGTCGAAGAGCACGATCGCGGCACGTTAGCCGTCGTCCGTCTCCGTATACCTGAAAAGCTTGCACGCACGATGGTGCAGGAGGAACTGCCAACGTTGGATCGACCGCTTCGTTATGTAGTGCCGCGCGGTCAGCGCGGTGCGGTGCGTGCCAACGATCTCGCGGAGCTGCAGGACAAGCTGGATCTCCCGTTTACCGAGGATGAACGTCACGCGCTGCGACGCGAGCGCGCCGATGACGATGGACATCGCGGCGAACGTCCCCAACGCGATACTCGTCGGGAGTTACATCGTCACGGAAAGCCCGGCCGCCATGGTCGCGCTCCAGGAAAAGGCGCTGCCGACGGTCGCGATTCGGGCGGACGTGATGCAGGCGGACGTCCCGCAGGTGGCCGCAGTGGCGGTGGGCGTGCGGCCGGGGGTCGCGGTTCCGGAGGGGGTGGACCTGGCGGACGAGGGTCGGGGGGAGCCGGAAAGAGTCGATAGTCGTCGTTAGGACTGCCAGGTACTAAAAACACCGCGAACAATTCACCGTTTGAGGTGCTATATTCGAGATTGATGTAGCGTAAGCATATGATAAGTATGCAGTTATACTATTGTTAAAATTGCACTTGCAATTAGGACCATACGGTCCTATGTTTGCTCTCATGTCAGATCGTCGAGCAAAAATTCTGGAAGCAGCGGCCACGCTGATCGCCGAGCGGGGATTCACGTCCACGTCGGTGGATGACGTGATCAAGGGCGCCAAGCTGAGCGGGAAGAGTCACTTCTACCACTACTTCAAATCCAAAGACGAACTGGGCTACGAAGTCCTGAGCCGACAGTTCGAGCGGTTTGCGGAACGCGGATTGGCGGTGCTGCGAGAACCACTCATCGATCCTCTGGAACGCCTCAATCTGTTCATCGACGCGGTGGTGACCCTGCAGGCGGAAAGCGGCGGACGACGCGGTTCGCCGTTCGGCAGTCTGGCGGCGGAGTTGGCCGACGTGCACGAAGGGTTCCGGGTGCGCATCGAGGCCGTGTTCGAGCGCTGGGCAAGCCAGATTCGCTCGCTGCTGTGGGAGGCGCGACCGCAGTTGCGCGACGATGTAGACGCTGTACGTCTTTCGCGATTCATCATCGCCACGTTGGAAGGCGCGGTGCTTATGACGCGTGTCAAACGCGACATGTCCGTGCTCGAAGGTATTGCCATCGATCTCAAACGCTTTATCGCCATGCATTCCCGCGACACCGCGGGGGTGCCCGCCACTCGTTCGAAGGACGAAGGACAGGAGCTCGTATGATCAAGCCAAACGCCAGGGCGATTCGGGAAGCCACCGTTGCGCCCCTCGATATCACCCCAAGCGACCGCGAAACGGGTCGCGAACAGTTTGAGCGCGAAGCGCTCGTGCATCTGGATGCGATGTACTCGTTTGCCCTCCGGCTCGCACGTTCACGCGACGACGCCGAGGATCTCGTCTCTGATACAATCCTCCGCGCGTTCGAGCGCTGGGAGCAGTATCACCTGGGCACGAACATCCGTGCCTGGCTCTTCACGATTCTGTATCACGTCTTCGTGAGTCGCAAACGGCGCATCGATGCGCGCGAAGTGCAGCAACCGGACGACACCGAGGGATGGGCGTTGTTTGAAGCGGTCGGCGAGGCTGATCCCGAGGGGCAGTTCTACGATTCGTTTCTTGATGACGAAGTGACGCGGGCCATTCGCTCGCTGCCGGAGGAATACCGGTCGGCCGTGGTGCTGAGCGACTTGCAGGGACTGCGGTATGCAGAAATTGCAGAGATGCTGGCGGTGCCGGAGGGCACGGTCAAATCGCGACTCTTTCGCGGACGGCGCTTGCTGCAGCGGAAACTGGCCGATTTCGCCGTCGAGATGGGGTACCTGAAAGCATCAGTCGTTCGTGCGGCGCTGGCGCCGGCGGCGGCCGCTACGGCAGGAGCGGTGATCGCTTAGCCTGCTCCGGTCGCGCGAGTGCACGGGCGTTGCCTGCGAGCTCCTGCAGCGCTCGATCGACGGTATCACTCCAGCCTCGCAATTTGTCGCGCATGCTCGCCAGCTCAGCGCGAGAGTTGGCGGCGTCCTGGGCGGCGTCGTCGTGCATGGCGGCCAGCTCGGTCACGCGAGAACGCATGACTTCGAGTGACGCGGCGGCGCCATCGCGTTCACGCTCCGTCTCGTCCAGCAGCTCATGTACGCGCGCTCGCGTCTGGGTGAGCAGTGTGCACATGGCGCGCCACGCGTCACGTTCATTCGTGAGTTGTCGACGCGAGGCCAGGTCTGCGGCGAGACGTTCACGAAGTTTCACCAACCGTTGCAGCAGCGATCCGCTGCCGTCGACAGCGGTCCCAGGGCCGAGTACAGCCATCGCGGCGCGAAGTTCACGGTCCAACTCTTCCACGCGTTGGGCATAGTCGTCGCGCGCTGTGCGGGTTTCATCGAGCGTCGCCAGCGCCTCACGCAACGCGCGTAACTCGACCGCGATGCGCCGCACGCCACGCGCATCGCCTTCGGACACGAGCCAGCGCAACGAGGCTACGAAACCGCGCTCTAACGTGTGGTCGAGTGACGGCGGCACGCGCTGTGACCCAGACGTGGGTGTCACCGACGTTCGCGGTGTGTACGGTGTGTCCACCATCAGCGCGGACTTGGCGCTGCAGTGGACGCGCGCACAGTCCGGCGCAGGCCCTTCGCCCGGTGTCGCGCGGCTTTGGCGCGATTACCGCACGTGCCCATGTCGCACCACCGCCGCCGGCCATTCTTCGTGGTATCAAAGAGTACCCGACTGCAGCGCGGATCGGCACAGCGGCGCACACGGGCCAGTTCGTCCACCGTCAGCGAATCCACGGCCGACTCGACCACGGGGATCATGAGACCCATAAACGCGTCGCCGGTGGCCACGAACGAGCGCGCGTAAGAGCCGTCGGCGAGTCGTTCGACGCGTCGCGTGCCTGCGCTCCGTCCGAGCACGCGATTGATCTCGACCAGCGCATCCTCGCGCACCCGCTCTGAGGTGAGCCCGCGCTCAGCGAGGTGACGAAGTGCCGCACGCACTCGACGCGCGTCGACCAGTGTCGCCGCCGCCGCTGCAGGCTGGAGCAGCGCCCGTCGGCGGATGCCACCGGCGCGTTCGTCATCAATGCTTGACGCCGACAGGAGCCAGTCGAGGAGCGCGTCGAAGTCACGCAGTACATCGCCTTGAGGCGCCTGGGCCGCGGCATCCGTATTGACGAAGTCGAGCCAGAGCCGTGATCGGGGAGCTGTCTGGCTCTGCGATTGGTCGGGCGCGTCGGCCCTCTGGCCTGCGGATGCGATGACGGACATGTCGGGAGGCTAGGTTAGCCGGATACGTGGCTGCAAGCAAGCAAATCGTGCACATTCCTGCCAGTCTCACCCGAATTCAGGAATTGCGTCGCATGTCGAACTCGCTATTTGCTCGCGTAGTGGTCGGTTCCATGAACCCAGTCAAGATCGCGGCGGTCCGCGCGGTGGTTGCGCGTCTCGACCCGGCCGCTGTCGTGCTGGGGAGCGACGTGGACAGCGGTGTTCCGTCGCAGCCGTTTGGCGATGTCGAGACACAACAGGGTGCGGAGACGAGGGCGCGCGCCGCACTGGTGCTCTTGGACGCGTCACTGGCGGTCGGTCTCGAAGGCGGTGTGGTGGACCTTCCCGACGGCAGTATGCGCACGTGCGCCTGGGCGGTCGCCGTCGATCCCACCGGGACGATGGGGATCGGTGGTTCGCTGGCGATTCCACTTCCGGCGGTCGTGGCGAACCGCATTCGTGCCGGCGAAGAACTTGGCCACGCGATGGATGCTGTCGCGAACACGGTGGGCACCAAGCACGGACGCGGTGCGGTCGGCATTCTCACCGCCGGATTGATCGACCGACAGCGCGCGTACGAGTCGCTCGTGACGTATGCGCTGGCGCCATGGCTTGCGCCCGACTACTTCGCCTCGTCGTTCGGTCGATAGACCAGCAGCGGCAACGTTGACCGACGAATGAGCGCGTCGGTCACGCTCCCCAACATCATGCGCGCTAAACCGCCGCGTCCGTGCGTGGACAAGGCGATGGCCCCGGCGCGGACGCGCTCTGCCTCCTCAAGGATTGTGCTGACGACCGTGAGATCCGTCAGGACCGAGGTGGTGGTTCCCTCCGGGCATTGCGGCAAGAGACTAACCAGGTAGTCAGTCAGCACGCCGGCTTCGGCATCGAGTGCCGCGGGATCTGCCAGCAGCTCCGTCCCAAACGGCGACATGGGCATCGGCTGCGGGACGGCCACCGCCATCAGGCCAAGGGGCATGTGCAGCAGGCGCGCGAAGCGGGTGGCGTGACTGACGATCGTCTCACTGCCGGCCGAACCATCGAGGGCGCACAGCAGCATCCCTGACGGTACCGACGCCGGTTCGTCATCTCCACCACGCACGAAGAGCACCGGCGCGGGCGTGCGTGACAGAAATGCGGAGGCCACGCTGCCCATGCGGAGCCTCGAAAACCCGCTACGGCCATGTGTGGTCATGACCACGAGATCCGCCTGCACGTTGACGGCGCACTCGGCGAGCGACTCGACCACGAAGCCCTCAAGCACATGTCCGACGGCCGTGACGCCCTGCGCGCCGAGCGCGGCGACGTGGTCATCGAGGAGCTGCTGGTCGCGTTGACCGGCGGCCCCGGTGCGTTTGGCGTCGAACACTGGCAAGGCGATTTCGCCGGTGACGAATGGCACGTACGCGCTGGGGTCGACGACGACCGCCAGGTGGATGACGGCGCCACTGCGACGCGCAATCTCCGCAGCCACCGGAATTGCGCGGGCGCTGAACGCGGAGCCATCGAGGGGGACGAGCAGGTGATGATACATGTGGCGAACGATGCTCCATGCGTCGGGGGAGGGACAGCAGGGAAACCCTGACGGGAGGTTTCGCTGTAGCTTAGCCTGAGCTTAGCATGAGGTCGGACGGCCGTTCGGCACGATTCGATAACAACACCGCGACAATTCTATCTGCTTGCGCCGATGTCTGCGTCCGCACCATTCGTTACTCAGGACCGCGTGCGGTGGGCCGATGTTGACCTCATCGGCATCATGCGTTTCAGTGCGTACACCAGGCTCGTGGAGATGGGTGAACAGGAACTGATGCGAGCCGCTGGAATTCCGTACCGCAGTGCCTTTGACGCGCCGGCCATCTGGTTGCCGCGGCGACACCTCAGCATCGAGTATTTCGCTCCGGTGCGTATCGACGAGATGCTGGATCTGGTAACGTATGTGTCCCGCTTGGGCGAGACGTCTGCCACGATCAACGTCGATGTCCGAGTGACCGACGGCGGCAACCTCGCCGCAGCGGCCGCGATCGTCGTGGTGTGCGTCGAACCGACGACGTTCGCTAAACGGCCACTGCCAGCGGAATTGCGCCTCGCCTTGACGCCTTTTGTCTGTTCGGCGCCAGAGGCGCGCGCGGGCAAGGCGACGCCTCCCTTGCTGCGCTAGATTGCTGGCATGTCTAACACCGAGATCAGCGCCGCTTCGGAGAGTGCCGACGCCGCAATGACGTATATCCGCAAGGGATTTGGTCTCAAGACGGAGGTGCAGGACGCGCTTGCGACCGACTTCACGGGCCAGCTCGTGGACCTGCTGCGCGCGCGCGAGTTCACGCTCGTCGCCGGCGACACCACGGTGCGTCTCGCCAAGGAATTCGGCTTCTGCTACGGTGTTGAACGCGCCGTGGACTACGCGTACCAAACGCGCGTGAAGTTTCCCGTGCGCCGTATTTTCCTTGCCGGAGAGATCATTCACAACCCGCACGTCAACGACAAGCTTCGCGAAATGGGCGTGGTCTTTCTTGGTCCGAGTGGCAAGGGTTTCGACTACGCGCAGGTGAGGCAGGAGGACGTCGTCATACTGCCGGCGTTTGGTGTCACCATCCAGGATTTTCAGATATTGCGAGAGCGCGGGTGTGTGGTGGTGGATACCACGTGCGGTTCGGTGCTCAACGTCTGGAAGCGCGTCGAGCGCTACGCGCGCGATGGTTTCACCTCGCTGATCCACGGCAAGTACTATCACGAAGAGACGCGTGCCACCGCCTCGCAAGTCGAGAAGTACGTCGGCGGTCAGTACCTGGTGGTGCGCGACATGCGCGAAGCCGAGATGGTGATGGACTACATCGAAGCGCGCGCCGGAAAGCCAACCGTGCGGCCCGCTCTGACGCGCGACGCGTTTCTCGAGACCTTTGCCAAGGGTGCGTCCGACGGTTTCGATCCTGATGTGCATCTGGAGCGCATTGGCGTGGCCAATCAGACCACGATGCTGGCGCGTGAATCCCTGGCCATCGGTGCGGCCGTCGGTGACGCGATGGCGCGGGCGCATGGGGACGCGCATCGCTCCGAGCATTTCCGTACGTTCGACACGATCTGCAGTGCGACACAGGACCGGCAAGATGCCGTCGTCGAACTGCTCAAGGAACCGCTGGACCTGATGGTGGTCGTGGGAGGCTACAATTCCAGCAACACGATCTCGCTGGCCGCCCTCTGCTCTGAGCAGGTGCTGACGTATCACATCGCCGATCCCGACGAGATCGACGTCGCCCACAATAGTGTGCGCTATCGACCGATCGGCCCGCATCATGCGGAGGCGGAGCGCGCGGCGTGGTTGCCTGTGGACGGGCCGCTGCGCATCGGCATCACGGCCGGCGCCAGCACGCCGAACAACAAGATCGGTGATGCGGTGGCGCGCGTGTTCGCGATCCGCGGCGTCGACTCGGCGCACATCATCTGAGGTGGAGATGCCGATGCGCCGCGTAACTGTGACGTGCGCGGCGCTGGTGCTGGCCGCGACGGGCTGTGCGCGCATGTCGCCGCGCGCGCGGTCGGTGTCGGCGGCAGACGCCACGGTCCGCATGCTGCTGGTGAACGATGTGTACGTGATCGATACGTTGCGGGACGGGCGCGGTGGACTGGCGCGGGTCGCGCATCTGCGGGACTCGATCGAACGGGCGACTGGTGCACCGGTATTGTTTGTGCTGGCCGGCGATGTGTTGTCACCGAGTGTGCTCGGCAAGTGGTATGGTGGCGCACAGATGATCGACGGCTTCAATGCCGCGCGTCTGGACGTTGCGGTGCTGGGCAATCACGAGTTTGACGGGTCGCGCGACAACCTGGTGGCGCGCGTTGGCCAGTCTCGCTTTCGCTGGCAGTCCGGCAATTGCCGCGAGGCGAACGGTCTGCCCTTTCCTGGAGTGCGCGGCTGGGACACGCTGCGCGTGAACGGTGTGCGGGTGGGCATCTTCGGCACCACCGTGACGCGTGACTATCCGTCGTACGTCGTGTGCCGCGACGCCGATGTGGCGACGACGGCCCTCGTGGACACGCTGCAGCGCGCGGGTGCGGAGTTGGTGGTCGCGTTGACGCATCGCTACATGTTCGAAGACTCCACCACGTTGGTCAACGAACCGCGCATCACCGCTATTCTCGGTGGACACGATCACAACGGTCGCCGTTATGCGGTAGATGGGCGCCTGCTGGTGAAGGCTGTCTCGAACTCGCGTACGGCCGTGCTGGTGACGTTTACGCGACGCGGCAATCGCTGGCACGTGACGGACAGCATCTTTCGCATCGAACCCGGCATGACATTTGAGGCAGCGACGCGCGCCGTGGTGGACCGTTGGCGTGATACGTTGAGCCGGCGCATCGGACCGGACCGGGTACTGGGCATGGCGCCTGAACCAATCAACGCGATCGATTCAATTTCGAAACGCGAGAGCCGTTTCGGAAACATGATCGCCGACGCCATGCGCATTGGAAGTGGCGCGGACGTGGCGATGATCAACTCAGGCGCGCTGCGCTTTGACGATATGATGGCCGCCGGACCCATCACGCGTCACATGATTGAGGGCGTGTTTCTGTTTGCGGACGAAACCCGTGCGGTGACCTTTCCACTCAGCGGTGCGCGCTTGCGCGCGCTGCTCGAGCATGGTGTCGGCATGCGTGGCTTGCTCAATGGTCCGTATCCACAGTTGAGTGGTGTGCGTTTTTCGTTCGACGCGCGCAAGCCGACGGGTGCGCGCATCGTGGGCCCGCTGCTTCGCGACGATGGTCGGGAGATCGTGCCAGGGGATACGCTGCGCGTCACGTTTGTCAGCTATCCCGCGTGCAAAGGCGGAGATGGCTACGTGATTCCCGAGGCCGCGTCGGCGTGTGCACTGCTCGCGGCAACGCCGACCTCGTGGCCGCGGACGGCCGACTTGGTGTTGCGACATCTGGAGTCGATGCAGGGACGTATTGTGGCACCAACGGTCGGACGCGTGACACGACTGGATCCCTGACGCACGCGCTTCACGCCGGTCCGAACGATCCCCAGCATGTTCCGCAACCGATCGCGGATACGTTCCTCACCATGTTTCCGGAGCTGCCGTGATTGTCCGCGACGACGTAGTGCCGCGCAGTGCCGATGCGATCGCGCGGATGAAGTTGGACGGCAAGGTGGCGATCGTCACTGGAGGGACACGCGGCATCGGGCTCGCGATTGCGACTACCCTGGCGCGGGCCGGTGCGCAGGTAGTGATCTCCAGTCGGAGCGCTGAGCACGTGGACGCTGTGGTCAAGCTGTTGCGCGACGAAGGGCTCATGGTGGTCGGCGTGCCAGCGCACATGGGCAAGGCAAGTGAGGTGCATCAGCTGGCCGCGAAAGCGGTGGAGCACTTTGACGGCATCGATATCATCGTCAACAATGCCGCAACCAATCCTGTCTTCGGTCCGTTGCAGCAGTCCGGCGACGACGTGTTCGACAAAATATTCGGCGTGAACGTGAAAGGGCCCCTCGAGCTCTGCCGCGCGGCACACACTACCTTGGCCCTGCGAGGCGGAGGCGCGATTGTCAACAT
>JANMKU010000398.1:0-14036 GCA_031372205.1 Gemmatimonadaceae bacterium | reverse complement strand
ACGCATGCGACGCTGGTATGCGGTCCTGTTGGGCCGAGCATTGCGATGGCGCGCAGTGACACTGTTGGCGACGGTCGGGGTGCTGGCGGTGCTCACCTGGGGCTTCATACAGAAAGTGCCGCGGTCCTCCTTCGGTGGGTTTGGCGATCAGCGCACGACGTTATTTGCCTCGCTTTCGTTCCCGCGCGGCTCCGATCCGCAGTCGCTCGACATTGGCATGCGCGAGTTTGAAAAAATGGTGGTGGGGCGCCCGCAGGTGGAGCAGGTGCGCACGTCGGGTGGCGGCACGTCAGCGCAGATGAGCGTGGTGTTCACACGTGACGGTGGCTTCACCAGTGCGCCGCTCGAATTGCAGGAACAGCTCACGCAACGCGCCGTGCTCATTGGCGGCGCACAAGTCAGCGTGCATGGACAAGGGCCGGGCTTCTACTCGGGCGGCGGTGGCGGCAACATGTCGAGCTTTCGCCTCAAAATACTCGGCTATTCGTACGACGGCGTGGGACGCATTGCTGCCGATCTCAAAGGGCGACTTGAACGCATCATCCGCGTGCGCGACGTGCGCATCACCTCGGGCGGATACTTCGGCACGGGGCGTGGGTCCCAAGTCACCATCACACCCAATCGTGCTACCATGGCGCGCTACGGCGTGAGTGCCGCGCAACTTGGCCAGAGTGTATCGCGAGAAGTTCGCGGACCCGTGGGCAGCGTGCGCGTGGAAATCGGTGGAGACGAACTGCCGGTGACGGTGAAAGCAACAGGCGCGCGTGATCGCACCTTGAGTGAGCTGGAAGCAGCGATCGTGCCGACGATGAGCGGTGCGCCGGTGCGCATTGGCGATCTCGCGTGGGTAGATGAACGCGATGCGCTGAGCACAATCCAGCGCGAAGATCAGCAGTATCTCTTGCAGGTGTCTTACGATTTTCGCGGCCCCGCCAAGTTGGCGCGTCGCACGCACGATGCGTTCGTGCGCACGCTGTCGGCGCCCGCCGGCTTTGCGGTAACCGACGCCACGGACAGCTTCGGCTTTGATCGCGATGAGAGCGACAAGGGACTCTGGCTCGTGTTCGGCATCGGCATCACGCTGGTGATTTTGGCGGTCGCGCTAGTGTTCGATTCCGTCTGGGGCGCGGCGATGGTGTTCTTAAGCTTGCCGTTGTCACTGGCGGGTGTGTCGGCGGCGTTCTGGATCTTCAAGACGGCGTTCACGCGCGAGGCGGCGGTTGGGGTGATTCTGGTGGTCGGACTCGCCGTCAATCACGCCATCCTCATGGTTGATGCCGCACTCGTCAAACGACGCCTCAAGCGAGACGACACAGCGCGCAACGGAGACAGTCCGTCCGTCGCCCTCGATGCCAGTGAAGTGTTGCGCGCCATGCTCGACCGGTCGGGAATGATTGTCTTCGTCACCATCGCCTCGCTCGCGTCACTGGTTCCGCTCTCCGTCGGGACAGACGCGACGCGAGTCTTTGGTGCGATCGCGCTGGCAACTGCCGGGGGCACAATCGCTGGGACACTCGGCGTGCTATTTGTCTTGCCGGCGCTGCTGGTCGGGCGGCGTACCGTGCGAAAACGCAAGAGCCCGACACTGCAGAGGGGGCCTGGTCTGCCTTCCACCCCGTAGCACGGCCCGCTACTTTCCCAGAGTTCTGTCTGGATTCGACCTTCAGCGAGGCCTTGCATGCCGTTTTTTACCCACCCCGACAACGCCGATTGGCTGCTGCCGCTGGTTAAAATCCCCCTCGGATTCATTTCGCTGATTTTCTCGGCGATCCATGCGATGGGTCCTTACGGCAACATCGCTTGTATTGCGATCATCATCGGTCTGTACGCCCGGAATATCATGGCACCAGCGCAGCGCTAAGCGCTGCTGGAGTGGAACAGAAACGCCCCGTTGCGCATTGGTCGCAGCGGGGCGTCGTGCGTGGAATGAGCTGACCGAAGCGGCGCGCCAGCAATCCGATCTCGCGAGTCGGGCGTAGCATCTGGCGTTGCGACACCGCGTCCATCTCGCCCCCACATTCCCAGCTACTTCTTATGATATCCGTACCACATGTGCGGCGCCTCTGCGCGCTCACAGTCTGTGCGTGGATTGCACCTGCCGCCTCAGCACAAGGCACTTCGGCACAGGGCGCATCGACACTCATTGGAACAGTGCGTTCGCAGGCCGGTCGGCCGCTCTTCGCGGCGACGCTGCGCGTCACTGCCGGATCGAACGCTGCCGTAAGCGATAGCGCTGGCCGCTTCTCGCTCGCCGTGCCGGCTGATGCGCGACTGCGCATTGTTGCGCAGCTGGTCGGATATGCCGCAGAGACGCTGGATGTCGCGCCGACAGCGGCGGGGGCGGTGCGGACGCTGGCGATCACCTTGGCGCCGCTCGCGCAATTGGCGGTGCAGCAGATCGTCGCCCAGCGCGATCGTCCACTGCTGAATACCAGTGATGGCGCAACCGGTGGCGCAGTGGAACGGGCCGAATTGCGGTCGCTGCCAACGGACGCACGGGACCCCGTGGCGCTGGGTTTCACCATTCCCGGCGTTGCACAGGCACGCGCATTTTTCGGCGATGCACCAAAACTGAGCATCAACGGCACGAACGCGTTGTACACACAGTACACGCTCGACGGACTGGAGAACAACGAAGGATTTCTCGGTGGACCGCGCGTCGAGTTTCCTCTTGCGGCGCTGGCGCGACTGGACGTGCTCGCGAACACGTATACGACGGGCTACGGTCGGAGTCCGAGCGGTGTGGTGAACTACGAAAGCCGCGCTGGCGGCGACCGCTGGACCGGCGAGGTGTTTGCCTACAATCGGCCAGGCCTGCCGCTGGACGCGCGCTCCCCCATTGAACCGGCGTCTGGGAGCGCCCGCGACGACTTTCGCATGGCCCAAGAGGGTTTTCGCCGGCAACAGTTCGGCGGTGCCTTCGGCGGCCCGGTCATCGCGCAAAAGACATACCTGTTCGGCGCGCTGGAGTACAGCAACGAAAACGAAGACCGCATCAGTTCTACCGCGCGCGCCACGTTTCTCGGGCGAGAGCTGCGCGAGACGTACAAGGGATTTGGTCGGCTCGACCACGGTTGGAATGACAACCAGACCACCACACTACGCTTTGCGCTCAGCCGCCAGTCACGCGCGGGCGAGGGGAGCGGCATCGTCTCACCGGAAGCGGATATCACCACGATTCGCTTCGGCACGATTTCGTCCCTCACACACCGCAGCAGTTGGGCCGCTGGCCGGACCAGCAACAGTGCGTCGGTGCAGATGTCCACCTACAAGTGGGACTTTCCGCCAACCCGCGGTGACTTCTCGCGTCCGCAAGTCACAATCCTTGATCGCGATTCACTGCCCATCGGGGTCGTCGGCTCCAGCAACTTTGTTTTTGATGACGCCGAGTTGCAGTTCCAGTTTCGAGACGTCGTGGAAAAGCAATTGGGGTCGCGGCACACCGTGAGTGCCGGCGTAGACATCGCGGCGTCGAGCTTCAAACTCACCGGCTCGTCCACCAATCCATCGGGATCGTACGAAGTCGTCAACACGGGAAACATCCCGGCAGTGAATGGCCGCTACCGTTTTGAAGACATTCCCGCGAATGTCGTGGTGCGCAGTTACACGATCGATGCCGCGCAAAAGCAAGTAAACCTCACGCAAGGTCTGTATGCGGCGTTCATCGAAGATCGCTGGCGTCCATCAGCGGCGCTCACGCTGCATGCGGGCTTGCGCTGGGACTACGACGATATCACCAGCCGAGGCAAGAGTAGCCCAGACCTCAACAACATCCAGCCGCGTGTGTCGTTTAACTGGCTGGCCTCACGCAATCGCGTCGTGCGCGGTGGTGCGGGTATTTTCACGGGCAAGTTGCCGTATGCGGTGTACTCGGATGCCGTGCAATTCGGACCCGATGGCAATCAAACGGTCACGTTCCGAGGCGCGCAGACACCCGCGTTTCTCGCCGGTCCAAAAACCGCCACACTCAACCGCAGCACACTGCCTGCACACGAAATTCGCGAGACGTTCGCGTTGGGCCTTGAGCAGCCGAACGCGCGACAATTCACACTCGGTGTGCAACAACAGATCGGCGATCGACTTGCGGTAAGCGTTGACGGCGCCTACGTCGATACGCGCAATCTGCCGCGCTCGTGGGACCTGAATGCGCAAACACGCACCATCGGCCCCACCGACGTCACCGGATTGTCCACGGCGACTGGTGACGCCTCGCGCCCTACCGCGCCGACGACGGGTTCGTATCGTCGGCTGACGACAACGGAAACCGGTGGACGGAGCACGTACGCCGGCCTCTATACTGCGATCCGGTATCGCGCCGCCGACCAGTTGCTCGTCGACGCCAATTGGACCTGGTCGCACGCCATCAGCAACACGGAAGATATCAACTTCAACGCGTCCGTCGGCAATGACTTCGATCTCGATCGGGGCGACGCCAACAACGATCGCCGGCACAAGGCGACCGTCCGCACCACCTGGACCGGGATCAAGTCGCTCGCCCTGAGCGGCATCGTCGATGTCCAGTCCGGCACGCCAATCAATCGTGTCGCCAACTTCCGCGACCTCACTGGAGCGGGAGGCGCGTTTGGTGATGGATTCATCGGCAACTACCAGCGCTACTTCGGCGTGCCGCGAAACGGCGAACGGCTGCCAGCGGCACTTTTCCTCAGCGGCAGCCTGGCGTACGAGGTGACAATCGCAAGCCAGACCCTGACGGCGCGCGCGGACGTGTTCAATATTCTCAATCGCGTCAATGCGTCCGGCTTTGCGACCGGTGTGGGCGGTGGCGGCTCGGCTACCCAAGTGGGACGGCCCGGCGACCCGATCACGTACACCACCGCTGGCGCACCACGACAGGTGCAGCTTTCTCTCGGAGTACGCTTCTGACCCTGGAACCGAGCCGCCGACATCAACGCACGATGCGACGTCTCGCCATCGCCGCATGCGTCGGCGCGACCGTCGCTGGATGCGCGCGGGAAACACCACCGTCGCGCGCCATTGCGCAGACGCTTGCGGCTTTGCCATGGGACTCGGTGGTCGCGCGGGCACGCGGCACCACGGTGCTGTGGCGCATGTGGCGCGGTGATCAAGCCATCAATGCATACGTCGACGGCTGGGTCAGTCGCGAACTGAAGCAGCGGTACGACATCACGCTGCACGCCGTCGACGGACAAGGCGCCGAATTGGTGAACACGCTCGTCACCGAACGCGAAGCCGGTCAGGCCGCTGGCACCGCGAGTTTGATGTGGATCAATGGCGAAACGTTTAGCCAGATGCGCAGAGAAAAGCTGTTGAGCGGACCGTGGGCCAATCGCTTGCCCAATGCGCGCTACGTCGACAGTGCATCGATGATCATCATGCGTGACTTCGAACAAAATCCCGAGGGGTTCGAGTCGCCGTGGGGCACCGTGCAATTTGCGCTCATCTACGACACGGTGCGCACGCCCAATCCCCCGCGCACCGTGGCGGATCTCGCCACGTGGATCCGCGCGCATCCCGGTCGCTTCACGCACGATCAGGGCTTCACCGGTGTCACGTTCCTCAAGTCACTGATGTACGCGCGGGCGGGTGGTGTTGGCCAGTTTCAGAACGGCTTTGATTCCGTGCGCTACGCCGCTGGGCGCGACTCGGTGTTTGCCTGGCTGCGTTCCACTACGCCCTCGTTCTGGCGCAAGGGTGACACCTATCCACCGGACGTCGCCGCGATGCATCGCCTGTTCGCGAATGGCGAAATTGATTTCACGATGTCCAACAACCAAAGCGAAGTCGCCACCAAGATTCGACTCGGCGTGTTGCCACCAACAGCGCGCGCTTTGCTGCTGCAGGACGGCACGATCGCCAACGCACACTATGTTGGCATTCCGTTCAACGCACCCAATGCTGCGGGCGCCCTGGTCATCGCAAACTTCCTGCTCTCGTCCGATGCGCAGGTCGAGAAGGCGAAACCCGATGTCTGGGCCGACGGCACCGTGCTCGACCGCGCACGTCTCCCTGAAGAGTGGCGCGCACGGTTCGCGGCGATTGAGCTGAGCGCGCATGCACTGCCGATCGATTCGCTCCGCAAATACGCGCGCCCGGAAGTCGCACCGATGTATCACGAGCGCTTGCAGGCGGACTGGCGCGCCACGATCCGACGCGGCACACCGTGAGATCGCGCGACGGCGTCGGGTACGTCGCCGTCGCCCTCGTCGTGGCGCCGGTCGTGGCCGGCGGTCTCTATTCAGCGGCGGCTTCTTTCGGACTCGCCGGCGCCGGTGCGACCGGATTCTCCGTCGCCCGCATCTCAGCAGTCCTCACGGATCCGTCGACATGGCGTAGTGTGATGTGGACGCTCTGCATCGCGGGCACGGCGACGATCATCGCCACCGTTGCTGCCATGCTCGTCGGCGTTCGCGTGCAAGGAAGCCGAGTGGGCCAGTGGTTGGCGACAGCGTCGCTCGCGGTGCCGCATATCGCGGCCTCGCTGGCCGCATTGACGCTACTCGGGCAGAGCGGTCTGCTTTCGCGACTCGCCTTTGCCGCAGGACTCACGTCGCAACCCGCCGACTTTCCAGCGATGGTGTACGATCGGCGCGGTGTGGCGCTCATCGTGGCCTTTGCGTGGAAGGAGTTTCCTTTTCTCGTACTGACCGCCGTCGCCGTGCTGGCGACGCGCAATGCGCACCTGACTGAAGTCGCGCACACACACGGCGCGGACGCGCGCGCGGTCATGCGACGCATCACGATGCCATTGCTCTGGCGCGGCATTGCACCAGCGGTCATCGCAGCCTTTGCCTATCTCATTGGACAGTACGAGATGGCCGTAGTTCTCGCACCGAGTGATCCGCTGCCGCTTTCCGTGCTGACGTACGAGCGCGCAGTCGACAGCAACCTTGCCCATCGCGGTGAGGCGCATGTGCTGGGCTTCCTCGCGCTGCTGCTCACCGGTGCGCTGGTGCTCTGGCACGAACGATCGCGTCGAGTCGCCGAACGTACGTTGTTGTGATCACATCACCGTCTGCGATCACGGAACGGCACTCACGCAGTGGTACGCCGGCGTCACGACCGCTATTGGTTGGACTGGCGTTCGTCTCACTGTCACCCGTGCTGCTGCTGGCGCTGCGCGCGACCGGTGCAGCGTGGCGCTACCCGGCAATACTTCCCTCGCAACGTGGTGTCGACGCGTTGATCGCCGGCCTCCGTGGCCCAACCCTTGTTCAAGCACTCGGCACGAGCGTCTTGCTCGCCGCAATGACCGGCGTGCTCGGCACGGCCTTTGGATTCGTCGCTGGTCGTGCCCTCGTGCGCGCCACGGCATCGGTACGTCGGTTCGCCGCGGTCGCCGCGTTTCTCCCCGTCGTCGCGCCGCCAATCGCGCTCGGTGTTGGTGTGCAAGTGCTGGCATTGCGTGCCGGCGTTGGCGGCGGCCTGACGGGCGTGCTGCTCGCGCACCTAGTGCCGGCTGCCGGTTATCTCACCCTCTATTTCCTCGGCGTGCTCGGCGCGTACGATCTGTCCATGGAAGATGAAGCGCGCACCCTCGGTGCCACACCATGGCAATGCTTCATCCGCGTCACACTGCCAACGCTGCGACCACGACTGATTGAGGCACTGCTGCTTGGCGCACTGGTGTCGTGGGGACAGCTCGCGCTCACACTCCTGGTTGGCGGCGGTGTGGTGCGCACGCTACCGGTGGAGTTGCTCGCCTTCGTACGCGCAGGCGACGACCGGCTCGGCGCGGCGGCGGCGATCGTCCTCACCATTCTTCCGGCTCTCGCGTTGAGCATGCTGCAGCGTGGGGCGAAACGAACAGGTGCCGTGACGTGAGTCAGGCAACGCCCGACACACCATCACGTACTGGACTGGAGCTGCGGAAAGCAGACATCGCATTCGGTGCGCGACGAGGGTTGCATGGTATCGACTTGCGCGTTGCCGCCGGTGAGCGCATGGCGTTGCTCGGTCCATCGGGCGTCGGCAAGACGTCAATCCTGCGCGCCATTGCAGGACTCGACCCGCTGCTCGATGGCGAAGTGCTGGTGAACGGTGTCGACGTGAGCCGTATCGCGCCTGAGCGGAGAAGCGTCGTGTATCTGCATCAGACGCCAACGCTGTTTCCGCATCTCTCGGTGCAGGACAATATCGGGTTCCCAATGGAAGTACGCGGCGCCACTCGGCGCGACGCGCGACGACGCGCGGACGCACTGCTCGCACGCGTCCGGATGACGAAGTTCGCTTCGCGCATGCCCGCGTCGCTGAGCGGCGGTCAGCGACATCGTGTCGCATTGGCGCGCGCGCTCGCCGCAGATCCCGCCGTACTGTTGCTCGATGAACCATTTGCTGCGCTCGATCCTGCATTGCGCGCTGAGGTGCGAGACGCTGTCTTCGCCATGCTCGACGAGGTGTCGGGACCCGCGGTGATCGTGGTCACGCACGATATTGACGAAGCGGCCGCACTCGCCGATGCCATTGCTGTGCTGCTCGACGGCGCGGTGGCGCAGCACGCAACGCCAACGGTTGTGCTCACACGCCCGGCGTCGCTTGCCGTCGCACGCTTTCTTGGGCTCCCGAACATTGTCGACGGTGTAGTCGACGGCGCTGGTGCATTCGTCTCTGACCTCGGGGTCTTCGCCGCGCGTTGTGCGCCTGGCCCAGCGGCGCTGGTCTCCCGCGCTGATGCCGTGCGCGTCGCCGTACACACCAACCACGCTTCCCGCGCCGATGGCGACCGCACCGACGGCGAGCCTGCAATGGTGCGCACTGGTGTCGTACGTAGGGTGCAGCAGTGTCTCGGTGGTGCGCTCGTGCGCGTGCAGCTCGGTGCGCACCACGTGACCGCGACAATCAGCGACGGCGAAAGTCCGTCGGTCGGTGATCTGGTCGCCGTGCACATCGATCCGACCAGGGTGCACGTCGTGCCGGTTGACGCCACCCGTACCAGCGACCACCGCCGTGTTTGATCAATTCCTGCGCCTGCTCAAGGAACGCTGGTTCGCGCCAATCGCGCGATTGATCGGACCGCGTGTTTCGCCTGTCACCATTTCGCTCGTTGCGTTCGTGTGCGGTATCGGTGCGGCGATCGCGGCCTTCGCAGGCCGAGACTACCTCGCGGTCGTCGCGTGGTTGATGAACCGAACGCTCGACGGACTCGATGGCACACAGGCCCGCGTCCACGGACAACAGTCTGCCTTCGGTGGCTATCTCGACATCATGCTTGATACGATCGTGTACTCGGCCATCCCCTCTGCGCTGGCGATCGGCGCGATGAGCGCACCACTCCTCACGGCCGCCGTCTTCTTGCTCGCCACGTTTTTTGTGAACACTGCATCGTGGATGTATCTCGCCGCTGTGCTTGAGCAGCGTCAGGCGGGAGCACACGCGCAGGGCGAATTGACGACCGTCACCATGCCACCGGGAGTGATCGCCGGAGCCGAGACGGTGATTCTCTTCACCCTGTTCCTCGCGTTACCTGGTTGGCGCGTCGTCTTGTTCTGGACCATGGCTGCACTCGTGTGCGTGAACATTGTGCAGCGTCTCTGGTGGGCGAAGCGCACGCTGTAACGCCACGCACACCAGTCACATGCCCGCTGGGTCCGGATCAGCGCAACATGCGATTGAGCTAGAATCCGCCAAAGTGCACGCCCACTCCACCGTATCGCACGCGTTCACGAAAAAACTGACCGTACGGTGACGGACCCGTGTAGTACTCGGCGAACACGCCCCATCGGCGTCCAGGTAGTTCCGCACCGTCGGCGCGATCGTATTCGAGTCCGGCGCGAGCGCTCACACTGGGCTTCCAATCGTGCTCTTTCGACGACTTGACGTCGCTCGCCGCCAAAAAACGGAATCCACCCAACGCGCCCAACGGCAGCACCCAGAACATGGGCCGGAACTCGGCGCCTGCATGCGCGACCGTCGCCGCGAGATCTGCAGGCTCGCGGTTAAGCAGCCGTTCACCGCCTCCATACACTCGAAGTGGCCCAGCGTCGACCGAAAGCGTCGTCTCCAGCGACTCGAAGGACAGGTTCTCGCGGTCGCGACGTGTGGCCGGTTCGCGCAGCAGATACTCGTCGCCCAGGTGCGAACTTTGGTGATACACCCGGAGCCTTAGGGAACCCCGTCCGCGACGAATGGTGAGCGGCAAGCCAATCACGTAGTCCGCGTTCAACAAATCGAACGACGCAGCGCCGAGATCGAACTGTGCAAACACGGCGGCTGATAGCGAGAGCTGCACACCGTCGCCCGGCTGTTTCCCAGACCAGCGACCGAGGGCAAACTTGTCGCCGATCCCGACCGAGGCGAGCCTGCTGGACGTCACACCGTTGTCTGGCCGTTCGCGCACCACCGACACGAAGGAATGTGCGGACTTGGGGTCGGCCACCAACGGACAAAACACGTCGCCGCGCGGCAGCGGCGAGTAGCCCGGTTTCTCGGTATGCGGCAGTCCAGTTCCACAGCGCTCCGGGAACGAGCTCTGCGCGCCAAGTGGCGCGGTGGCCAGTCCGAGGGTGACCGCGAGCCAGCCGACCGCCGGGTAGCGCGCAACGAGTGCCATGGGCGGAGACGATGTGGAGACGGCGCAAATGCGCCCAGTAGGGCTCGAACCTACAACCTTCTGATCCGAAGTCAGATGCTCTATCCAATTGAGCTATGGGCGCCCGACGCAGCCCTGCGACGGGCGAGGCAGTCATTTCAAGGATACCTACGGCGATCAAGGCGCACCAGCCAGTCGGCCGATAATCCGGTGCCCTGCGTCGAGTGGTAACATCATCAGAAAAGCTGCACCCAGCTCCGCTCCTTGGCGCGCGTGAGGATCGCCGACCCACGTAATGCCGATTCAACCGCGCATTTGGAATATTTGAACGACGAGTTACCGGTGATGTCGTTGTCGTCGGTGACATCCGCGTTGCGCGACATGATGCTGCCCCACAAATCGAACGTGCCGTTGCCCTTGACGATGTCGTCGCGCGCAATGATCAACCCGTACCACTGGAAGTTGCCATTCAGTTTCACATCGCCATTGACGAGCAAGATGCCCTGCCCGCGCCCGTGTCCGAGTTGCAGGCTGGTACTTGAATAAATGATGGGGAAGTAGTCCTTGCAGCCGACTATCGAACCGCTGGTACGCTGCGGCTCGCCCCAGTTGGTGTTGGTGCTGTAGTCGCAGGTGGTTGCCGTGCCCACGGGCATCGGCTGGATCGTGCCGCCATTCAATGTGATGTCCGCGTTGGCGGCGAGCGAGTTCCACGTTTCCGACCCGTATCGCACATACGTATTGGAGTCGGCCGCGGCGGGGTCCGGGTAAACTCCACCAACCACCTGATTCGGCTTCTGAATGCTGACTGTCTTTGTTGGGCCATACGAAATCGCGAACGTATCGCGACCCGGGATGGTCGCACACTGCGTCCAGCTAGCGGGATCGGTATTGCGTCCGGTGATGTCGGCCGAGCCCTTGACGCTGATGTTGCCCGCCGTGACGATCGCGCCGCCGGGATTGATGGATGGATACGCGAGCCGCACCAGCACGTGCGTCTGTCGCTGCGACTCGAGCTGCCCGACGCCGATGCTGGCGCGCCCCACTGACACAACCCAGAACGTGTTGGCCGTGAGCCGGGTGATGAACACTCGCGCCGAATCCCCCTGACTGACGTACACTTTGGAGGAATCCGTCACGCCGACGGCGCGTCCGACCGGTGGCGGCAGATTGCGACTGCGATCCCAGTTGGCGATTTCCCGACTGAGTCCGAACTCGGCCACGGCGAATGCCCGCTGTTCCACGAGCGCATTGCGTCCGGCGCGATACTCCTGCATCGAACCGATGATCGAACCCGTGGACAGCAGCGCCAATACGACGACGGCGATCAGCGTAATCAACAGTGCGGCCCCTCGTCGGCGCCGCGAAGTAGGTGGCGGTAGTGGCGCCACGATACGTTCCCCGAACGGAATGGTCACTGGCGATTCCTCAACGCGATGCGGAAGGCGATGGAGTCCTTCGGTGTGGTTTTGCCGGCAACCGCGCCGGAGCTGTTGGCGCCCTGCCCGCGCAGGATGAGATCAATGCGGGAAATGCTGCGCAAGTTGCCGCCTGAGCTTACCGCGGCACCAAGACTGTCGAACATCTGCAGCCGTACACCACCGCTGCCCGACGCACTCGGCGCCAGGAACGGGCCGGCGATGGGGACTGCGGCCGTCCAAGCGCCCGCAACGTACTCGGCGCGCGCGAGGTAGAAGCTGCCACTCGAGCCGGCCGCCATGCTCAAGCGCGCACTGCGACCGAAGCGCACCGCGGCGCCGACCTTCACAGAGTCGGCGAATGCGGGCGTGACCGTCACACGCCATCGCGTCTTGCCGGCGTCGAGCGTGTTATCGGTAAACGGCGATCCCGGACAGAGCGTCGCGTCGGCGGCCACCGACGTGATGCGATGGGCCGTCCAACTGTCACCGCCGGCCCCCATGGAATCGGCGCGAAACGCATACACGGTGTCACCCACGTCGGGCTGCGCGTACCAGTTGGTCAGCGTGGTGCGCGCCATGTTGAGCGGCGGAAGATCGATAGTGGTCGTGTTCGGTTTGCCGCAGATCACGGCGGCGCCAAGCGTAGCGCGGAAGGTGATCTGCGTCGCATCGAAGCTCGCGATATCACCGCCGACCGACGAAATGCCGCGCAGATCGGCCGGCACCATGCTCATGGCAGTGCGGAGCTCGCGGCGCAGGCTCATGGTCTCATTGGTCTGGTGAAAGAAACGCTGCTGTCCCATGACCATGCGCGCCGCGATGGCACCAACGACACCAAGAAGCGCCAGAGTCACAAGCAACTCGACGAGCGTGAATCCAGCCGTGCGGCTTCGTATCAGTCGCGGCACGGAATCACGGTCGAGTATTTAAGCGTCTGAACGCGTCGCGGAATCGCGTAGGTGATGTTGAGCGTCTTCGTATTGCGTCCGTCGACCACGGTCCAGGCTTCAACAATGCCATTCGTCGTTGTCGTCCCACTGAGTCCGCTCGCAAGTTGCGCGCATGCCAGACTGGTGAGTGAGTCGAGCCGTATCTGCGCCAGGCTGGCCGCCAATGTCTGCCGCTGGCCGCCGCCCATTTGCGTGGCCACCACGCCGGCGCTGCCCAACGCACCGCCCACGCCGAGGGTCAGCATGAGCAGCGAAATAAGAATCTCCACAATGGTGACACCGCGTCGCTTCCGCCGTCGAGGCGCCGTCGCTCCTTGCGCGGGCCGCCGAATACACGTGGTGCTCATAGTTGGCATCCCCTCGGCAGTATGATGCCCGCGGGACTGATACAGAGTGTATCACGCAAATAGCCCACGGAAACCTGGTACCTTTGCGTGCTGGCCGGCGTTGGTGTCAGCATGCCGCGCGCGTTGTAGCTGATCGTCGCTGGGGCGCCGTTGAGTGGTTCTATGGTGGCGAGCAGCGACGTGTTGAACTGAATTGGGCCAAGCACGGTGACGGCGGTGCCCGCAATACCGCTCAACACCGAAACTGTGGCACTGCTCGACGTGAGTGTGAGCGTGGCGATCTTGCCTTTCTGCAGCGCGGCCGCACGTGTGGCTGCGAATGCGCCGGCGAGTTCCTGCCTGGCGGAACGCCGCGATGCGCTATCGCGCGCCATGAACACGCTCGGCGCCGCGAAGCCCACCATGATGGCCGTGATCGACAGGACGATCATGAGCTCGATCAGCGTCATCCCACGGCGGCGGTACACCAGTTGATTCATGCCTGGCAACGTGAAGGGGTTCGCATACGGGAAGGACCCGTGGACGCACACGCCGCAACATCTCACTTCGGTGGTGGCACGAACCGTCACAAGGCGCGCTGTTCGGGTCAGCGTTGTGGCGCCCCGCGTCACAAATGCGACGCTGTCGCACACCTTCGGACGGAAGGAATGAGTGACTGCTGGCTCGTCGTCGAAGCACCGATGCTTGCGTTGGAGAACGGGACCAGAAATCAGCCGTTTGTCACCGGCCCCCGTGCAACGTTGAATGGTGATGGAGGCTCACGCCGACCACCGGATCAGCATGCCGTCAACGGTCATGTCACGCGTCGCAC
>JANMKU010000293.1:0-9755 GCA_031372205.1 Gemmatimonadaceae bacterium | reverse complement strand
CGGGTCGACCGCCCACTGCGCCACGGTCGCCTCGCGATGCCCGGTCTGTTTCGCGAGCCGTTCCACAACGTGCCGATACAGGTCGCGGGTGGCAAAGGTCATGCGGCGATAGAACGCGGACGGATCGTCGCGCAATACCGTTTCCATCACGCTCTGATGCTCCACAAACACGCGCCAGTCCCGGCGACCAATGTTGCGCAAGCTCGTAATGCTGTTCGCCATCATGATCTGTGTCAGCGCCAAATGCTGCGCCGACTCGGCGAGGGCGGATTCAGGCGATGCACCGGCCTCGCGCAACCAGTGTTCGAGCCAGAGCAGCGCCGGTGAGGCGCCTTCCGCCTGACGCAACGCCTGCAGCAACCGCGACACGAAGTGCGGTGTGAGGTCATGCTGGGTGTCCGCAAATTCGCGCAAGGCGTCACGCAGCGCACCACCGCCACTCGCGCTCGCGGCGAGAATGCGATCGGCCCAATGCGCGGCCAGTTCGCGCTCGTCGAGCCGTTGGACGGTGCGCAAGGTCATACGACGGACGCTTTCAATCAGACCGAGGCGAAGCATGGCGGGCATGGCCCACAGTTCGCCGATCGACAAGGACGTCACGGTCTGGAAGGACTCGACGAACAGATCCACATTCTCAAGATCGATCCGCGCCTCCGTATGCGAGATCAGCGTGATCGCCATCTCATATACGCGCGGATAGCCCGTCAGCGGGCCACTGACAAGCTCCGGCAGTTCGCGGTAGTACCCCCGCGGCAAGCCGCTGCGAACTTCCTGCAATTGCTCCTGCACGACGTAGTAGTTGTCGAGCAGCCATACTGCAGCGGGGCCGGCATCCTCATCATTCGTTGAGGCGTGTAACAGACGTGCGTACGCGTCCTCCAGCACGCGACGCGTGTCCGCGAGGCGTGCGAGCAGTCGGGCCGGGCGCAAGGACGCGCGACCCACCAGAACACGTTGCCCGCGTGCCACCATACGCGCACGCGCGGCGAGATGATCAGCCCCGAGTAGATCGCCGCGAATGGGGCCGATCAGCAACTCATCAGATGCGTCGGCTACAAAACCTTCCGGCCTTGGATAACACGCACCAGGACCACAACAATCGCGACCACCAACAAGATGTGGATGAGTCCACCCATCGTATACGCGCTCACCATCCCCAACAACCAGAGACAGACGAGCACAATGGCGAGTGTCATAAGCATGAAGATTCTCCCACGTGTGAATGCGAACGTTGTCAACGGGGCCATCGCCTCGTGACCTCAACGTCGCGCGAAGGCGCAACGCCGATGCAAAGTCGGTGCAACGTCGTCCAGTCTATCGGCGCGCGCAGGGCGCGCCTATCGTTCGAAAGGAGTACACCAGTCTCTCACCCTGGCGCCGCCACGCTGTAAACATGCCCTGTCCGGACTCCTTCACCACATCTCGACTAGTCGCCCACCGCCTGCAACTGGGCGACGCAGCGGAGATCCATCGCATGCATCAGGACGCCGAGCAAATGGCACTGCTCGGCGGCGTCCGTGACGAGGCCGAAACGGCAACGTACATGGAACGCAATCTCCTCCACTGGGCGCGGTACGGCTTTGGCCTCTGGCTTCTGCATGACGGCGCAGGCAACGATGTTGTCGGGCGGGTACTGCTGCGCACCCTCACACTCGACGGCGTTGACGAGATCGAAGTCGGCTACAGCTTGTTCCCGGCATACTGGGGGCGTGGACTCGCTACCGAAGCAGCGAGCGCCTGTCTGTTGCACGCGGAGCACGCACTCGGCGCGACGTCAGTGGTGGCGGTAACCCGTCCGGAGAATGTTGGGTCGCAACGCGTGCTGGAAAAGATCGGCATGCATTTCGAACGGGCGCTCGATCACGGCGGCGTGCCACACGTCCTCTTTCGCACGAAGCGCCAGACGGCGCGATAGGCAGTCTGGCGATTGGGTCCGGCAGCTGCACCCCTGCGTTGGCAAGTCGCGGTTTCGGGCGTAGCATTGTCTGTTCTATGACAGCCCCAGCCGATCTCGCCAAGCTCCGTATCAATCGCGATGCGCCACCGCCCGCTGTCCGGGGCGCGTTGATCCGCAATCTGCTTCTCCTCATTATCACCGTCGCGCTGCTCGGGGCCGGCTGGTGGTACATGCGCATGCGTGCCATCCCATTGGTTCAAGTGGTGACGGTGGGCCCACCCGTTGGCGCTGGCACATCGACGGCAGGCGGTGCGACGGCCGTGACGGCCAATGGCTACGTTGTCGCGCGCACCAAGGCGTCCGTGTCCGCCAAGGCCGCCGGTCGCTTGGCGTACCTCGGCGTCAGCGAAGGGTCGTTCGTCAAACAGGGTGTGGTGATTGCCCGACTCGACAACGCGGATTTTCAGGCGGCCATCGCGCAAGCGGAAGCCAACGTGGCGGCGAACGATGCGAGCATCATTGAGGTTACGTCCGACCGGGATCAGCTGGCGCGTGAGGCCAACCGGCAGCGCGATGTGCGGGCACAGAACGCCAGTCTGGTATCGCAGCAGGAGTTTGACGTCGCCGTCAGTCGCGTTGCGCAAGCGGAAGCGCGGGTCTACGCCGCCGTCGCACGCCGTCGTGTGGCGGACGCGGGGCTGAAACTGGCGCTCGCCAACAATGAAAACACCATTATCCGCGCGCCATTCACCGGCACGGTGTTGCGCAAGGACGCTGAGGTGGGTGAGGTGGTCGCGCCAAGTGTTGGTGGCGGCCTGACGCGAGGCGCCGTGGTGACGATGGCGGATCTCGCCACGCTGGAAGTTGAAGTGGACGTCAATGAGTCGTACATCGCGCGCATCAGCAAAGGACTCAAGGCGCGGGTGACGCTCGACGCATATCCGGACACGTCCTTTCGCGGCGCAGTACGGCAAGTGGTGCCGACTGCGGATCGACAGCGGGCGACGGTGCAGGTGAAGGTGTCCATATCCGATCACGATGCCCGGATCCTTCCGGAGATGGGTGCGAAGGTGGATTTTCTTTCACCCGAGTCGCCGGCCAGCACTACCGCGACCGCCACTCGGCCGATCGTGCGGGTGCCGCAAGCGGCCGTGCGCGAAGAGGGCGGGAAGAGTGTCGTCTGGCTGGTGCGCGGCGAGACGCTCACGCGTCGCGAGATCGACGCCGGTCCGGTGAGCGCGGGGTTTCGTGAGGTCCGGGCTGGCTTGAGTGGTGGTGAGCAGCTGTTGCTCGGTGGTGTAGAAAAGCCAACCGAAGGGATGCGCGTCAAAGTTGGTCCGTAGCCGATAACTCCCCCAAGAGGAACGCGATCATGGCACTTGTTGAAATTCGCGACGTCTACAAGTCGTTCAAACGCGACACACAAACGGTGGACGTCTACACCGGCCTGAACATTGATTTCGACGAAGGCAGTTTCACGGCGCTCATGGGTCCGTCCGGGTCCGGAAAGTCTACGTTGCTCAATCTGGTGGCCGGGCTCGACAAGCCGACGAGCGGCACCGTGAGCGTGGGCGGTGAATTGGTGAGTTCGATGAACACCGCGCGGCTGGCCGCATGGCGCTCGCGGACCATTGGGTTCGTCTTTCAGTCGTACAACCTGCTGCCCGTGCTCACCGCGCAGCAGAACGTGGAACTTCCGTTGCTGCTCACCAATCTCAACAAGCGCGATCGGGCCGAACGCGTGGCCATTGCACTTGGCGTCGTTGGCCTGTCGGACCGGCTGGATCACTATCCGCGACAGCTCTCGGGTGGCCAGGAACAACGCGTGTCCATTGCGCGAGCGATTGTCGCCGATCCCAAGCTCATTCTGCTCGACGAGCCAACCGGGCAGCTCGACGCCAAGAGCTCGGAGGAAGTGCTCAATCTGCTGCAACGATTGAACGATGAGTTCAACAAGACCATCATCGTTGTGACGCACGACGCCAAGGCGGCCGAACGCGCCAAGACCGTCCTGCATCTGGAGAAAGGGGTGCTGGTGGAGCGAGACGCCGCTCTGTCGGGAGCGCACTGATGAAATTTCTTCCGCTCATCTTGTCCAACTTGCGACGGCACAAGTTGCGGACAACGCTGACGATCCTGAGTGTGGCACTCGCACTCTTCCTGTTTGCGTCGCTGCGCACCGTCGTGACGCAGCTGGAGATCTCGAGCCAGCTGGGTGCGGCGAATCGCATGATCGTGCAGAACGCCACCGCGTTCGTCTTCCCGTTGCCGCAGAGCTATGCCAGCCGATTGGCCAGCGTGCCGCATGTCACCGGCGTGACGTGGGCGAACTGGTTTGGTGGTAAGTACGGGGACGGTCGCAAGTTTATCGGACCGTTCGCTGTCGAACCGGCCACCTATCTGGAGATGTACAAGAACGATTTCATTGTGCCCCCCGATCAGAAGGAAGCATTCCTGCGCGAACGCACGGCGGCGATTGTCGGCGAAGGATTGCTCAAGACGTTTGGCTGGAAGATCGGCGACAACGTCACGTTGCAAGGGACGATTTTCCCGGGCGACTGGACCTTCACCATTCGCGGCACCTATTCGCTCAAGCAAGCGGCGTATGGCGACGAACAGTTCCTCTTTCACTATGACTACTTGTATGAGAAGGAGCCAAAACGCGTTACGCCCGGCTGGTTCATTCTGCGCATTGACGATCCATCACAGTCGGGCACCGTCGCGAAGGTGATCGACGATCAGTTCCGCAATTCTCCCGCGCCAACCAAGACCGGTACGGAACAATCGTTCAGCGCCGGGTTCATGACGATGTTCGGGAACATTCAGCTGCTGATGGGCACGATCGGCATGGCGGTCGTCTTTGCGATCTTGCTGATCGCCGCCAACGCCATGCTCATGAATCAGCGTGAGCGTACGAGTGAAGTCGCGGTGCTCAAAACCGTTGGCTTTACGGATCGCATCATCTTCACGCTGGTGATTCTGGAGGCGGCAGCGATCGCGCTCACTGGCGCCGCGTTGGGTCTCGGACTCGCCATCTTCTTACCCAAAGCGACGCACTTCAACGCGTTTGGATTCCTCCCGGATTTTCACGTCACCAACGGCACCGCGATGTTCGGTGCAGGCATTGCCCTGCTGCTGTCGGTGCTGAGCGGTTTTGCGCCGGCCTGGCAAGCGGCCAAGATGCCCGTGGTCCAGGCGCTCCGGAGAGTCGAATGAAGATCCCGCTCATCTACAACGTGCGCAGTGTCTTGCAACGCCCCATCTCCACGGCGTTCACGGCACTCGGCATCGCGCTCGTGGTGGCCGTGTTTATTGCCATGCTGGCACTCGCCAACGGATTTGCGGCCGCGCTCACCAAAACCGGCGGTGACGACAACGTGCTCGTGATGCGGAAAGGTGCTGACTCCGAGCTCTCGAGTGGCGTGACGCGTGAAGACATGGGCATCATTGCGAGTTCGCCGCACGTCGCACTTGGTGGCGACGGAAAGCCGATGGTGAGCCCCGAGTCCTATGTGGTGATCAACATTCCGCGTGTTGGTGCCGACACCACCGCGATCGCTAACGTAGTCATTCGCGGTGTGAGCGAGCGAGCCTTCCAGGTCCGCAAAAACATCGTAGTGACCGGGCGCAAGTTTGCCAGCGGACAGAGTGAGATCTGCGTTGGCGAGAAGCTGGTGCCGCGATTTCTGCACACGGCTATCGGCGGCAAGATGCGCTTTGGTGGTCGCGACTGGACGGTGGTCTGTCATTTCAGTGCGGCTGGCTCGAGCTTCGAATCGGAAGTGTGGGGTGAGTTCGAGCAGATTCAGGGTGCGTTTCGCGCCAACAACGTCTATCAGTCGGTCACGTTTCGCCTCAAAGACCCGGTGGGTTTTGCCGAGGCCAAGCGGGCACTGGAGAGTGATCAACGCCTGCAGATTGACGCGCATCAGGAGTCGACCTATTACGCCGATCAATCCAAGTTGCTCGGATCCATCCTCAGTTTTCTGGCGATCATGATCACCAGCATCATGTCGGTCGGAGCGATTTTTGGTGCGGTGAACACCATGTACGCCTCGATCTCGTCACGGACACCGGAGATCGCGGTGTTGCTCACGCTCGGCTTCAAACCGCGGAATGTGTTGCTCAGCTTTCTTGCTGAATCGGCGGTCATTGCGCTCATCGGCGGGGTGATTGGGTGTCTCATCGCGCTGCCCATCAATGGCATGGTCACCAGCACCACCAACTGGTCGAGTTTCAGTGAGATCGCGTTCGCCTTCCGTATCACGCCCATGCTGCTGCTGTCCGGTTTGGTGTTTGCCGTGGTGATGGGTGTCGTTGGTGGATTCTTCCCTGCGCGCAAGGCGAGCCGCATGCCGGTCGTGCAGGCACTTCGGTAACGGACGCCTATGCTACGAGAGCGACTCGGGGAACCATTAATGACTGCGGCCGCAACGCTCGCCGTCTGCGGGAGCGTGCTCGTGGCGTGCAGCGGCAACTGTGCCGGACCCGTTGGCCCGACCGTCGGATGTTTTGCCGGCGCCAATCCGGTCACGTGCAACGTGGTGCGCATCACCATCACGGCCGATGGTGCGTACTCCTTTACGGCCAATGGTCAAACGTTTGACGGGCCGACGAAGGGACGATCCGTGTACGATATCCCACTGGGGACGTATGACGTGGCGGGCACCACCTCAGCGAACAGTTTGACGATCGAGTTCGGCAGCGTTATCTCGAACCCGCAGGGCGTCGTCAAGCGGGGCAGCATCAGCAGCGTATCCGGACCTGGCGCCAGCACAACGCCGTGCTCCGTGACGTACACCATTCCGAACAATGGTGCAAAACCGCAGTCGTTTCTCGCGCGCTACACCCTGTACGTCGGGAGCGACGCATGTTGACCGCCCAAACGTCGCGTGCCTCGCATGGCTGAGCGCGTTCGTCCATACCTCTACTATGATGTGGCCATCTCGATCTGCACCACGTGCCTGCGCAAAGTCGATGGCAAGATCCTGTTTCAGGACGGCTGCGTCTATCTCGTCAAACGCTGTCCGGAACACGGCACAGAAAAGGTGCTGGTTGCCGACGACATCGAATATTATCGACGGTCCCGCGAGCAGTTCATCAAGCCGCCGGAAATGCCGCAGCACTTTAACACGCCCATCAAATACGGCTGCCCGTACGACTGTGGCTTGTGTCCCGATCACGAGCAGCACTCATGTCTCTCCATCGTCGAGATTACCGACCACTGCAACCTCGACTGTCCAATCTGCTACGCGTCGAGTGGCACACACCGCGTGTCGTATCGCACGTTGGCGCAAGTTGAGGCGATGCTCGATGCGGTCGTGCGCAATGAAGGCCAACCCGATGTCGTGCAAATCTCGGGCGGCGAGCCAACACTGCATCCAGACTTCTTTGCCATTCTTGATGCGGCGCAGGCTCGGCCCATTCGGCACCTGATGGTCAACACCAACGGCATCCGGATTGCGACGGAAGATGGGTTCGCCGAGCGTCTGGTGAAGTACGGTTCCGCGTTTGAACTGTACCTGCAGTTTGACTCGTTCGAGCGGGACGCACTCCTGTCCCTGCGCGGCGCGGACCTTCGTCGCGTGCGCATGCAGGCGCTCGAGAGGCTCAACCGGTTGAATATCAGCACGACGCTCGTGGTGACACTCAAAAAAGGCGTGAACGATCATGAAGTGGGCAAGATCATCGATTTTGCCGTGCAGCAGCCTGCAGTGCGCGGGGTGAGTTTCCAGCCGGTGCAGCATGCCGGTCGGTCGGAGGACTTCGACCCCGCCGTCAATCGTCTCACGCTCACCGAAGTGCGTCGACGCATTCTCGAGCAGACGTCACTGTTCAAACCCGAAGACATCATCCCGGTGCCGTGTCACCCCGATGCGCTTGCCATGGGGTACGCGCTCAAGCTCGCTGGCAAGGTCACGCCACTCACCGGCATGATCGATCCACAGATTCTCATTGAAGGAAGTCGTAACACAATTCTGTTGGAGCAGGATCCGAAGATTCAGGAGGGCGTGTTCAAACTCTTTGCGACGAATCATTCGCCCATATCCGCGGCGCGCACGCTGTACGAATTGCTCTGCTGCCTGCCAAAGATCAATGCGCCGTCATCCATTGGCTACAACAACATTTTTCGCGTGCTCATTATCCAGTTCATTGACGCACACGCATTCGATGTGCGGTCGGTAAAGAAGTCATGCATCCATATCGTGCATCCCGATGGGCGACTGATTCCATTCGACACCTACAATCTGTTCTATCGCGATGGGCTGGAGCAGAATGTGCTGGAGCCACTGCGACGACAGGCACTCGCCGTGTCGTGAGGCTTCCGCTACGGGTGTCGTGAACCTTCCGCTACGAGTGTCGTGACCTTCCCGGTCTGGATCCCGCTTGGACCGTGGCGATTGCATCCGCACCGCGTGTTCGAACTGCTCGGCTATGTCGCGGCCGTCGCGTTGGTGGTGTGGCAGCGCTCACGCGAAGGGGATGCGCTCCGCCGCGAGCAGCGCGTGATGGTCGCTGCATCGGCGTTGATCGGCAGCGTGGCGGGGAGTTGGCTGTTGGCGTGGCCCGGCGGAAAAACAGTGGTGGGCGGCTTGATCGGTGGACTCATCGCCGTGGAATTCGCCAAGAAACGCATGGCCATCACGGTACGGACCGGTGATCTCTTCGTGTTTCCAGCATGCGTGGGGATGGCGATTGGGCGCATTGGCTGCTTTCTCACGGGCTTGAGCGATAACACGCACGGCCTGCCAACCACGTGGCCTACTGCAGTGGACTTTGGCGACGGCATTCCGCGACATCCAACGCAGCTCTACGACATCGCCTTCCTCGCACTGCTTGCCTTGGTGCTGTGGACGCGACGTCAGCACTTCACTCGGCCCGGCGACCTCTTTCGCGCCTTCATGCTGTCGTACATGACGTGGCGGCTCGCGATTGATTTTCTGAAGCCGGAGCCACGCGTGGCCATGGGTCTGTCCGTGATTCAGTGGGCGGCGATTGCAGTGCTCGGCTACTACGCAACGCGCACGCGCGACACGCGTTGAAATTGCTGCGCCTGTCCGCGCGAACGCGTTGGATCGGATGGCACAGGGAGAAATGCCTCTTCTCCCCATGCTCGCCCGGCAGTTAAGACGTTCGACGCACGCGACGCGCGGCCACGGCTGCAATGCCGATGGCGCAGAGCACAAGAGTGGACGGCTCCGGCACGGTCGACGACGGATAGGTGAGCTGCATGTTGAACGCGGACATCGTTCCGGAAATCGTGGCGCCGTTTGTCAGACCCACCGAACCGACTGAGCAGGTGGCGGGGCTGCCGGTGCATGACGATTGCCCAAAGAAGGCCTGCCAATTCAACGATCCGCCCGTCGGGTTTGGTGTGTCCTGCGCGCCAAAGTCGAGGTTGGCGTAGCTCCCATTCGACAGCGTCACCTCAAAGAATGCACCCGGCGGCACGGACAACAGCGACAGGATGTTGCTGCCAGCCGACACCGATTTCGCCTCAACGGGATTCGGAATGTTGCCGAGCCACGTCATGCGCCAGGAAAAGGTGCCCGTCGCGCCAGGGTTCGCGCTGCCCGCGACTTCTGCGTAGGCGCCCGTGGTGGTGCAGCTCGTGCGGCCGGCGGCAAAGAGGCACGACGAGCCCAGTTGGTACGTGCCGTGTCCCACGCCACCACCGAGGTCACCCAATCCGGCGTAGCTGAGGAAGTTGCCTGTGGTGAAGCTGGTGGACTGAATACTGAGATTCTGGGCGCTCGATGAACGGATGGGTCCGCTCATGATCAGCATAACTCCGACCGCGCTCAACGCGACGCGTCTAGCTGTCTTTCGCATTCGATCCTCCAGCGCGCTGCGCTGT
>JANMKU010000268.1:0-3925 GCA_031372205.1 Gemmatimonadaceae bacterium | reverse complement strand
CCTACACCAGCTTCGACGAAACGGTGTACCAGCTGTCAGTGCCAACCGATACGGCACGTCTCGTCGAGCAGGGATTCCTCGTGCTTGAGGACTGGGCGCACGGCCAGCTGTTCGATTCCACCGAAGTCGTCAAGGAACGCGGCGTGGTGGTTGAAGAGTGGCGTGGCTCGCTCGGTGCCGGTCAACGCATGCAACGCACGTTCATTCCGATCATTCTCAAGGGCTCAAAATACGCCATTCGTGATCCAATCGGCAACGAGGAGAGCATTCTCAAGGCCCGGCCGTCCGTGCTGCGCCGTTTCTACCGCGATTGGTATCGTCCCGACTTGATGGCCGTTGTAGCGGTCGGTGATTTCGACGTCGCCGAAATCGAAGCGTTGATCAAGAAACATTTCAGCGGCATTCCGCGCGTGCCCAACGCGCGACCCCGCACGATTGCCTCCGTACCCGGTAACGCAACGCCGTTGATCGCCATCACGACCGACGCCGAGGCGACGAGTTCGAGTGTTGCCATTGGCTACAAGCGCCCCCACAAGATCGTCGCCACCGTCGGTGACTACCGCACGCAGATGGTGGAACGTTTGTATTTCAGCATGCTCAACGCGCGGCTGACCGAGCTGACGCAAAAAGCAGATGCTCCGTTCCTTTTCGCGTCGGTCTCTAACTCGTCGTTCTTCGCCCGCAACTTGGCAATGTTCACCTTCAACGCCGCAGTGAAAGATGGCGGTATCGAGCGCGGCGCCGAAGCGGTGCTGGCCGAAGCGCGTCGTGTGGAGCAATTCGGATTTCTGGCGTCGGAGTTGCAACGTGCCAAGGACAACACGCTCCGCACGCGCGAACGCATGTACGCCGAGCGTGCAAAGACCACGTCTGCCGCGCGCGTCGGTGAACTGGTGCGGAACTTCCTTGAGGAGGAGGATATTCCCGGCACGGACGTTGAGTACACGCTGTACAAACAGTTTCTGCCGGGCGTTACGCTCGGTGAAGTAAATGCCGCGACGCGTGGATGGATCACGGACACGGGCCGCATCGCCTTGGTTACAGCGCCAAAGAAATCCGGTGTCGCGGTACCGACCGAGGCCCAAATGCTCGCGATGTTTGATCGCGCGTCAAGAGCGACGGTGACGGCCTACACCGAAACTGTGAGCGATGCCCCACTCCTCGCGCGGGTGCCGTCAGCTGGTCGCGTGGTGAGCACGAGGACGATCGACGCAGTGAACGTGACAGAGTGGAAACTGTCGAACGGCGCACGCGTGTTGGTGAAGCCGACCGACTTCAAGGCGGACGAGGTGCTATTCAGCGCCTCCAGCCCGGGCGGAACGTCGCTTGTGCCGGACGCGGACTACATGTCGGCGAGCAATGCCAGCGCGATCATGGCGCGAAGCGGCGTCGGCGCGTTCAGCGCGACCGATCTCAGCAAGAAACTCGCTGGCAAAGCGGCGAATGCCGCGGCATCGATCGGCGCGACGTCGGAGGGGATGGGCGGGTCGGCGTCTCCCAAAGACCTCGAAACGCTGCTCCAACTGGCCTACCTCCGCTTCACCGCGCCGCGGCTCGACTCCACGGCGTGGCTGGCGATGAAGGCACAGATGGACGCCAGTCTCGCCAATCGCAATGCGAGTCCATTCACGGCGTTCGGCGATACGATTACCGGTGTGATGTCGCAGCATAACTTCCGTGCGCGCCCACCCTCGGCGGCCACGTTCAGCGAGATCAATCCGGTGCGTGCACTCGCGATCTATAAGGACCGCTTTGCCAACGCCGGTGATTTCACGTTCGTCTTTGTTGGCAACGTCACCCTCGACTCCCTCAAGCCGCTTGTCGAGAAGTATCTCGCGTCCCTGCCCGGCACAGGTCGCGTGGAAAACTGGAAGGATGTCGGTGGAGCGCCACCGTCGGGCGTAGTGGATATGGTGGTACGCAAAGGCACTGAACCGCAGGCGCAGACGGCGATCATTTTCAATGGCCCGTTCGAGTACAACCCGCAAACGCGGTTCAACATGCTCGTGCTTACTACCTTGGCGCAGATGCGGCTCACCGACGCCCTTCGCGAGGAAATGGGGAGTACGTACAGTCCGTCACTCAGCGGCTCAGGGGGTCGAGTTCCACGGGCGGAGTACAGCATTGCCGTGCAGTACTCGTCGTCGCCAGAGAACGTCGCCAAGCTGTCGGCGCGCGCCTTCCGCGTTGTTGATTCGCTCAAGTCGTATGCGCCGCCCGAGTCCGACGTCACCAAGGTGCGAGAAACAATCATCCGTGGTCGCGAGACTAACCTCAAGACGAACGCGTATTGGGCCGCGAACATCGCGTCGCGTGATCAGAACGGCGAGGACATTGCCGGGCTGCTTGCGCCGTACGACGACATGGTGAAGAGACTGTCGGCGAAACAGATCCAGGATGCGGCCAAGCTGTACTTCAACGTGAATCGCTACGTCAAGGTGGTACTGCTACCGGAGAGCAAGGTACCGTAGCCCACGATGCGGTAGACTCAGCCGGACGGCACCATGCGGTCGTAGGCGACACCGCCAATCGTGATCGTGAACGCCGACGTAATCACAAACGGAATTGCCGCACCGTTGCGACCGGAGAACCCGCCAATGCCGTTCTGGTCGAGCGCGGGAAAGGTGTTCGGGCGACACGTCGCTGCGACGGTGGTCGTAAACGTGGCCCCGGTCACCGTGTAGCATCCGCGCTCGACACCGCTGGGGTAACTGTTGGCGCCGCCGCTCCCCTGCGTTTCCTGATACAGATAGGTGCCGTCCGCCTCGAAGACGATATAGCTGCCATCGAGTCCATCGGCACGCGTGAATGCGCCGACCAGTGACGTCGGCACCGAGGTCACGGCCTCAAGCACTAACACCTCTGCGGTCTTCGAGGTGAGCGTCAGCGTCGTTCCGTTACGCACCATGGTGCCTTCAAAACCGCCCGGTGCGCCAGGGGTAGACCCGCCAAACCACAGGCCGCAACCGCCGTTCTGATCCTGCGCAATCTGGATGTTGAACACGCCACTCGTGATGCGCTTGTAGACCCCGTACTCGATGCCGTAGCCGCTGTTCGTGCACGTTGCATCGTCAATTCGAAAGGCCGCCGAATAGGTTCCGTCAAACCAGAGCGTGACGTAGTTGCGGCGGCCGTTGAGCGTTACTGCATACGTGCCAGTGTACGAATCCAGAAACCCGTTGGCGTGACACCAGAGCCCGATGTTGGTGATGTTGCTCGTCCCCACGCGTCCCCGGCCGTTACTGAGTAAACACGTTTTCGGTGGCCCACCAAGCGGACTGGCGATCGTGGCGCTGTAGTCCGCGCCGGTCTGGAGCACCGTTGGGAATGTGAAGGACGCGGCGCCGGAAGGGATGGGAAACGGCGTTCCGCCGTTGAGACGCATCGTGAAGCCCGAGCCTACAAAGGCGATGGTCGCGCCGCCAATCGTGAACCCGAGCGCACCGCAGGTGATAGTGACCGTGGTAATGTCCGCCGCGCCGATTACGCCCGAGCCGCCGCTGATGATGCACGTCTGACCGGCAGGCTGCGCACCGATGGTCACGTCGTATCGGGTACCGCTGGCGATCGGCGGGAACGCCAGCGTTGTGCTACCTGGCGCAACGGACATAGCGCTACCGCCATTGAGCAGCAGGGTCAGTCCCGCACCCGTCAGTCCAGACACGCTGCCGCGCACGGCGAACGCTTGCGTCGTGCAGGCGATCGCCACGGTTCGGATTGGATCGAAGTCCACCTTCCCGCTGCCATTGGTGACCGCGCACGTCTGCGAGGGCGCAATGGGCTGCGTCTTGATGGAAATGTTGTACGACGACTTCTCCGCGATGCCGGTAAAGAGAAAATTCCCTGCTGGCACGACCACGGTGAGATCGCTCGCGCCGTTGTTCTGTAACACCAATCCGGCGCCGAGAAGACCGGAGATGGAGCC
>JANMKU010000227.1:0-18446 GCA_031372205.1 Gemmatimonadaceae bacterium | reverse complement strand
CGAAACGCGTCTGATCGATACAACGCACGTTGTGCATCCAATATTTCCGTGGCGCTATAGAGCTTGCCAGGCCGGAGCGCGATGAGCCGCATCACCGCTGCCGAATCGACCGCTGTGCGACCGGCCTTGAGCTTGTCAACTTGCACGTGAATCGCATCGATGGTGAGGCGCGAACCTACCGCGAAATCCAGTGCCAGTGTTACCCGCGCCTTCGCGCTGTCGATCACGATGCGCGTTCGCGGTCGGCCGGCGCGCGCGTACCCGGCATCGCGAAGTTGTGCGACAATGAATTCAATCGCGCTATCTGCCCGGACGCGATCAAATCGCTTTCCCAACAGTGCGCGGAGACGTGCATCAGTCGGTGGCCGATCCGTCGACGCCAACGGCAACCCACTCACCTCTACCGAATCGAGTATCGCTTCCACACCCGCGTCGATTGCAAATCGTACCGTACTGCCGTTCCTGGTGGCCACCAATTGCGGGGTGACCGTCGCCAGAAACCAGCCAGCCTGACGATGCAACACGGCCACACGTAGCGCGTCCCGCCGCAACTCCAACGTGTCGACGCAGGGTGCGGTCCGACGAAACAGTCGCGCCGTCAGCGAGCGGCCGTGTGTGACCACCGCCATGGAGAGCACGGCGGATGAAAAGTGCGGGCTGCCGGCGAACGACACGCTCTGCACACGATTGCGCGCGTCACACCGCGCCATGCGCTGCGCCTGAACGGCCGACGGGCTGACGGCCCATAGTGCCAACCCGACGGCAGCGATCGACGCGGCCCAGCCCTGCAGACCCTGACGCGGCTGCGCCTTTTGGTCAGTGCGTATCGAATCGACGCGAATCATTCTGTAGCGCAATCTCGCGACCGCGCACGGTCCATGACACCCCGTCGCGCGACGCAGACTCCGTGTCAAGGTTTGCGATCCGCCGCCCCGGGCGATGGTGCGCGGTACCTGCAGTCGGCGAGGTCACGCCGCGCTCTGCAGGTGCACCGCGCCAGACAGAACTCTGCAGCACGACACGTCGCGTTCAGCTAGGGTGCAGGCCTGGTGCGAGTGTCTGCATTCCCATGGACCGTTCGGGAATACTTCGCCACCAGTACCCGTCTCTCACATCTGGGCTGGCGCACGCGCGCGACACCGGCGAATCGCGACTATCGAAGCCAGTGGCGCCTTGCCACGCAGACGACCGTCCCTGCGATACTTTACGACTCCCGTCGCGTCCTCGATGGTCCTCACATCGCAAGGTCTCATGCTGCCGAATAGTGCCCTAGCTGCAATTATCGCGTGGAACGCCCTCACGACTGCATCGATGCAGCGTTCGGCTGCCGACAGCGCGTCCGATTCGACGCGTGTGCCAGTCGCCGTGACACCGTCGCCGCTGCTCGTGACCTCGATCGCGCCCGTTGCCCTCACCGCGGTGCGGACGGAGCAGACGGTGGACACCGAGCGAGCAGGGGCGATGCCGCCTCTGCTCGACGTCCCCTCGGACACCGTACCACGGACGCGACGCAAGTCGTTCGCCGTCAGTGATGGGTACCAAACGCGGCTGACGATTCATCGCCGCCTCAGTTGGGCCATGTTGCCACTGTTCGCCGCATCGTACTTCAGTGGCGACCAACTGCTGACGTATGGCTCGAGTGCGCCGCAGTGGGCGCGTTCGTTGCACCGTCCGACGGCAACCGGCGCCGCCGTGCTCTTCACCGCCAACACCATCACCGGTACGTGGAACCTCTGGGAAAGCCGTCACAATCCAAACGGTCGAACCCGTCGCATTCTGCACAGTGTGATGTTCACGGCCGCCAGTGCCGGGTTTGTCTATGCCGGCACGAAACTGGCCGATGAAGCCGAGCAATCGCAGGCCAAACGACTGCAGCACAGAAACGTCGCGCTGGGGTCGATGGGTGTGTCGACGCTGAGTTGGCTGCTCATGTTGATCGGCAACTGACGATCATGATCCTCGATGCCAGCGCGGTGCTCGAACAGGTAGTCGCTGTCGCCAAGCCTTGGGCCGAGGTGTTTGCGGACAATCCGGTGCTGTCAACTGGAGTGATTGCCGCACACATCGTCTCGATGTTTGTTGCTGGTGGCATGGCCATCGGTGCCGACCGCGCCATACTCCGGTCGAAGCCGGGCACCGCCGACGCCGTGCGCGCCGTCGTCGCCGACCTGTCGACGACACACTCGGTGGTGATCGGCGGCCTGGCGAGTACCGCCGTCACCGGCTTGGCGCTGCTCGCGTCCGATGTGGGGACTTTTGCGGTGTCGCGGGTATTCTGGATAAAGATGACCGTGATCGCGCTGCTGCTGCTCAATGGCATCCGGATGCGACGCGCTGAGCAACAGGTACTGGGCAGTCTTGAAGGGGTTCCCATTCGTACGACCGAGATGGCGGTGCCGTTTCCCAAGAAGGAGTGGGGCGGGATCAGGAGCGCTGCCGGTACGAGTCTTACCGCCTGGCTCGTGATCGTTGTGCTTGGCGTGGTCCTCACGAACGGTTGATTCGCACGTCGTCTCGACCGCTGACTCTATAAATAATCCTTTCATGTCCGATATCGATCGTGAGGGTGCATCGCCCTGTGGCAGCAGTTGTGCCGTTGGGCGTCGCCTGTTCCTGCGTGATGCACTGACCGCCGCCGCCATGCTCGCGGGCGTCTCTGCGCTGGGTCCGATGCGCGAGCTGTCGGCGATGGCGCCACGGTCCGCCCGCGGCGTCAAGTATGCGATCCCTGCTGCCGATGGTGTGTCCATCGACGCAAAAAACGAGGTCATTCTGGCCCGCAGCAATGGGTTGCTGTTCGCGTTCGCCTTGTCATGCCCACACCAAAACACAGCGCTCCGCGCACTGCCCGGCACCAAAGGGTTTCAGTGTCCCCGACATAAGTCGCGTTACAAGCCGGATGGCACGTTCATTGACGGGAAAGCAACGAGGAACATGGATCGACTGCTGATCACACGCGAAGGAGACAGCGCGCTGGTCGATCCGGACACCTACTTCCAGAGCGATGAGCAGCCAGACAAGTGGATCGCGGCGCAAATCAAGCTCTGACGGCGCATCATCATTCTCCTTCTCCCTCCTCCATAGCGCATTCCTATGCGACCACTCCCACAAGTTCCAATTGTCGACGGCGCGCACATACTGCCACCGTGCCTCGACCGCCGAGCGTTCCTTTCGAATGGCGCGATGTTCGCTGCAGCAGCGCTGCTGGCGACCGCGTGCGGCGACGGACAGATTGGCGGCGGCCTGACCAATGGCGGGCCAATCAGCGTGACCGTGAAGCTTGCCGACTACCCAGCACTCGGCACCGTTGGTGCCATCGCGCGACTGACGGGCGTGTCGACGCCGATTGCTGTCGTGCATGAATCCGCCGCTGTATACCGCGCGTTCTCGCTCGTCTGCCCGCATGAAGGGACTACCGTCCTGCCCTCAGGCACCGGGTTTCTCTGTCCGAATCATGAGGCTCGCTTTAGCGGCGCTGGCAAATGGCTTGGCGGGCAAGTGACGTCATCGCTGCGCGAATTCACGGTGACGTCGAACGCGGCAGCGGGCACGCTGGCCATCGTCAGCTGAGTCGCGCACGCGCGCGCTGCACGTAATTCCGGAGCACGCCACACCGGCGGTAAGTTTCGCGTCGCAGGCCAACCACCTGCGACGCGTTGTCTGTTCGGCCTTCACTTCGCACCGAGATCACACCTTGTCACTCCACTCGACACGCCGCGTCGGTCGTGCCCGTCCCTTTGTCATCGTGATCGCCGCCGCCATGTGGTTGTCGCATGCTGCCCAGCGGGCCGACGCACAGCGCAAACCGATGGGCACTAACGATCTGACCAGCATTGCGATACAACCGACGGTCACGTCCGCACTCGCGGCATTGGAAGCCGACAACGCATGGACACTTGAGCAGCAGGTCGGGCTCTGCGAGATTCCCGCACCGCCGTTCAAGGAAACGGCTCGCGGCCTGTCGTTTCGCGATCGGCTCACGGCCCTCGGCGTGCAGCACGTGCGAATCGACGCGACGGGCAACGTGATTGGTGAAGTGCGTGGGTCGGCGGCGGGGCCGTCAATTCTCCTGAGCGGCCACCTCGACACCGTCTTTCCCGAAGGAACCAACGTTACGGTCAAGCGAGAAGGCACGAAGTACACGGCGCCTGGGATTGCGGACGATTGCCGCGGACTGGCCGTGACCCTGGCCGTCGCGCGACAGCTTGTCACGGCCAAGATCCCATTCACTGGCCGCGTATTCATTGTCGCGACCGTTGGTGAGGAAGGTGCGGGCAACTTGCGCGGCGCGCAGGCGATTTTGCGCAGCCCGCTCAGAGACTCGATCGACGCATTCATTTCCGTTGACGGCACAGGCTACACGATCACCAACACTGGCGTTGGCAGCAATCGGTATCACGTCAAGTACGTTGGCCCAGGTGGCCATAGTTACGGCGCGTTCGGCATGCCGAACCCCATCCACGCGCTCGGTCGCGCGATCGCGAAAATCGCCGATCTGCAGGCGTCCACATCGCCCAAGGTCACGTTCAATGTTGGTGTGATTTCCGGTGGCACGTCCGTCAATTCGATTCCGTACGAGGGATCGATGGACATCGATTTGCGCAGCGCATCCGCCGCCGCACTGGCCAGCATTGATCGAAAACTGCAAGTCGCGCTGCGTGAGGCGCTGGCAGAAGAACGGGCCCGCTGGCCGCGTTCGAAAGTCGCGCTGGACTTGCGCATTGATACCATCGGCATTCGTCCGGCTGGCAGTACACCCGACACGAGCTTCGTCGTGCGCACGGCGCTGGCTGCGGCAAAAACGATGAACGTGTACGCCCCTTTAACGGCGTCGAGTACTGACGCGAATGCCGCCATGGGACTGCATATTCCGGCCATCACCGTTGATGGCGGCGGCATCTCCAAGGGGACGCACGCCCTCGACGAGTGGTACGACGATCGAACGGACGGTTACAAGGGACCGCAGTGGGTCTTGCTGCTGGTGCTTGGTTTAGTCGGATTGCGCTAGCGAAACAGCAACGGCAGATCAGCAACATCGACCGGCCGAGGCGTGGCCTGCAGCCCCACGCGGTACGCCGCCTCGCCAAATAACTGCGCCGGTGTCGCGCCGTCTCGGCGTCGCTCGGCGATGGCCGTGTCGCGATTGGCTTTGCTCAGCTTCGCACCATCAGGATGGACGACGAGCGGGTGATGTAGCAGCAGTGGCAGACGCTGGCGGCCGATCAAGCGCGACAGTTGGCGCTGCCGGCCGACACTCGAGAGCAGGTCTTGCCCGCGGATGATGACGTCGATCGCCTGGTCGGTGTCGTCGACGGTGACGGCGAATTGGTAGGTCCAGTTGCCGTTGCGGTCTCGCACCAGCAGGTCACCGCACTGGGTGGCTGGCGTCTGCGCGTGCGGGCCCAGCAGCAGGTCGTCAAACCGTTCCGTCGCAGGCGCGAGCTGCACGCGACGCGCCGGTACTGCGGTGAGCTCGAGGGCACGACCTCGACAGGTGCCCGGGTATGGGACTTCTGCCAGCACCGGACCCGACACCGCGCTCGCCGCAATCTCGCGTCGCGAACAATCACACGCATAGACGTGGTGCTGGGCGGCAAGCTGCGCCATGACGGTCGCGTACCGCGCGTCGTTGTCCGACTGCCGAAGCGGGTGTGTCCGCGATGCGGTTGACGCGCCTGCCGTCACGTCCGCCTCAAGCCCAAGCCACGCCAGATCGTTGAGCAGTGCAACCTCAAACTCTGGTCGGCATCGTATGCGATCGTGGTCTTCGATACGCAGCACCACGGCGCCGCCATACGCGCGCGCGATCCCCCACACATAGATCGCGTTGACGAGATGACCGAGGTGCAAGAAGCCTGTTGGTGCGGGTGCAAATCGCGTTCGCCACGGCCCCGTTGGCAACGATGCTTGCAACGCATCGGTCAGTACACGCGCAGCACCCAAAGTCGGGCGGCCTACTTCCAGCTCGTCAGGTCAGCGTTGGCGCCGTCGCCGCCCGCTCGGCCGTCGGCGCCGTAGGACAACAGGTCGTATCCCTGCGGGTTCGCGCGCCCCGGAAACACATACACGTAGTCATGTCCCCACGGATCTTTCGGCACCGCTTTGCGCAGATAGGGCTGCGTCCAGTTGGCTGGCGGGTCGATGACCGGTCGCTGCCAGAGCGCATCGAGTCCCTGCGCCGACGAGGGGTACGCGCCGTTATCCAGCCGGTACGCGTCCAGGGCCGTCCCGAACGTTTCGATCTGCGTCTTGGCCGTGGCGACGCGAGCATCGCCGACGTTGCGAAAGATGTCGGGCGCCACCAGCGTCGCCAGAATGGCGATGACGACGATGACCACAAGTACTTCAATCAGCGTAAAGGCCGACCGATGGCGACGCGGGCGAAGCCTCATGACCGCCGTGGGCACATTACCCGCGATGCCGAAGCGTATCAGCGTCAAAGAGCTTCGGATCGACCCAGCCAACCACGTCCGTTGAGCGCACCTGACGCCAGCCACCGCGGCTCTCACCAAGCATCGCCCGCGACGACGGATTGATCACACCCACAACGTTCCCGCCGCGACTCGCATCATTGCGTACGTTGACCCAGGTGCGGGCCACCATGGGCACCCAACTCGCCAAGCGCATCGACGTGCTATCGGCGTCAAACGCGGCGGTGACCGCCGTCGAATCGCTCGCGACGACACTCGGGGTTTCGGCGATCGATGGCCGCACCTCACTGGCGCGCGCCGCAGACGCCCCACGGGCGGAAGGAGCGATCATCTGGGCCTGAGCCGGACGCGCCGTAGTAAACGACTGCGCGAGTAAATCTTGCGCAACCGAACCGTAACGCACGACGCCAAATGTCGCGAACGCCACGACGCTCACCCCGAGGGTTGCGCGCATCACCACGGAGGAGCTCCACGTCTGGCGGGTTGGCTTCGCGCACCAGTGACAACTCCGATCACGGCGATGCATGATGCCACAGCCCGAACAGCGTGACAACGCCAGTCGCTCGCCACCGGCGCTGAAGACGTCAAACGGATGGGCGCAGGTGGGGCATGTGGACGCCACTTCCAGCGCCTTTGCACCGCACGAGTCGCAACGAACGTAGGCCATAACGGTCAACCGCCTTGAATGGATCTGGCAGACTCAGGAAGGAAACATGCTGAGTAGGGAGTGTCGGCGGCAGGGGGAGAGATATGAAGCGTCGCTGATGATGAGCTGGCACGAACGTGACGGGACGAATGTGGTCGGACGTTGCGCTAGCGGGACGTGCCAACGCAGAGGGTCGCTGGCGCCGCACCGACCGCGAACTGCAGAATGGCCAGCACGTCGCCCGAGTCCAACGTTCCGTTACAGTTGGCGTCGCCAGCCGGCATCGGGCTGAGCGTGCCGGTGGGGAGCACCCCGACGAGCGACTGCTGGGCCAGCAGGGCATCAAAGGCATTGACGGTGCCGTCGCGATTGATATCACCGCGAAGCACCGCCGCACCGCTTTGGAGCTGCGTTGCGTAGATCCCTCGGCCGTACGTGGCGGCGTAGAGATTGCCAGTCGTCTGTTGGAACACCAGATCGGTGACGATCACGTTCGGCATGCCCGGAAACGCGGACGCCCATGTCGCACCAGCGTCTGCCGATTCATAAATACCGATGTCCCCTGCCACGAAGAACCGGTCGGATCCGGGAACGATGACGCCGGCATTGAACGGCAGGTCGGGCAGCCCTCCCCCGACGTCCCGCCATGTCGCGCCAAGGTCGTTGGTTGCGAACACGTGCGATGTGCCGAATCCCCCGAATGTGGCGACGGCCCGCTTGGCATCAAGCGCGTCTACCGCGACGTACGTCACAGACCGGTTCGGCAGTCCCGTGCTGACCAGGCTGAAGGTCGTGCCCGCGTCGACGGACACCTGCACATTGCCGTCGCTCGTCCCAACCCAGATTACCCGCGAATCGGAGGCGGCCACCTTGATGGTGTTGATGACGCCCGTGCCCTTGGTCAGGTCGGCAGAAATCGCTGACCACGCCGCGCCAACACCTTCGTTGATGGTCCGATAGAGTCGATATGTGCCATAGTAGACCGTCGTACCAAGATTTGGATCGACGACGATCGGCGGAAGGAAGCGCTTCCGGTCTGTGCCCGTGAACCCGCGGTTGACAACCGTCAGTCCGTTCCCTGTCGCCGCTCGTGTGGCTCGCGAAATGCAGCCGACGTTCTGGCACGTCGTCCAAAAAATGTTGGGGTTGCTCGGATTGAACGACGCCGCCCCGCCGTCGCCTCCACTCACATACGACCAATAGCCAGAACCAAACCCTAAGAGTGAGCTATTGTCCTGCAGTCCGCCGGCCAGGACGTCGGCCAGTGTCGGGTGCACCGCCAGCCCCGCGTAATACTGCGATACCGCAATGTTGGTGTTGCGACTGATGAACGTGTTGCCAGCGTCATACGAGACGTGTACGCCGCCGTCACAGCCGCCAACGAGCACCGTCGGATCACTCGGCGCGAACTCCAGCGCGTGCCAGTCGACATGAGTGTTGTAGGCGACCACGTCAAAGCTCGTGCCGCCGTCTCGGGAGCGATAAATGCGCGTACCACCGAGGTACACCGTGTTGGCGTCGGTCGGATCGACCTCCAGGACGAGATCATACGACGACTGGGTGCCAAAGTCGCCGCGCACGGTGACGTAGAGTCCGTTCGCTGCAAAGACGGTTGGCGTACTCGTCGCATCGTCGAAAATGAGCAGCGTCCCCATGCGGTTTGTCGCCGAAACCGACACGGCGGCCCAGACCTTGCCCGGTGCCGCAGGACTTACAGCGAGTGCGGTTCGACCATTGCCCGTCGGCGAGACATACACGCGGAGCCAGGTGACGCCACGATCAATGGACTTGTAGATGCCGCCACGGGTATTGTCATTCGAGACCGCGGCCCAGAACACACCGTCCTTCGTCGGGTCAGCACGAACATCGGTGACGCGACCGGTGAGTGCGGTCGACCATGTTGTGCCGCTGTTGGCGGAGCGGTGTAATCCGTTGGACGCTGCATAGAGCACCACCGTACTGGTGCGTGATCCCGCCGTGCTGCGATCGACGACGATGCGAAATGTCTGGTTGGCAACACCGGTCACTGGTGCCAGCACGCCACCACCATTGATCTCCGTCCATGTGGCGCCGGCATCAAATGTTCGCAGCAACCCGCACCCCGAGGACTGCGTCGGCTCTCCGGTGCCCACGTAGACGATGTTTGGATCGACCGGATCAATCGCGAGCGCGCCGGTGGTGAGCGAACATTGCGCATCCGTCAATGGCGTCCACGATGCGCCGTTGTTCGTGGTCCGCCAGACACCGCCCGAGGCAGACCCGACATAGTACGTGCTTGCGGTCCGCGGATGAATGGCGACACTCGTGATGCGCCCACCGTCCGCCTGTGGCGAGGACCCGTAGTACCCGTTGTTCTGAAATCCAAACGGACCAAGGGAACGCCACGGAGCGACGGCAAGCATGAGCGCCGAATTCTGGTTCCCGATGCGAATGCTCGTTGCCCGCGACGCCTGCACGGCGCTCCGATTGGATTCGGCGAACGGGTAGGCTCGCTCCCGCGCAAACGCCTCCGCGCGCTCAATCGGACTTCCTTCGCGCTCCGGTCCAGGTGGCTGCGCATGCAACATGACCGGCAGCACGATCAACAGCACCTGCCCGGTACGTACGAGCGCGCGCGTCATGGCACGACCGTCACGGGGAGCACTGCGAGGCTGGCTTTCACATCACGTGCGCCCAGATCGTGCAGTTCGATGACCTGCAGAGCCAGTGTGCCGAACGTCCCAGTGAGTCGCTCTGCGGTGCGGACGGAGAAACGAAGGCTCGCCACATCGCCCGTTGTCAGGCCGCTCGCTGACGCCACGGCCACACGCACTCGCCCGCGGTCATCGTGCACAGCGCGCAACGCGCCATCACTGGTCGACGCTTCGCGCACAAAGCGCATCGCGGTCGTGTCGTAGTCGATCGAAGCGGTGATACTACCCACCGGAACAAGATCGAGTCCGGGCGAGAGCCGGAGCATCACGGTCACTGTGCTGTCGTCGTTCGCCAACCGTTCGATCACCAAACCGGCCGTGCGGCTTTCGATGGCGGGTCTCGGCGTGAGCATCGTATCGCGTGCCGCATCGCGACAGGCCGACAACAGGGCTGCAGCGGCCACCAGTACACTCAAAACTCGCATGACAGTCACTCCAGGATTGCGCGGTGTCATCGCACGACGACCGGGTAGAGAAGTGCACTCGCGTTGGCCAGCAGCGAGCTCTGGTCTGGTGTGAGCAACTCAACGAAGCGCGTGGTAAAGAATCCGGATCCCGCCAACGCCGCCGAGAAATCAAAGCGGCCCAGCGTAATCACGCCGGTCATGCCGGTGGCACTCGCAATGGAGATGCGCGCTGTGCCCACGCCATTGTCCGTCGTAATGACCGGACCACCAACCGTGCCGGGCGTTGCGAGGGTGAGGCGAAGCATTCCCGGCTCGTCGTTGATCGCTGGCCAGGTAAACACGACTTGCGCAGCGCCGATCGTGGCACCGCGCGTGTCCAGTTGGAGCACCACAGAAAACGTCGACAAGCGATCGTAGAAGACACGGGTTACATCGGTTCGCAGCAGCGGACCCACGCCAGCGGTGACGTTCACGAACACGGAATCCGCCTGCTCGTCCTGTCCGCTCACGCGCGCCAGTAACCACGCTTGTCCCGATGACCGCGCCGTGATCCGTCCGTCGGCGGCGACTGTCGCCACCGACGGCGAACGGCTCGCATAGGTGATTGGAAAGGGGACAACGGCGTTGAATGTGTCGCGCACGCTCGCGGGTACTACCAGCGTGCCACCGGGATCGAGTTGGTTCATTTTCTCGGCGGCGGAACCATACGCCACCGAATACGACAGGCGCAGCGCCAGTGTGACGGGAATCGCGACGGCGCCCGCGTTATCCGACGTCACGTTGATGACCGCTTTGTGCGTCCCCACTGGAAGGGAGCCCGGAGTGGCACGAATGGCGACTTTCGACTGCGCCGGGGTGTACGCCGCCGTCAGCCACCCGGTCGGACCGGTGAATGCAACGGCGGAGGTCACGCCGCTCGGCGCCGTGCAACTCCCAATGCGATCGCTGATGACTATCGTGTCTGATTGTGGCACCGCACTTACGAATGTGGCGAACGCGCGTGCCGACAGACTGGCCGCGAGTTGCGGCGCACGCGTCATATCGCACGGCTGCAGCGTAACCGTGAGCGATGCGAGTCCCGTTCCAAAGAAGGACAGGGTGCGTGTCGCAGGGCTGCCAGTCACGCCGAGCGCGGTGAACGTCGCCACGCCAGCCGTCGCGGCAACCGAGGAGCCGGTCAACGTGCCGCCACCGGATGCAATCGCCACAGTGATTGATGCGGTCGAATTCGTCGCCAGATTCGCAAACGCGTCGCGAATCTCGAGGATGGGTTGTGTGGTGAACGACGAATTGAGTCCGCCACCGGCCGGCAAGGTCCGAAACGCCAGCGTGACTGCAGCGCCGGGCACGACGTCGAACACGTCGCTTGTCACCGACGCCAGTCCTGCAGCGGCAAACGTCAAACGGCGCGGTCCAACAAGTCCAGCAATACTCAAATTGCCAAAGGCGGCGACTCCGGCTACGGACGCTACAGAAGTGCTGCCCTGCAGCGTTCCGGTCCCGCTCGTCAAAGTGACGGTCACACTGGTCGTTGTCGTCGCCGTGAGATTACCTGCGTCGTCGCGAAGTTCGATCACTGGTGGAATCGTGAACGTTGCGCCCGCGGCGGCTCCTCCGGGTTGCGTGCGGAGTACGATGCGCACCGGCAGCCCTGCCGACACGTTCACGGTGACCGAGCCGGTAGTGCCGTTCGATGCGGCCGTGATCGTGGTCGTCCCCGACCGCTTGGCCGTTGCAACGCCTGCAGCGGAGACATCGGCAACGGTCGGATCACTGCTGCTCCACGCGATCGTTGGCGCGACAACCACCGCTCCTTTGCGATCGGTCACGCGGGCAGTCAGCTGCGCCGTCGTGCCAGACACGATCGACTGCGGGACGCCAGCGGCAACGACCACCGTCGGAGGCACATCCGGTACCGTTGGGCCGTCGCCTCCGCACGCGGCAGCTGACAAAAGAATTAGTGCGCCGAATCCCAACGTGAGGTGCGCCCGCCACGGACGCCTGCAAACAGCCATCAGCGATGCTCCCGGATAAAGACGTGCTGATCAGCGGACCGCCCGTGTACGTTCTCCACGAACACGAGGTAGCGCCCGGACACCCAGAGTGACGGGGGTGCTTCTCCGCCACTCTGCACGCGATCCGGCACGATGAACCGCAGGGTGGTTCCGTCACCGCCACTACGCAATCCATACAGTGTGACGGGACCAACATGCACAGTATTCGAATCGGCCACAAATCCGCGACCGCGGATCGTCAACTCAGCGGGTTCGCCGTCTCGCAATTGCAGTGTGTCTGGCGACACCGAACTGATGGCTGGCGCATCGGCCGACGCCGACGCGGAGCGGTCGCTTGGTTGGTGTCGCCCGCGATGACAGGCGCCGGGACCGAGCACGGGCAGGACGCACAGCGCGCTCCGCACCCGCAGGAGGCGCCAAGCGCGTGCGATGCGAGTCACGCGGATCTTGAAGTCGGGACCACGTGTGGGCATGGATTCCGGGGTGGGACGAACGGTGATCGATCCTGTCAGCGCGAGCCTCGCCTCGGTGCGCGACGACGGATAAGCTACGGCTCGGCGCTCGGTGCGTCTGCAGCGACTTTACATCCAGCCTGATCTTGTGCTTACCTGTCTCGTATTCGTTAGCGCACTCTGCGGCAGTCTCTCCGCTCCGGTACCCTTGCCGCCGCACACTGGACCGGTCTTCGACGGCCGACGCGGCGCCCTCGCGGTATTGACACCTCGGCGGGATGCGTCCCCGACCACCGATGGCGAGCTGAGCGAGCCCGAATGGGCGGCGGCTGCCCTGCTGACCGGATTTTCGCAATACTCGCCAAACGATGGCGTCGCGGCCCGCGATAGTACGGAGGTGCTGGTCTGGTACTCGCCGACTGCGCTTCACATCGGGATCCGCGCGTTCGCCGCGCCCGGCACTGTTCGCGCCACGCTTGCTGATCGTGACAAGATTTCGCAAGACGACAACGTTCAGCTGTTTCTTGGGACGTACGGCGACAGCAGACAAGCGCTGGTGTTTTCAGTCAATCCGTTCGGCATCCAGAGTGACGGGGTGCTCAACGAAACTGGCGCAGCCACTGGTGGTGGATTCTCGGGCGGCGCGCCGAAAACGCGAGAAGCTACCGACCTCGCACCGGACTACTTGTGGCGATCGAAAGGTCACCTGACCGACTGGGGGTACGAAGTCGAAATCGCGATTCCGTTCAAGAGCCTGCGGTACAGTACGAGCGACGTACAGCAATGGCAATTGCATGTCATCCGGACCGTGCAAGCAACCGGATTCGAGGATAGCTGGGCGCCAGCGAAACGCGCTGGTTCGAGTTTCCTCGCGCAGTCGGGTCGACTGAACGGATTGCGAGATTTGCGACGCGGCATCACGGTCGACGTCATTCCGACGATCACGTCGAGCAGTGTTGGCGCACGGTCCGCGTCGGAGTGGAAGTACTCCACCTCGCGACCTGAGCTCGGGGGCAGTGTGCGGTGGGGTGTGACCAGCAATCTAACAATCGCTGGCACGGCGAATCCCGACTTCTCGCAGGTGGAGTCCGATGCAACACAGTTTTCGCTCGACCCTCGGGTGGCCGTGTTTTTTCCCGAACGACGACCATTTTTTCTCGAGAGCCAGGAGCAATTTTCGACGCCGAATCGGCTGATTTACACACGTCGGTTAACGCAACCGATTGCCGCGGCCAAGCTGACCGGCAAACAGCGCGGATTCGACATCGGTCTGCTATCCGCCGCTGATTCAAAGGATGCGTCATTTGATGCGATGCACGCTCCGCTGTTCAACCTGATCCGACTGCAACACGACGTCGGACCACAAAGTCGGCTCGGCCTGGTGTACACGGACAAGGTGGACGGGAGTCACTGGAACCGCGTGCTTGGCGTGGACGGTCGGTTCGCGCGCGGCGTGTTCAGCGTGCAGGCACAGGGGGCGGCGAGCATCACGCACGCGGACACGACCTCGTCACCACAACCGCTGTGGGATGTGAACGCGACGATCAATCGTCGACGCGTCTACGCACGGTACGCGTTCAATGGCATCAGTACCAACTTCGATGCCCAGAGCGGGTTCATCGCACGACCAGGAGTGGCCAATTTGTCAGGCACGCATCGCGCGACGTTTTTTGGCAAGCGCGGCGGCCTCGTCGAGCAGTTCGTGCCAGAGGTGTTCATGCTCGGCCGGTGGCGATACGACGATCTGGTGAGTCGGCGCGACGCGCAGGATGTCCAGCTGCATCTCCGGACGAACACCCGACTGCGCGGCGGGTGGCAAGTCGGCGCTCAGGCGCTGATCGAAGAGTTCGGATACGATCGTGCGCTGTACGCGAACTACGCGATCTTCAAACCGCGGGCCGGCGGCATTGACACACTACCCTACACCGGCACGGCCACACTGCCGAACCTCGACTGGGTGTTGTCTGTGGGCTCGCCGGAGTTCCGCCGGTTTTCGTTCAATTCGTTCTTCATCATTGGCAAGGACGAGAATTTCCCAGAATGGAGTTCGGCGAACATTCTGAATCTTCAAGGCACGCTGACTGTGCGGCCGTCCGAGCAACTGCGCTTAGCCACGACGTGGAATGTCGAGACCTATGACCGCACGTCAGACGGATCACGCGTGCTTCTGCGCCGGGTTCTTCGGCAGCGCGCCGAATATCAAGTCAATCGCCAGGTGTTTGTACGGGTCATCGCCGAACACAGCGTGCTCTCCCAGGATGATCTGCGCGACGACTCCCGGACCAATGCCCCCGTGTATCTGCGTGGCAGCAGTGGCTCGTATTCACGCGCCGTGGCGTTTGAGCGCCGTCGAGCCCGCCTCGATTTTCTCTTCTCCTACCTCCCGTCGCCCGGAACGGTGGTCTATCTCGGCTATGGCGATGCGCTCGGCGCGGACCGACCCGCGGGGCCGGAGCGATTGCAGCGTACCCGTGATGTGTTTTTCCTCAAGTTGAGTTATCTCTATCGTGTGCAGTAACGAACGGCTGTTCTCGTCGTCGAACCATCGAGTGCCAAATCGCCCTTTCGCTCCGCCTGAGACCCTCATGCATCGTCGACTCCCGCAGTGGCTTTTGGCTGGACTCGTTGCCGTCACCGCCTGTGGTGGAGACAAGGCGGGCACGCCGTCCGTCACCGTTATCCCAGCTGGCAGCGTGGACGGCACCTTCACACGCATTCAGCGCGAAATCCTCGACCCGTCGTGTGCCTCTTGCCACACGAGTGGGACGAGCCAGGCGCGACAGTCGCAGCTAGTCCTGAGTGCGGACTCGTCCTACCAACAGCTCGTTGGCGTGTCGTCGCTCCAGCAGGTGGCGCGGGCGGACGGACTCCAGCGCGTGCGCGCGTTTCGCGCCGACAGTTCGCTGCTGTTTCACAAGCTGGCGTGGGTACCCGGACATCACAGTCGCGACTACGGGCAGTTTATGCCAACCGGGACTACGCAGGGTGTGACGGCGGGCCAACTGGAATTCGTGCGCCGCTGGATCGAAGCCGGTGCGCCTCGCACGGGCACCGTGGTGGATACCATGGTGCTCAAAGACAATCGCGTGCAGGCAGCGACGTTTACTCCGCTGCCCGCGCCGACAAGCGGAGGCCTGCAGCTCAAGGTCGACAGTTTCGTCGTGGTGCCGGGCTACGAACGCGAGCTGTTCGTCTACCGACGCATTGGCAATCCGGCCGATCTGTACGTGACGCGGATCGTATCGCGCATGCGTCCAGGCAGTCACCACCTCCTGCTCTACACGTTCGACGAAAACAATACCACGTTCCCCTGCAACTCGCGTCCAACGCCGGACGTGGTGCGGGACATACGCAACACGGACGGTTCGCTCAACATCCTCAACATGCTGCCGATGGCCTGTCACGTATTTTTTGTCGGCGCCATGACGCAGGACTACGAGTACAGTTTTCCGGCAGGGGTGGCACTCAAGATTCCGGCCAACGCGTCGCTCGATTTCAACGTCCATTACGTCAATCGGTCACCCGCCGGCTTGCCTGGCGAAGCGTTCGCCAATTTGTACACGGTGGACAAGTCACAGGTGCAGACGGTGGCGCGTACGCTCAACTTCGCGAATACGGACATCACATTGCCGCCGAAGCAACGGACGACGCTCACGAAAGTGTTCACGATGTCCACGCGTACGTCGATCCTTGGTCTGACATCGCACATGCATTCCATGGGCGAGAAGTTCGAAATACGGCTTCGACGCAAAGGCGGAGCCGAACAGGTCGTCTACACCAATACCGACTGGGAACATCCGGCATTCACCAACTTTGCCACCCCTCTGGTGCTCGAGGTGGGCGATGCGCTGGTGTCAGTCGTGACGTACAACAACGTGCTCGATCGTACGATCTTTTTTGGGCTGACGAGCACCGACGAGATGAACATTATTTTCGGCTACGCCTACTAACCGCGCGCCGGACGTCGCGATCAGAAACGCGCGCGCATTTGTAGGCCAGTCCGACCGCGATCATCGAAAATCGGCGACAACGAGAAGCGCAGGTCGCCGGGCGAACTGTTCGCAGCGTTTGTTCCTCGGCGCGTCACGATGGAGGCGCCGCGTTGCGATCGCTGCGCAAACCGCACGGCTTCAAACGCTGCTGCCACCGACAGGACCACGGCGGATCCGACGGCGGGCGCGAAGTACGGTCGTTCGCTCGTGGTGCGCGTGTACGGGGCTGGCACGCCGTTGGGGTCCACATACGGCACGATGGTCTCACTGGTCGTCTGGGCAAAGGCGAATCCCGACGACGCTGCCACGAGCACCAGTGCAGTTACCCCAAGCACGGGCCGTCTGGTGTAAAACTGGCCGAAGCCTGGCAACACACCGCGCACGAACGCAACACCCGGGCTGTACACGGGACGCCGCAATACTTCGATCGCCCGTCCGACGGCGACACGGTCGTCAACGGTCGAGGCGGCGGCGCGAAACTGTTCCAGATCTTTCAACGCGTCTTCGCGCCGACCTGCTCCTGCGCGAGCCAACCCTCGATTGAAGAATCCTTCCGCCGAGGTGGGCGCATTCTTCACGACGTCATCGAATGCACGAGCCGACGCGTCGTATCGTGCGTCGTCAAACAACGCGAGTCCGAGTCGAAACGCGACTTGCACATCCTGCGCGCGCTTGACGGATGCTGCCGGTACCAGGCGCAGCAATCGTCCGCGCACATCCGCGGCCTCGCTGCCCGCCGGTGACAGCGTGAGATAGCGGCAGTACTCGGCCGCCGCCTTCGTCGTGTCGGAAAGCTCCTCGTGCGCGCGCGCAAGGTCGTACGCGACCCGTTCATCTCCCGGGTTGAGCACCGCAGCCCGAACAAACGCATCGCGCGCCGCGGTCTGGTCGCCGAGCAGTGCGGCTTCCTGCCCCACTGTCGCCAATCGACGCGCCTCCACGTTGTCCCGACGCGCGACTTGCCCGGTCGAGGCTGGCGAGAGGTCGCATCCGGGCGCGGGCCCAGTAGTGAGCACGCGTTTGGGCACGAGCTGTTGCGCAGACAGTCGAACCGGAGCCGCGGCGAACACGCCTACGAGGCACCACATGCCGATGGTCACACACGTCACGTGACGACTACCGAACGGTGACAACGGTCGATGCACTGACTCCCTCCGACGTGGCAGTGATTCGCGCGGTGCCGATCTTGAATCCGACAACGAGACCGGTGCTGGACACGAACGCGATACTCTCGTCGGAGGATGACCACGTGGTCGTCCTGCCAGTGAGGACGGCTCCTCCGGCGTCTCGCGTGGCGGCAGTGAGCTGGACGGACGCAGCAACCGCGATCAAGGGGTCGGTCGGCGCAAGCAACATCGATGCAACAGCCGGAACGCGGACGGTCACCGTCGACGTGGCCGTCACACCGTCGACCGTGCCGAGGATCAGCCCTACGCCAGGTGCGAGGGCCGTAACGAGTCCGGTGGCCGACACACTGACCACGTTTGGTGCGCCAGTTGTCCACGTGACGGTGCGACCAGTGAGGAGCGTGCCATTCTCCGACCGCGCGGTGATGGTCAGTTGCTGCGTTGCGGCAGTAAACAAGGTGACGACCGACGGCGTGATCGACGCGCTGGCGACTGGTTCGAGGATCACCAGAATGGTCGCCGATCCGCTCCGCCCTTCAACGGTCGCGGTAATGCGTGCGGTGCCAGGCGCCAGCGCGGTGACAACGCCAGTCGCATTGACGGAGGCGACGAGGGGTTGATCACTACTGTACGTCACGAGTCGACCGACCAACAGGTTGCCGAGCGAATCCGTGACCTGCGCA
>JANMKU010000478.1:0-3405 GCA_031372205.1 Gemmatimonadaceae bacterium | reverse complement strand
CCTTCGGGAGGCGTCACGGCGTCACGGATATCAATAAGCTCATCAAGCGCAGACAAAACGCCTCCTGCTGCCTGACCATAAATCGCGTCAACGGTGTCTCGATCCGCCTTGCCTTTCGAAACGAGCCGCTCCCCCTCAATCCGAACGGCGTCATAGCAAGCTGTCAGCGGTAGTCTGCCTCCGTAGTATCGGTTGCTGAACTCTTGCGCTACTGCGTCTCCCAAGGGTGACCACTCGAACTCGATGTGTGAGAAGTGATTGGATGACTCCGACTCATACAAGGAATAGAAGTCCGGCAATCTTGTCTTCAGCACACCGAGCGCGACAAGCCGTGAGTAGCCAGCCAGGAGAAGCGAATTGTGTAGGTTATCGCCGAGTTTTATCGTCGCGCGTTTTTGTCTGAAAGGCAATGGTAGCCACTTTGACAGCACTGCATAGGTGGAGACATCTAGCGAGTCAACGATGCGTTGAACGTGCAGGTGTCGAGTAAGGTCGACGTTCTGCTTTGCACGCTCGACCGCGAGCTTTACATGTTGCAAGGCCACAGCGGTCGCGCCGGGACCCGCATCTGGGCTATAGCTGTCAGCGAAAATCGGTGCAATATCGAACGGGAGAGAGTCATTGTCGGACCGGAACACCAACACCTCCTCCGGTCGACGAACTGCCTGCGCGATTCCTACCTCGTACATCACATTCGGGTTCCGTACACCACCGTCTGAGGTGACGTCGGCGAAGACAAGTCGGCACGTGCCCAGTTCGCGCAGAATCTTCAACGGGATGGAATCTGCGACCTTCGAAAAATCTACGCGGTAGGGTTGCATCCCAGCAGCCTTGATTCCCGGCTCAATCACATGCTCGTACCGTAAACTGAACCGCTCAGAAAATGGCATTGCCACGAAGACACGATCATTTTCCGGAAAAGGTGGAAGAGACGGTAGTAGTCTGAGGGGAACAATGGTTCTGATCCGAGAAGGTGGTGAGAGTTGTTGATGAGTGCTAGCGCAGCCGCTTGAACTTGTAGGACACGGTGCCTCCTAAGGAGCAACGACATCAAAATTCATTCCTCCGTGTGTCGGCAAGCGACATGAACTTGTGCGGGGCCACACGTCATCAGCACTCCCTTAACGATGCGACTACTCCTTTCTCGTGTAGAGGTCGCGCGCCACAATCAGTTTGAGCGTGAACTTGTCCGCAGCGTCCGTGAGCCCCACGCCAGCGCCGACTTCGACATCCCAGGTCTTTCCACCGCGATCAATGACGCCGTAGAGCTGATGCGAGGCATTGTTGCCGGATTGCAGATGGCGCACTTCGCCAAAGCCGGCGTACTCCTCCACCGCCACCGCCCATACGGAATTGACATTGTAGGCGAGTCGTGTGGATGGCACGAATTCCAGACTCTTCAATCCGCCTTTGTACGAGGTGTCGAAGATGGGATTGAAGATCAGATCAACCGGGTTGAAATGCCATCCGACAATTGGACGAAACTCTGACGAGATGCGGTTCGTGTCCCAACGTTTGGCGTTGAAGCTCAATTCGAATCCCAACCCGTACACGAATTTCTGATCACCACCGTTGGGCCGAGCAACCAGCGTCCGCAGCTTGAAGCCATCGAGGCCAAACCCACCCGACTCGGCGACGGTGTACAAGGGCAGGTACAGACCGAGTTCCAGCCACTTGTTGGCGCCGTAGGCAAACTCGGGGACGCCGTTGAGCGAGTGGTTGGAGATGACGCCCCCGGGGAAACCGGCCACGGTACTGCCCTTGGGTGTGTAGTTGTTGTGCACGGTGATGTTCAACGTCCCCGTCGCGGCGAGTCCACCCTGATACACCTGAATTTCGTCCGCCTGGGCCGACACGACGGCTGGGCTGAGCGCAGCAAGGACAACAGCGGATGTGCGCAGCAGGCGAGTGACGGTGTGCATAGACGTGCGCGTCGTAAGAGGGGATGCGTGCCAAGGGACGTGCGGACGGGAGAACATTGGCGCCGCGCGTTGTGGCCGTCAAACTCTTTCCGACGGCATCTTCCCCGCCATCGCGCAGCGGCGCAGCTTATCGTCCACAGGCTTGTGTCCGCCGACGGATGTTGCAACGGACTTTTTCATCGCGTGTGGCCGCGCCAGTAATGACGACGCTATTCTGGATGTGCATTCTGCTCGGTGGGGGCATTGTCGTGCTGCAGCTTGGCGCGTCGCTGGTTGGCCTTCATCATGATGCGCCGCACGGTACGATTGGCCACGGCACGAATGGCCACGGCCCGGTCAGCGAGGGGCTGCAGCTGTTCAGCGTTCGGGCGTTATCGGCCGGCGTCGCGTTCTTTGGCGTGGGCGGTCTGGCGGGACTGCGACTGGGCGTGCCGGTGCTCGCTGCTGTCGCGCTCGCGGTGGTTGCGGCGGCCATTTCCGCGACCGGTGTAGCGGCTGTGATGCGCAGCATGCACCGTCTGGAAGGGGATCAATCCTTTCGTCTGGCGAATGCGGTGGGTCTCTCCGGCGAGGTCTACCTTGGTATTCCAGCGCGTCGGAGCGGTACGGGGAAAATCCACCTCACGGTGCAGGAGCGGCTGGTGGAGTTGGATGCGATGACGTCGGAAGATGGCATCGCCACGGGCACGCGTGTGCTGGTGGTGGATGCGATTGCACCGGCGACGGTGATGGTGGTGCTACAACCTCGAATTCTCGAAGACGGAGATGGTGATGCCTAGTATGCTGCTGCAGAGCGCGTCGGTGGACACCGTGCTGAGCAATCTCTCGCTCACGCTTATTGCACCGGCGCTTGGTCTCGCCGTCGTGGCCAGTCTCGCGTTCCTCTTCGTGACGCGCTACAAACGTTGTCCGGCCAATCGCGTGCTGGTCATTTCCGGTCGTGTGTCTGGTGATGGAGCGGCGCGCTGTATTTCCGGTGGCGGCACCTTCGTGTGGCCGGTCATTCAGGAATACGCGTATCTCTCCCTTGAGCCCATTCAGATCGACATTCCGCTCAAAGATGCGCTGTCGCTCGAGAATATCCGCGTTGCGGTGCCCAGTGTGTTCACCGTCGCCATCGGCACGGAAGATGCCGTGCGCCAGAACGCCGCGATTCGCCTGCTGGGGCTCAATCACGAGTTGATCAAGCGTCAGGCGCAGGACATGATTTTCGGACAACTGCGGCAAGTGATCGCCTCCATGAGTATTGAAGAGATCAATCGCGACCGCGAAGGGTTTCTCCATCGCATCCAGACGTCGCTGGAACCAGAGTTGCGCAAGATCGGCCTCGTGCTCATCAACGTGAACATCACCGACTTGAAGGACGACTCGGGCTACATCGAAGCGATCGGCAAGAAGGCGGCGGCGATGGCGGTGCAGCAAGCGCGCGGCGATGTGGCGGATCAGGAGAAGCTGGGTGAGGTCCGGGTTGCCGACGCGGAAC
>JANMKU010000199.1:0-39692 GCA_031372205.1 Gemmatimonadaceae bacterium | reverse complement strand
ACTCGGACACCGGCGCGCGCTGGCGCTTGGGCAGCGGGACATCGCGTACGTCTGCGGTCCACTGCCCAGTTGGACTCGCATAGCTGTTGTTGACGCGACGCGTTGATGCGCCGTCAGCATTGAGTGTATCGACACGGTCCGGTTGTGCGGGGTTCACGCGCATGGTGCGCGACGCCACTGTGAACCGGAGCATGCCGTCGTCGGTCCATGCAGGTGCTGTGGCGTTGCTGCCTACCGCACTGACGTGTCGGGCTTCGCTGCTAGCGTCACCAGCAACCAACCACACTTCACTCGACGTGCCGTTCGATTCCTCGGCGCGCAGTGCAATGGTGAACGCTACCCAACGTCCATCGGCCGAGAGCGTTGACGCACCGACCGTCTTGAGGCGATAGAAATCTTCGATCGCGAGGGCACGCGGCGACTGCGCGCGCACCAACGCGGGCGCTAGGCACAGAAAGGCTGTTGTGCACACACGCACAGCGAATGACGGCAGCGGGCGGCGAGCGGTGCGACGAATTCGGTGCATGGGCGGCGGGGCACGAGGAGTCTCGGTGTTCCCCGAACATCCCGCCTGAACCGGTTGGAAGCAAGCGAGACCGCTCCAGTATTGCCTCTGGGCGGGACCGCTGCATGGTCACCCCGGCGGTTGTCCACCACCCACGCGAGCGCCCTTCGCGCAGCGCTGGATGTACGGGTACGATTCCGTGACGTAGTAGTGGTAGATGCCGTTCGGGAGGCACCACCAAATGCTTCAATACGCCAGGGATCCTGTCCTGCCGCCAGTGCGCACCCACCGTTGCCTGGTTGTGTGGATGTTGCCGTCGATGCGCACGTTCCGGCCGTTCCTGGATCGAGCTTTACGCTATTGAGCGCGTAGCCAACGACCATCGCTGCGGTGACCGTACCGGTGAGCGTCGGTGTCAGCGAGAAGGTGGCGGTGATGTTCTGACGTGAGACAGGTGTCGCGAAATTGCCGCCGACAACAGCATGGTCCGGAATACCTGTGCCCGTGAGCAACCGCTGCGTTTTGTTGCACGTCCAGTTGTAGCTGCTGAGCGCATTCACCTTGACGCTCGTGTTCATCGCGCTGTAGCTGAGCGCACACAGCACACTCGCGGTGCCCGTCGTTGGCGGTGCGGTGCGCGTTGCGACTGACAGACCGGATGGTGGACTCGACCCGACAGCGTTCACTGCGGTGACGGTACAGGAATAGGCGGTGCCGTTCGTCAACCCGGACACGATGATTGGACTCGCACTCGCCGTGCCGGTGCGCGAGACACCATGGTCCGTCGCATGGTCAATCACGTTGTCATGGGATGGTGTAGGTGAACGCGATGCCGTTGGTCTTGCCGGGACCTTGGTCCGCCGTGAGGTATGTGCGCACGTACTCCACCTTCACGTTGGCTGGTGATACGGTGACGCGCGTGTATCCCGAGTTCGGAAATTGGTCGCCGCTCAAGTACGCGTCGGCATAGTAGAGCGCGTAGTTGGGGTCAGCTGGTTCGGGTAGTGTCTGGTACGTGACACCATCCAGCTGCTGGCGTACCCACGTGTGATCGTGCCCTTGAAAGAACGTGGTCACTCTATTCGCGACGAACAGCTGGTGAATCGGCGAGGACCAGCCAGGCCGCTTGGCGGCAAATTCGTTCGTGCCGTTCTGACTCTGCCCACCCCATTCCCACAATCGCGCCACCTCAATCCCTCCACGCTGTGTTCCCATCACGTGATGCGCGAAGACGAACTTGTACTTGGCCGTACTGCGTTCGAGCGTTTGCTTGAGCCATTGATACTGCGCCGTACCATGCGTTGCCTGCCACAGATCACGTGCTGGCGCATCCGCACCACCGAACGCGCCGCTGACCGCAATGGGCGACGGGAAGTACGGGTCAATGACGACGAATAGCGCGTCACCCCACGTCCACGCGTAGTAGTTTCGCAGCAGGCCGATGTGCGGTACGGCATCCGCGTTGCCCGTGTAAAACGCGTCCGGTGCTGGCTGCGAATAGTGCGAGTTGCGCGCGTTCTGCGCCCACACCGCGATGTTGTTCGGTGTACCGTCCAGCAGATATCCCGCTGCCTGCTCATGATTGCCGGGTACGAGATAGATCGGCGATGACGCACCAATGAGGCCGAGGTAGGATCGTTGGAGGGTGTACCGCTCGGTCACGAGCGCTTGATTGATGGCCGCAGGTGCAATGTTGTCGACGCTGAAATCGTCGCCCATCATGATATAGAAGTCTGGCTTGTCTGCGGCGGCTGTCTGGAGCGTACGCACGTAGAGTGTCGAGTCAAATTCCTTTCGCGGCCGCTCCGGATGGGAGTCACCCTGTACGTCGAACACAAACGATGCTCCCGCGGGGCGCGCCGTCTGCACGGAGAATTCACTCGTCGGCCCCGAACCGGCACCTGTAGTCTGATAGTTCAAACGGTAGTAGTACCGCGTGTTGGCGGTCAGTCCATCAATGGCAACTTCCACCGGCTTCCCGGCTATCAATGTGTAGACCGGCGTTGTGCGATCGTACGCGCCGGACGCTGTGCCGTACGATAACGACACCGACCCAGACTGATCAGCAGCAAAGATGTTGGCCTTCACCGACACGTTGCTCGGCGAGCCGAGCACGATGCTGCCGCGAAAACTGCCCAGCGCGTTTGGCATGACCGGCGTTGCAGCGGTTATCGGTGATGCGCTCCCGGTGCCGACACTGTTGATGGCCGCGACGGTGCAGGAGTATGTCGTGCCGTTCGTCAACGCGGACACCGTGATCGGACTTGCCGCACCGGTGGCCGTGCGCGTGATGGTGCCCGCTGTGCACGTCGCGATAAACCCGGTGATGACTGCACCCCCGTCGGCCGACGGTGGTGTGAATGCCAGCACAATGAGCGCGTTGCCGGCCGTCCCTACCACATTGCCTGGGGCGCCTGGTGTGGTGGCAATCGGTGTGGTTGGCGTGGGGAGCGGATCGCTGCCACCACACGCAAGTGTGATCGTGATGGTCACGAGTGGTGCTACGCGGAGGAATTGACGCATTTTCGTCATGGCAACGTGCCGATGCCTATCGTCGTGTACGTGACTCGCTCCACCAACCAGAACGTCCCAAGCAGTACGGCACAGAGTGACGTCAGTCGCGCGGCGCGCACCGGCACACCAAACGGTGTCCGCGCGCCACGCGGTTGTTCCGTTGTCGTAAACTGGCGCGCCACTGCGTGCATCCCCCCAGCCAGCCCCATGACCGCGGCGAGAAAGAGGGCCTGACCCAGTTCAATGCCAACATTGAAACCCACAACACTCGTGACGCGATTTGCGCCGTTGAGCCCCATGTCGGCGATCGAGGATGCAAAACCGAGTCCGTGGAGCAGACCGCACAGAAACACGATGGCGATGCGTTGCACTGGAACGGCGGCGCGTTGCCGCAGATTGAGCAACGCCATGAGCACAATGCTGGCCGCGATGAGTGGTTCGACGATTGCTGCGCTGACGTGCACGAGACCGAACAGCGACATCGTCAGCGTGATGCTATGTGCAATGGTGAAGCTGGTAAGCACGCCCAGCCAATAGCGCCATCCGGCGGCGGCGACAATGATCGTCAGCAGGAATAGCAGGTGGTCAGTGCCCAGGAGAATGTGCTGCGCGCCGACCACGATGTAGTCCCGCAGCACGGCGCCGGGTGTACTGAAGAAACCATGCGTGCTGCGGCGCGGGCTGAGTATCACCGCCTCCGCGTCCTTGCCGCGTGTGGCTTTGATTGTCAGCTGCCGTTCACTGGCCGCCGTTCCCCACACGTCCGCTTCGATGCGCAGTGCACGCGGTGGCGCATCGAAACTCGTTTTCATCAGCACCAGCAGGTGCGTGCTGCCTGCGTTTGAGAGCGAGTCGCGCTCATCATGTTCCGCCGACACTTGCACGAAGTCGGCCCGACCTGCACGTCCGCCATCGTACAGCCGGACGCGCCGCGGAATTTCCGCCTGCATGGCGGCGGCATGGGCGACTACTTCAGCGGGCGATAATCGTCCGTCGCCATTGTCGTCGTTACCCGGAAAGGCCGACAACGGCAGCGAGAAGACGGCGAACACGGCGTTATCGAGCACGTTCAGTGTGCCCTGCTGCGCCGGCATCATGTGCGCCATCGCGGAAGAGGCACCAACCACGACGCATGCGACCGCAGACATGACTCGGCGCGTCATCTGGTGCTCAGTGTGCGTCGTGCACCGACGTGGAGTGTCACGCGCAAAGCGTTAACGGCCTTTGACGCAGCGCTGGATAAACGGAAAGGTTTCCGTGATGAAGTAGTGATACGTGCCACTCGGAAACTCCGGCGTCACCCCAGTGCGTCCGTTGCATTCGTCCAGATCGCCCGATCCCGCGACGTACTGATAGTCGGCGGTGAACGTGCCCATTGGGAAAATGGAGGTCGCCGGGCGACCGGCATCGGGAACGGTTTTCTTTTGCCAGCTCGACGTCATGAGTCTGACCGCAGAACTGGCGTTGGTGGCGGTGCTAAAGCCGTAGCGCGCGTACATGGGAAAGCCGTCCACGGCGAACCCGACCAACGTCATCGCCACGCCCTTGTTCGCCTTGGTGATGTACGCCTCGGGGAGTCCGTGATAGTGATACTGCCCGTTGGGCTGCACATGCGCGTTGCTCTCGTCGGTGCCAAAAGCGAATGCGCCGCCAATGGCTTCGAGCACCCACGGGTCGCGTCCGCCCACCGCCACACAACCGGCGCCATTTGCCGTGGACGTCGCCGTCGCCGCGCAGGAACCATCTGTTTCGGGATCGAGCTTGACGCCGTTGAGCACATAACCCACGGCCTGTTTGGCAAGCTTCGTCCCCGCCGTGGAGATGACGGTCGGCGCAACTGGCATGCTGATGGCGAGGTTCTGCACGCCGATTGGCGTCGCAAAGTTGCCGGTGGTGACGGGGTGATCGGGAATCCCGTTCCCCGATAGCGATCGCAACGTCGTGCTGCACGACCACGTGTAGGTGCTGGTCGCGTTGACCTTGGCACTGCTGTTGAAGGCGCTGTACGTCAGCGCGCATCCAAAGGGTGACGTAGATGTCACTGGCGTGACCGGTGCGGTGGGGCTGCTGTCGCTGCCGCAAGCGACCAGCCCGACGAGTGCGGTCAGCATCAACGGCGCGGCGAAGCGCGCACCGATCGCGAAACGGGTATGGAAACGGATATGCAACATGACGGTGGCCTCGGAAGGGGTCGCAACTACGGGTGCATTCCCGCCATCGACATCGACGCGATGGAGCTGCTCACCACACCGCTGAAACAGCGGATGGACGAAGACGAGGTTGTGGTCTGCAGCAAAACATAGTGGTAGACACCCGTTGGGAATTCCGGAGTCGCGCTGGTGATACCGCTGCACTGATCGAGATCAGACGCCGTCAGCTGCTTGCCGTTCATATCCCGATCGCCGTAAATGGGATAGCCGTCGAAGGCGATGCCAATGATGTGCGATGGACCCCCCGCCACGTCCACCGTCGCCGTCACGCATGGCGGGATCGCGTGGTAGTGATAGGAACCCTGTGGTGTGGGGTGGCCATTGCAGCTGTCGAGGAACGCCACGTCCTTTCCCGCGGCGTTCTTCACCGTAAAGTTGGACGCCATCGCCACCGTCGTACCGTCCCCTTCATACGGGTTGAACAACGCGGCACCCGAGATCATCACACCAATCGTGCCCAGACTGGTCGACGTAGGCGTGGTCGCCTTGCGCGGCGTTGTCGGAATCGAAAAATCGTAGCTCTGCGACTTGGTGGGATCGGCGCCCGCATACGCGGTCGTCGCCGAAGGCACGCGAGCGCCAGCGTTGGGCAGGGCATACTCGGTCTGTCGCGCATGATTGGGAATGCCGTTCGATTGATAGCGCATAACGCCGTTCGCGAACGACACAGTCACGTTCGATCCCCACTTGGCGGCTTGCAGCCCCGCTTGCGTCGAAGCGGCGCTGACAAGAGTCGTGGTGCTGTCGGTCGAGGTGACTTTGTCGGCGCAGGCGGCGATCACAATGAGCGCAACGCCAGAGGCGATGAAGGGGCGACGAAAGCTGAACGGATGCATGGGGTCTCCAAGGGTTCGAGTGCGCTATTGCCACTCTGACAACCAGACCGGGCCAACCATTCCATCGACCGCGTCCCCGCCGCTCCTGGATGGTGGAATGGAATCGCGACGCGGCTTCTTGTGCTCCCCAAACGCCCACCAAGTGCTTGCTGGCGCATGCGGGCGATGGGCTTTGTGCGAGCGTCTGGAAGCTCGATTCGGGAATAGTGGTCGACCGACACATGGGGACGCTCGGCTCGCGTGTTGTAGCAACATGGACGTCTCCCTCCGCCCACAACCGCTTTCCCGACCGGCCGCGCGGCCGCGTGGCGGCGCGAGAACGCCATGGAATGAGACCACTGATCCGGTTGTCCAACCAGTATGCCTCGCACTGGCGCCCGTGACCATCGACGAACCGTACCCGGAGCTACTCGCCCGCGCGCGGGCCGGCGAATCGTCGGCCTTTCGCACGTTGGTGGAACGGCTGCAGCCGATTGTGGCGTCTGTCGTTATCGGCATGCTCGGCGCCGGTGACGACGCCGACGACGTGGGTCAGGAGACGTTTGTTCGCTTCCATGCGGCGCTCGATCAGTTTCGCGGGGACGCGTCCGTGGAGACGTACGTGCGCCGCATTGCCATGAACCTGTCGCTCAACGCGCTCAAACGTCGCAAGCGATTTCGCTGGCGCTTGCTGAGTCGCGATCAGTCAACGGTGCCGTTGGCCGAACCGCCGGTTGCCGCGTACGATATCGAGCGCACTGAGCGCATCGACATGGTGCGACGCGCGGTTGCGCAGTTGGGCGAGAAACAGCGATCGGTGGTCGTGTTGCGTTTATTGGACGAACGTTCGACCAACGAGACGGCGGATATACTTGGCCTGCCGCCGGGCACGGTGATGAGTCGCCTGGCTCGTGGTATGGCGGAACTCGAGCGCCTGTTGGCACCGTATGCACAGGGGGAGTCGCATGCCTGATGACGACGGCGCGTTGCACACGCGAACAGCGCTGGAACTTGAGGCCGTGATGGTCACGCTCCGCGCGAGCCTTACGCCAGTCGCGTTTGACGCGACGTTCACTGATCGGGTGGTGTCGCGCCTGAACGCTTCGCAGTCACCCTTCGATGCCCTGCCGCGCATGTTTGCCCGACTAGCGCCGTTGGCGATGGCGGCTACTGTGTTGCTTGCCGCCATGAACTTGTTCAGTACGCGTGACAGTCATCAACCGGTGATGGAGCGCGTGTTTGGTGTGCCGGCACGCACGGCCGCACCCGCGCTCGACGATGATCTCAGTCGCTGGGGCGTCAGCGCACCATGAACTCGGGAGCGAAGTCCACGTCGATTCTCCTGGCCACGCTGGCAATCGGCGTGGTGCTGGGCATGGTAGGGCAAGGGCTGCTGTTGCGCGCACGACAACCACTGCCGGATGATCGTCGACCACCGCGAGGATTTGCGGCGCACATGGAAGAGGTGATCCAGCCTCGACCTGATCAAGTGCGTGCGTTACGCGTCATCCTCGATTCCACCGCGCTGAGCAACCAGCGTGTCATTGACTCGGCGCGCGGACGTTTGCACGTCGCACTCGATTCGCTGCGACTCCGGTTGGCGCCGATGTTGGACGACGCACAGCGGGACCAGCTCGCGCAAATGAGCCGACTCCCCGATCCGTTTCGCCCGCCACCTCGTCGTGGTGGAGCAGGAAGACGCGGCGGTCGTGACGGTCGTGGCGGTCCGCCCGATGGCCCAGAACGCAATTAGATCGCAGCTCGATCAGATCTTCCGACCCCGACGGGACACGGCGCGCGCCGGTTGCAGCACTCAGCGTGCTATCGGCGATGATGCGCGCGCCGCCCCGTGAAGCGACTACCAGCGCATCACGGTCCGTCGTTTTCGTCGCGCTTCGCGGGCGATGACGCTGCGCTCGCCGACCTGCCGCCGCCACCGCCACCGAAGGTAACGCCGAGCATCAACCGGGATTGATATGGGCGGATGCCCTTCGAGTCCGAATTGCGTTGCAAGGACAGCCCGCCGTACAGGATTTTGAAGCGGGCCATGAGGCCGTACTCGATGTCCACCACACTCAGCGTGTCGCCCGCCGGTTCCGCGGTGCTGCCAGCGGGCGCGGTGAGACCGATGTACACCACATGAAATTCATACCGGGCCGACACAAACGGGATGACGGCGAAGCCCTTGTACACAGGCTGCTCCAGACCGAAGCCCACGCCACCGCGACCAATCAGCCGCTTCGTATCAAAGGTGACGTTGGCCTCGGGCTTCCACGACTCACCCGCGTATCCCAACCCAATGTGCGGGCAAAACATCAGTCGACCGGCTGCCACATGGACGGCGAAGCGAAAATCGCCCTCGTTCGAGGTGATGCCCGCACCGCGGTCCCGCAGGCGGTACCCGCCACCCACGCTCAGACGATGCCCTGCATAGGCGGCAGAGACGCCATTCGAACTGCTGTACGCGGCCGACCCGAATTCGTAGGCAACGCCGCCGCGTGTCGGTGTTCCGAAGCACGGCTGCGCGTGGAGGACGGCGAGTGGTACGCTGGCACCGACGGCGAGGGCAAGCCCGGCGGTCGTTGAGCGACAAGAGCGCATGCGCATGGCCTCGATTACCTCGTGAATTTGAGCGTGTATGTAATGCCGATTCCGAACTCGCTGATTTCCGCAACGAGGGTAATCGACGATGCACGGCCGTAGGGTAGCTCCACGGTCAGCGGGGCTGAGTATCCGAATGCGCCCATCTCGGACGTGTTATTCTCATGGTCACGCGTGAATGTGCCGCCGCGATACGTGTCGTTCGCGGTCTGGCCGTTGGCTAACGTTCGATAGTAGGCCAGTACGCTGCCCGAGGAGCGTAACAGCTTTGCGCATTTGTCACTGTACTCTGTGCTGGTGGTGTTAAAGTGAAGACGTCCGGCCATCAGACGCTTGCCATCTAGTCGGCCGGGTATCGGGTACCCGGCCGCGGAGATGGGCTTCCCGTCAATGGTCGCCAGCGTGTAGTCGCCATCGAGGTGCGTGTCGACCTCCCCGAACAGGTTGTTACTATTGTTCAAGAGAAAGCGGTCGCGGCCATGGCAGGGCTCGATTATCTCTTGCATGAGATCACATCCCGAGACGACGAACACGGCCGTGGCCAAGACCGCCAGCCCCCCAAGCACCCGAGTGAGCAGCATCGTTGAGCTCCGATCTTGATAGTTGAGGTCAGCGGGAACGCGTCCTGATACAAGAGGCGCAGAAATCGGGAAAATCCACCGATTAGCGCCCGATCGGAAACGTGGAGCTGTCTCGCCGCTGGCGCCAGAAGGATTCAAACGCCATGTGGCTCATCGTCCCACCGGCCGCGTGGCACCAATCCCCTCGGCTGTCGCGCGCATGTACGGATGCGACGCAGGTAATTTGCCGCGATACAGCGAGTCTGACCTGGCAAAGAGCGCCGCGGCTGCCGCCGAATCACGGTGTTGCAGCATGGTCCAGGCAAGAAAGTGCGTGCCATCGGTGACGAACTCCGGCGCTCCGGCGCGACTTGCACGCCACGCCACGGCCACGCGATAAATCGAATCGGCGTTGGTGCGGTGCAACCGATAGGTGACAAAGGCCAGTCGATTCAACACATCACTTCGTCCCTGATGACCACCGGGAAAGAGCCTTGGAATCTCGCGCAGCGATTCCCAGAGCAATGGCTCGGCGTCGGCGAGTTTCCCTTCGTCCAGCAGTGTCGCGCTCAAGAGCTGTCGCCAATCCCACGCCCGACGTGCGCCAAAGCGGCTGGCGCTTCGTGCAAGGCCGACGCGCGACAGGGACTCAGCTGGGGCGAAGTTACCCATCCGCTGGAGCAAGATCGTCAGCACTTGTCCCGATGCGTCCGTCTCCACGTGGTCCGCGCCGTACAGCGCTTCCGCAACGCGCCGACTTTCACGGTACAGCGTGTCGGCGCGCGCAAGCTGCCCGCGATCACGGACGACCGAGCCCAGCGCGCGCATTGTGCTTACGGCAATACCACTCATTGGTCCAAATTCGCGGAGCTGCGAAACAAGGGCGCCCTCCAGAATGTCTTGCGCCTCGGCAAATCGACCCTGCTGAAAACGCGCGTACCCAAGGCTCGTCGTGGCCTCCGCCCGAAGAAGCGACGTCACCGAATCCGGTTCTCCCATCTTCGCGAGCAGCACACGAAACAGCGAATCGGATTCGCGCCAGCGATCTGCCGATGACATGAGTTGTGCGACATCGAATTCGGCGCGCAGACTCTCCGGATGCCGATCACCAAAGAGCGCCCGATTCGTGCGGAGGGCGTCGCGAAAGGCGACTTCCGCATCGGCGTGACGGCCGATGCTCATGAACAGTCTGCCTTGTCGCGAGCGCGTGGCCGCGATGTCAGGGCCATCCGCCACATCACTTGCCCGTTGCAAACGCAGCGATCGGGAGAGCAGCGAATCAGCGACGACGTATCGTCCAACGCGTTCGTTGAGACTACCGAGCAAACTGAACATGCTCGCCTGCATGGTTGGTGAGGCGACCAGCTCACGCTCGGCGCGATTCGTTGCTAAGTCGAGTTGATCGTCCATCGATACCAGGCGTCGATCGGCACCGCCAGGGTTCCATCCCTGAAAGAATCGTTGAATGAACTCTTCACTCTGACCAGCCTTCGCCGCGGCCAGTACGGCGCGATCGCGCTCGATGCGCACGCGACTCGTGTACGTGGCGATCATCGCCAGCGCGAACACCACCGCGATGAGCCCGGTAGCGATTGGCAGCCGATGACGTCGCATATACCGGGCCATGCGATAGCTGCGCACCGTGCTGCGCACACTGATCGGATGGCCCATGCGGTGTCGAGCGACATCGGCAGCGAGTGACTCCGCCGAGCGGTAACGCGAACCTGGTTGCTTGGCGAGCGCCGTACACAGGATGGTATCGAGATCACCGCGCAGCGTCGGCATGGCGGCAAGCGTTGACGGCGCCGTGATCTCCGTCTCGCAGATGATGCGCCGAGTCTCGGCCACGTCGTGACGCACCACCTGATAGGGAAGGCGTCCAGTAAGCAATTCATGCAACAGCAACCCCAGCTGATATACGTCGCAGGCAGTGGTGATCGGTTCACCGGTGAGCTGCTCTGGCGTTGCGTACTCCGGAGTATACGGCCGACTCCAGCCGGCGAGTGTGCCGCTCGCATCGTCGTCGAGCAGTTTGGCGATCCCGAAGTCCAGCAGTTTGACGTCGCCGCTGCTGGTGACCAGCACATTCGACGGCTTGAGATCGCGGTGCACGACCAGATTGGCGTGCGCATAGTGCACGGCCTGACAGACGGTTTCAAACAACGTCAGGCGGCCATGCATCGTTAACGCGTTGTCGCGACAGTATTGGGTGATGGGCAACCCCACCACGTGTTCCATCGCAAAGTACGGACGACCGTCATCGGAGACGCCGCCGTCGAGCAGTCGGGCAATGTGCGGGTGCTGCATGCGCGCGAGAATTTGCCGTTCACGCAGAAATCGTCCGATGATTTCGTCGGTGTCCATGCCTCGCTTGATCAGCTTGAGCGCCACGCGTTGCTCGTACTGCCCATCGGCGCGACTGGCCAGCCACACGGTGCCCATGCCGCCGCGGGCGATCTGCTCTAGCAACCGGTAGCGACCAACTACGCGTCCGGCGATATCGCTCCGACTGTCTCGGTCCAGATCGAGCGTGTCCACATCAACCAACGAGGCGGCTGGCTGTTCCAGAAACTGGCCCGCCGCCGCGTGGGCACCCATGAGGCTCACGAGTTCATCGCGCAACACGGCATCGTCGCGAGCAAGCTCATCGATCAGCGCGTCATGATCAGTGACCGGCGCGACGAGGAGTCGGTCCATCGCCGCATCAATGCGACGCCAGTGATCGGAGTCAGCGCGCATGCTACGGTTCTGCGAGCTCCCGGTACAGCCACGCTTTGGCTTTGAGCCAGTCGAGCTGCACGGTGCTCGTCGCGAGGTTCATGGTACGCGCCGTTTCGTCGATGGTGAGTCCGGCAAAGAATCGCAGTTCCACCATGTGCGCCAGTCGTGCGCTTTCCGCTCCCAGTCGCTCGAGCGCGCCATCGAGGGCGACCATTTGATCGGACTGCTGTGCGGCCACCGTATGCGCATCGTCAAGACTGATCGGTTTTGTCCCACCGCCACGTTTGTCGGCCTGTCGGCGACGAGCGGAATCGACCAGAATGCGTCGCATCGCCCGGGCGGCGACGGCCATGAAGTGCGATCGGTCCTGATATTCAACGCGTTCGATATCGATGAGGTCGAGATACGCCTCGTGCACCAGTGCGGTGGTCGACAGCGTGTGATCAGGACTCTCGGCTGACAGGTACGCATGAGCCCGTCGTCGCAGCTCCGCATAGACCAGCGGGAAGAGTGCGTCGAGCGCGTCGCGCTGCCCTGACCGGGCGTTCAGCAGGAGTGTGGTCGGCTCGATCAAGCGGGCGTGCCAGCGGTAGGAAGCGTCGGGTACAACTTCAAAGGAAAGGTGCGGCCGTCAGGGCGAGGTCGCCAGACGGATTCGCAGGTCGATCGGTAGATCCGCGCCGATTTTGCGCCTTGTCAATCGTGCGATAAGTGCGAATACCCGAAAACCAAGCAGGATAGCAGGCAGCACACCACGTCGTTCGCGTCCCCTCACATAGCGCGCGCGACCTTTCCTCTGCGGTCTCTATATGCCACGGATAGTGTTGACGACTCGCGGCGCGGCGAAACTTGTCCTCGCCCTGAGCATGCTGGCCGCTTGCGGCGGTGACGGCAGTGTGACCGGCCCTGATGAATTTGGCGCGCATACCATCGGCACCCTGACCGTCGCGTCGGGAACCAGTCAAGTGACAAATGCAGGTCAGGCAGTCGCCATCGCGCCGGTTGTTCATGTGACGAGCGAACGCGGCCGCCCGTTACGTGGCGCGACGATCACACTGGCGGCCGAAAATGGTCGAGGTGCGCTTGATGCGACGAGTGCGGTGAGCAACGACGCCGGCGACGCAACATTGCCACGTTGGGTTGCGCCGCTGTCAGCCGGTGAATTTGCCGTGGCGATTTCGGCACCGGGCGCGTCTGGCGCACAACTCACGGCGCGCATCACGGCGACTGTTGGCGCAACACCCGTGAGTGTGGCCACGCAAACCATCGGCACCGCTGGCGGCACGCTCACGGTGACGACGCCAGGATCGCCGCTCAACGGCTTCACCATCATCGTGCCGGCCGCCGCGGTACCGGCGGGCACCGCGTTCACCGTGTCCACGCGACCGGTTCCAGCATTGCCGGCGGGACTGACGGCGGCGTCGCCCATCATTGATATCGATGGCCCGACGTCGAAATCCGATTCGACGATGACGGTGAAGATTCCGGCACTTGGCGGCGGCGCTGGCATTCTGCACGCCTACATCATCGCCAGTGACAACAGTCTCGTGCCCGTGTCAACGACGAGTTCCGACGCCGGCTCCGTGACCGTGAAAATGCGGTACTTCTTTGTGCCCAGCACAGGCTCGGTGCTTCGACTGGGTGCCATCACCAACGAAACAGCGGCAAGCCGCACTTCGCTCATTCTCGCGCGCTGGCTCGTGCCCAACGCGCCATCGTTTGCGAGTGGCTTTGGCATCACGCGCGACAACGTGTCCTTCGTGAACCTTGGGTCGTTCTCAGCGCCGGGCGGATTTTGTGCGGGATCGACCTTTCTGTCTGGATCGTGGTTTGTACGGCCCAACAAGGGGCTCACGGCGCGCGCGCAATTCCCGGGCTTCTTAACCAGCGCTGAGACCAACAACTGGCAGTACACAGATCAGTTAAATCCCGCCGTTCGCCTGGCCAGCTTTCTGCAGCAGCCGTTCGGCGTCATTGAGCGATCCATCAACTGGTTTAAGCCCACGTATGCCCAAACCGGGAAAGCGTTCTGGGACAACGTGCTGGTGCAGATCGGCTTATACCAGCAGCCGGTGTTCATTGTCATTCTCGATGCAACGCAAACCACCGGCCATGCCATCCTCGCGTACAGCATTGATGTCGCACAAGAGCGCATCTATGTGTCCGATCCGAATTTTCCGGAAAACACGCAGCGCTATATCCAATACCATTCCAATACGGGGATACTGGACCCGTATTTGAGTCAGGCCAACGCGGCGCCGGGCGTACCCGTCACCTCGTATACGTGGTTCGCTGAGGCGACCTATCTGTTTTCGGAAGAGGGCGAACTGTTCAACAACGCCATCACTCTGTACCTCAGCAATGGCCTGCGTACGACGTACTTGCCCGTTTTCGGTCGCGTGAAAATCAAGTCCAACCAGGTGTTGACCGCGGACGACAACACGACGACACATGCCCTCGAGAGTCGCGATCGTGAATTGCGATTTGTCGGCCTCACGTTTCCCGCGGGCGTCGTACGATGGGTGAACGTGACGCCGACTGGCGTTGCGAACGGAGCAGTGGCGACAACGGCCTTGGCCGATACCGTTCGCATTCCGCTGGTCACGGGGCTCAACAAGATCGGTCTGGTATTTGAGCAGGTCACGTCCGCACCAACCACACGCTGGGTCGACGCCAAGTTGCTCCTCGTGACGCGCGCCGCGCCGAAAATCAAGTTTCTTGTGGAACCCGCAACCGCCGGCATCAATCAATCGCTTGGTGCCGTGAAGATCGCACTGGTTGATGAAGACGGGGCCACGGTGCCCGAGCAGCGCACCATCTCACTCACGCTGGTCGGTGGTGCGGCGGGAGCGGTACTGGCTGGTGCCGCTACCGTGACGACCGGCGTTGACGGTACTGTCTCACTGCCCGCGCTCAGCGTGGACAAAGCAGGGACCGGCTACACGCTGTCCGCGTCAAGTAACGGGCTGACGGCAGTGTCGAGTGCAAGCTTTAACGTCACCAGCGGTGGCGCGTTTACTGGCCGAGTGTTTGATGCCGTGACGAACAACGGACTCGATGGTGTGACCGTTGTGGTGCGCGCCGCCGACAACACGAACACGGCGACGGCCACCACGGCAGGCGGCGGAAACTGGACTGCGCCTGGAGTGAACGCCGGTACGTATGCAATTTTCGCCTCGAAAACTGGGTACGTCACTACGTCGCTTGCGTCGCAAGTGATGACGCTACCCGGCACGACGGTCGAACCCATTCCGATGGTTCCGTCCAACACACCGGGCGGTATCTCCGGCAACATTCGCAACGCGTCCACGACAAATCTCATCACGACCGCCGCGACCGTTGAGTTGCGATCGGGATTGAACACCACGACCGGCACCACCGCTGGATCCATCACGACGTCCACCGGTACCTTTACCTTTTCCAACGTGCCGGCGGGTGCCTACACCATCACGGTACACGCGACGGGCTACACCGACGGCTCACGTACCGGCATCGTCGTTGGCGCGGGCAGCACCGTCACACAACAAGATGTGCTCATGAGCGCATCCGCCGGCGCAGCGCGCGTGGTGCTCACGTGGGGCGCGACGCCGAGTGACCTTGATTCGCACTTTACCGGGCCGACGGCTGGTTCGTCCGCGCGCTTCTGGGTGTACTACTCATCCCGTGGCAATTGCGCGGCGTCGCCGTTTGTATGTCTCGACGTGGATGACGTGACCGCGTTTGGACCGGAAACAATCACGCTCAGCCAAATCACACCGGGTGTGTATCGCTACTACGTGTACGACTACACCAACAAATCCAACGTTGCGTCAACGCAACTCGGTGCATCTGGTGCGCGCGTGCAGTTCTACGTCGGCAACACGCTGCTACAAACGTTCTTTGTGCCGGGAGGTGTTGGGAACGCCTGGGCCGTGTTCGAATGGAACGGCACGGCGCTCACGGTGCTGAATACGCTGTACACAGTTTCGGGTGTGCCGCAGCCAGCCATCGTGGCAACACCCGGCACGATGAGTGCATCTGAAGATGAGGTCCGCCAGCTGGTGCCGCGCATGCTGCCGAAGCCGCCAGGGCAATAGAGCGTGGCGAAGCCATAGCGAAGCGGCAACATGGTTCGCCATCCGGTGGCGAGTCTGATCTGTAGCGGTAGATTCGCGTCGATTTTGCGCCTTACGCAGTGAGCCGGTACCGCGTGACCCGACCAGTCAACGCGGACATGGGCGATTTCTCCCGCCGCTGGAGTTCTATGCTACCAAGAATTCGAGGTCCGCTCGCCCTTGGCTGTCTGCTGGCCCTGACGATGTTCAGCGTCAGTGGTTGCGATGTGCTGGAGACAATATTCGCCCCCTGCAACATGCCGAAGAAAGACGGGCGCTACACCGACCCTGATCTGCTCGACGGCATCTGGAGCCTTGAGCTCATTGACGGAAAGGCGATACCTGCAGGGGGATACAAGATTCCGGGCACGGACCCGCTCAAGCCTTCTGAATTCCTGCGACAGGGCAATATGATCCTCGTTACGACCAATGCGTATCACGGCCAGGACTGCGGCAAAGTGCAGGAGTCTCGGGGTCTCATCAAATTCCTCTATATGGTGTCGAAGGGAACCGACCCTGTCGGAAACATCAAGCAGTACGCCGGACGATTCCACCGCGACAATGTGGATAACACGGCCTCCATCGGCGCGGACAAGTACACACTGCCTGTGCAATTGGGTTCTGCACAGTACCTCAGGTTTGTCTCCACCCGCTCATCCAAGACGCTGACCGTTACCGCGACGATCGGATTTGGACCGGTCGGGCTCACGTACGTTCTCTTTTTTGTGCGGGGACCAGACTGATGTCTCGCCGCTTTCAGCACTCTCTCCTTGGCGGTGCGTTCGCCATGGCCGCCATCAGTCAGGTCGCACACGCGCAAGTGTGCTACGGTACGCCAGCGCACGGCGGCATCGCGTATGAGCGCGGCATAGCGTCGCTTGGACAAAGCAACGGCGGCAGTGCGACGATCGCCGCCAGCCACGTTGCATTTAGCGTCGGCGGACGAGTACTCGAGACTATCCCGACATTCACCGCGCAGGCTGCGGACACGCGGCTCTCTCTGCAATTCGGTGGCGCACGCCTTTCGGTGTGCCCTGGATTGGGTCTCGGCTATCAACGCGATGTCTGGGAACCGGCCGACGCGGCCGCGGGGAAAGTGACGGTCACGTCGCAGTCGGCGGCGCTGCGCGGCGGATTGTCCGTTGGGACCGAGCAGCGAATTCCTGGCGGACTGTCCCTGATTCCGTTTATCGGTGGGCGATACGCATTCCATGTTTGGTACATCGACACCAAAGTCAGCAAAGGCGAAGCCGTTGCGACCGGCGACACGGTGAGTACGGTGGAACTGGGCTACGGGCTAACGATGCGGTTCCGCAATGTGTATCTCGGCTGGACGGCAGACCGCGACCTTGGACGCAAGGGCACGCGGCCCTACGAGTCTCGCCTGTTCCTCGGACTCACGTGGGGCACCGGTACGCGCAAGCAAAGCAATCGCTGAGACTGCCATCTGGGCACTGCTATCAGCTACGATCGCGGCGCCGCGCACTTCCAACTCGGCGTAACCATCTTCGGTCTTGAACTTGGGCAGCACGCCGGCGGGACAGCGTATCAGTGGGGCGCGCAGTCCATGCAGCATCGGGTGGCGGCAGACGCCCTATCGCTTCCTGGCTGCGACGACCACGCGTCGGCATGCAGTGTCATGCCAACTACGCTGACACCACCAACGCCCGCTCGATATCGTGAATGATATCGTCCACGTGCTCCAGTCCAACGCTGACGCGCACGAGTCCATCCACGATGCCCACCGCGGCGCGTTCATCCTTTGTCAGCTTGCTATGCGTGGTCGACGCGGGGTGCGTGACGATCGTTCGCGTATCACCCAGGTTCGGCGAATGCGAACACATCTGCAGGGCATCGAGGAAACGCCCCGCGCGCGCCAAGCCACCATCAAGCACCAGCACCACGATACCACCGCCTTGCGACATCTGCGTGCGCGCCAAGTCGTACTGCGCGTGCGACGGGAGAAAAGGATAGCGTACGGCCTGTAATGCGCTATGCCCTTCAAAGTGCTGCGCCACAGCTAACGCATTCGCGCAGTGCCGATCCATGCGGACGGCCAGCGTTTCCAGTGACTTGGAAAGCATCCACGCATTGAATGCGCTCATCGCCGGTCCCGTGTGTCGCGCAAAGAATCGCGCCTCAGTCATGAACGCCTTGCTGCCCACAATAGCACCACCGAGTGCGCGCCCCTGTCCGTCCATGTACTTGGTGGCCGAGTGAATCACCGCCGTCGCGCCGAGCGACAGCGGGCGTTGCAGATACGGAGTGGCGAAACAATTGTCCACGACCAACGGCACGTTGTGCGCGTGCGCGAACGCGCCAAGCCATGTGAGATTGACCAGTTCGAGCCCTGGATTCGACGGCGTTTCGACGAAAATCATCTTCGTGGTTGGACGAATCAGTCGCGCCCATCCATCGTAGTCGGTAGCATCGACGTAGTCGTGCTGCACACCCCACTTGGGCAAAATGCGCGTGAAGATCTGATGCGTTGAGCCAAAGAGCGCGCGCGACGCAAGCACATGGTCACCGCTCGACACATGCGCGGCGATAGTGGTGAATACGGCGGCCATCCCCGACGCAGTCGCGATGCCGTCTTCCCCACCTTCCATACGGCACAACTTCTGCACGAATTCATCGGTGTTCGGATTCGCGTAGCGACTGTACACGTTGCCAGCGACTTCCTCCGTGAACAATGCGCGCGCATGCTCGGCGTCATCAAACCGAAAGCTCGACGTCAGGTAGAGCGGTACCGAATGCTCACGCTCGTGCGTGATGGGCGCTTGTGTGCGAATGGCGAGTGTTTCAAATCGTGCTTCGTCGGTCATGACGTGTGTTGTATAGATGGAACGCGTGCTGCTACGGCCGCTTGTTGGGTGGTGCCGGTCGCACTGGCGTTTTCGGTGGATTCTTTTTCAGCTCCGCCATCACGACTTCCACCGCCTTCTCGAGTTGCGGATCGCGACCCGCAGCAACATCAGCCGGCCACTGCTCCACTTCAATGTCCGGTGCGACGCCTTCGTTCTCGACAATCCAGCCCTTGTCCGCGGTCCAGATGGCAAGGTTTGGTGCCGTGATCGATCCGCCGTCCATCAACACTGGGAATCCAAGGACGCCAACCAGTCCGCCCCACGTGCGTTTGCCGATGATCGGGCCCAAGTTGAACTTGTTCCACATCCAGGGAAAGAGATCGCCACCGGACCCCGCGATCTCGTCAACAATGAGCGCCTTTGGTCCCTGAATGGACGCCGTTGGCGTGCGCAGATCATCGCCATAACGCATCGCCCAATAGCTCACCAGCGGACGTCGCAAGATATCGATGTAGTAGTCGGCAACATTGCCGCCACCATTAAATCGCTCATCGACCACAATGCCGTCCTTGTGCGCTTGCGGGTAGAAGTAGCGCTTGAAGTAATCGTAGCCCGGCTGCGCGGTGTTCGGCACATACACATACGCCACCCGTCCACCGGAGAGCGAATCCACTTTCTTGAGATTGCCTTCCACCCACGCGCGGTTGCGGAGCGCCGCCTCATTGGCAATCGGCACCACCTGCACCGTGCGTGACCCGGTGCCATCGGCATTCGGGCCAACGGTGAGTTCAACAATCTTGCCCGAGGTGTTCTCGAAGAAGCTGTACAGGTTCGCCGTGGCCCGTACATCAATGCCGCGCACGGCGAGCAGATACTCACCTTCGCTCACGTTGACGCCCGGTTCCGTGAGCGGTGCGCGCAACTGTGGATTCCAGTTGAGCCCTCCATAGATCTTGGCAAACCGATAGCGCCCATTGGCGACCGCGTAGTCAGCGCCGAGGAGCCCGCCAGGCACGTTGCGCGCAGCCGTGAGTCGATCACCACCACCGCCGCGGTGATGTCCAACCGACAGCTCGCTCATCAGCCACTGCGTGACACGGTTGACGTCTGCCTTGGTGACCGCGTCCGCCAAAAACGGTGCATACTTCTTGCGCGCATCCGCCCAGTTCACGCCGTGCATATTCGCGGCATAGAAGTAGTCGCGATTGATGCGCCATGCTTCGTCAAAGATTTGCGTCCATTCAGCGCGCGGTTCGATACGCACTTCGATGTCGGCGGTGTTCAGGCGCAGTGCCGACGCGCCTGGGGGTGCCGCCGTGCCAGCGATGAAGAACACGCCCTGCTGCGCGTACAACAGCTTTTTGCCGTCAGCGGAAATCGCGACGCCGCCCACGCCTGGCAGAAACGTGTCGTCTTTGCGCTTTGCCAAATCATAGCGATGCAACGCGGGTGCGCCGTCTGCTGTACGAACGAAGAACAACACGCCCGGCTCGCCAGCTTCGAGGCCCGAAATGTTGGCTGCCGCGACTGGAAGCGAGATTATGCGCTGCTCGATGTTGTCGAGGTCGATGCGTGTTGCGACCGATGTATCGGGACGGGCGGGTCGTGCGGCACCTTTCTCCTCATCGGTCTCGCGGGCGAACGGATTCGGCAGATCTTTGCGCAATACAATCGCGTAGATCGCACTGTTGATCGGCAACGTGGCGTTCGACTGCGCAAACCAGTCGAGACCCGGTCCCGCATCGGTCGAGCCAAGGAGGTAGAGATACTTGCCACTGCGGTCGAACATCGGATCGCTCACGGCGCTCAAGCCGTCGGTCAATCGATGTGACTTGTCGTCGTCCACGTTGTAGACGAACAGCGTGGTCACCAGCGCCTGCGTGCCGATGGTGTAGGCCAACCATTTCGAGTCTGGTGACCACGACTGCCCAATGCTCGGTGACGGCGTATACACCTTGTTGCTGCCAACCTTCTTGGCAATCCCCGTCTTGAGGTCGAGCACAATGACCGACTGCGAGTTGTCCCAATATGAAATGCGGTTCCCGTCCGGTGCCCAGTGCAGATCAAAATAGAATCCGGCGCCACCCGGCTTGTACGTCTTGTGTTCCCCTTTCCCGTCTTGCGGCGCGACGTGCAATTGATACTCACCGCCTTCGTCGGAAAACCACGCAATGCGTGTGCCGTCCGGCGACCAGCGCGGTGATCGATCGTTCGCGCCCACGGAGTTGGTGATATTGCGCACATCACCCTTTTCCGCAGGGACGGTGACGATCTCACCGCGAAACTCGAATACGGCGCGCGCGCCACTTGGCGAGATGTGCGCGTTCCTGATGTATTCCGGGCCGCGCACCCAGCGCGAACGCGTTTCACGCAAATCGGCCGTCACACCGACGGTCAACTTGCGACTCTGCCCCGACGCAGGATCGAGCAGATGGAGATAACCCGCTTGCTCATAAATAATCTTGCCACCGCCCGCCGATGCGCCGAGCACGGGGAAGTCGGAATGTCGGGTGAGCTGGCGAATCTGTTTGGTCTTGACGTCGTACGCGTGAATATTGAACTCGCCATCGCGGTCGGAGCGGAAGTAGACCATCTCGCCGAGCCACATCGCGTCAACGTCGTTCGATCGGGTGGCGGGTTGCGGAATCTTTTCGACGGCGTGCGTACCATTCGTATAGAGCCAGATCTGCGAGACCCGTCCGCCGCGATAACGCTTCCATTGCTGGAACGCTTGTGGCAGCGGGTTGTATGCCAGCCGCTGGCCGTTGGGAGAGAACGTGGCCTGCGCCGCGTTGGGTATTGGCAGACGCGTTTCCACGCCGCCGTCCACCGAAATGGTGTACAGCTGCGACAGAGAGCCGGTGAACGCGTTGCGCGCTGAGGAGAACAGCACCTGCTTGCCGTCGGGCGAGAACCCTTGCACGATGTCGACACCCGGATGCCACGTGAGGCGCTTCGGTGAACCACCGCCGGCCGGAATAACAAAGACATCCTGATTGCCGTCGTAGTTGCCCGTGAACGCAATCAGCGAGCCATCGGGGGAAAACACCGGTGTGTTTTCGTCGCCGTCTGCGGTGGTCAGGCGTCGCACATCGCTGCCATCGAGTCGCGCCGACCAGAGATCGCCGGCATACACGAACGCGATGTGCGTCGCGCTCACCGCAGGCTGGGCAAGCAGCCGCGTGTCGGTGGTGCTTTGCGCGCCGATCGGCCGAGCGGCAGTGCCCGACGCAAGCACAACAGTAAGGCAAACCACAAAGGACACGCGCATAGTCAACTCAGCTGGAGGTATGAGCGCGCGCATCAGAAGGCGATGCGCACTATCGAAACAGGGTGTCCGATTGGACGGTCGGAGACGGGAACGCGTGTTGGCCCCGAATGTGTGCCGCGCCACTGCAGCGCCAACGTTGTGACCGCCGGAACAAGGGCCACCGTGACGCGCGACGTCCGCACACCGCCCGGGCCCGAACCCGCATCGCTCGCAGCGCCACGGCCCGGCAGCACACCGCGCGTGGGTCCCGCGTCGGGCCCTGGCGCCAGCAGGCGATCGGCGAGCGACAGCCCCGTCACGCCGCCGACGGTGATAAGTCCGATCGACAGCCGCGTACCCGCCTCGGCCACCAGCGCGACGCCACCACCCATCAGCATGCCGGCAACGGCACCTAATTGCGCGAGGGTGCCGTCGGCCGCGGTGCGATCGGCGCTGCGCACCAGCAACCGATCGGCGAGCAGAGCGCCGCTGAGCATGCCGGCAGTCATGACGCCCACCCGGGTCCGTCCACTCGCGCCGTCACCGAACGCAACGTTAACACCGAGTGCGCCAAGGGCGGCGCTGGCAAAGGCCACGTCGACATCACCCGCGGTGACGTTGTACGCAGCACGGCGTGCGTAGCGCGGTCCGGTCAAATACCCGAGCATCCCTGCGGCAATCGCCCCACCAAGGGCCGCCTTGGCGCGCGGACGCAGATTGTTGTTGTTGCTGGACGTGTCATCATCGAACACGCCGAGCGCGCCGGCCACGCCGAGCGTCGTCAGTGCGCCAAGGTCCGCCACGTAGCCAGACGATGACGCCTCGCCGTCACTCATGCCCCGTGCACCACGAAACCCCGCGACCGTTCCCGACAGCGCGCCCGCCAGAACAGGCGCACCGTACCCTGGCCCGCCATTCGCATTGACGATGGCGGCGACCGCCGCTCCCATAGTTGCGCCACGCGTACCGCCGTGGTACGCGAGCGTGTTCTGCGCACGCGACACGCTGCGGTTACGGACAACGCGCGCCGCGACAAAGAACGAAGCACCGGCCGCAAGGAGATAGCCGCCGCCCGCCGCCGCTCCGCTGTTGCTGAGCATCGCCGACGTGGCCGGTCCGTAGGCGAACAGTCCGAGCAACGTCTGGTTCCGCACAAAGGCGTTGCCGGCAGGCTCCGACAGCTCAAAGCCGGTGCGACCTGCCGCTCCAGGAGTCGTGGCGGCTTGTGCCAACACCGCCGTATCGATCACGCGGCGTAATCGAGCAAGGTCGTCTGCCGTCAGTGCATACCGCGCAAACGCACCGTCCACGCGGACCGCCACCAACACCACACTACTTGCCGACGCGTACAGACGCGCCTCCGTCCAGTCACCTCCAAGTGGCCACTCCGGTGCCGAGAGGCGCCAGCGCGCCGCGAGCGTTGGCGTAATGGCCAGGACGCGGCCTGCCACGTCAAATGCGATGGGCCGCTCCACCAGCGGAACTCCAACCGTCGGTGCGACAACGGCCGGGACGATCACCTGCGCACCCGCCGTGCGGGCGACCGGCAGCATGACGAGCATCATTGCGGCGGGCAGAGTTCGGTACGACCAACGGTGTGCCATTACACGCTCCGAAGGTGGCGCGGCCAACTGCACATTCCCCACGACAAGATAACGCCACGCGCAGCACGGGTCGAGCGAGCACCGACAGTCGGTCTCGGCAACGCGCCACGACGTCGAAGCCGTGATTTAGTTGAATTTACTTGATATTTGAAATGTGAGCGTCGAGTGCTTTGACGCGGCCCGACTGCGATACTCGGCGACGGCACCTCACCAGTCCATCACACGGTAGAGTATCTTTCTGGTCCCACCAACACCGGCGCACATCATATGAAACATCTCGTCCCGCTGCTCGCGCTTCCGCAGTTCGCGTTGCCGCTGCTCGCGTTGCCGCTGCTCGCGCTTCCGCTGTTGTCGCTCGAAAGCCAGCCGGCACCCGAAATCGCCCGCATTGTCGTCTCGCCCGCCAGTCGGAGTATGACGGCTGGCGACACACTCCTTCTCCGCGCGGAAGCACGTGACGCGCAAGGCGCCGTCATTCCCGGCGTGACCTTTCGCTATCGCCTCGGCGGGTCGGCGCGGTTCGAAGGACGCGTGGATTCTCTAGGCCTGGTGACGGCCGGTTCGACCGGCATCCTGCCCGTCACCGTCACCGCGACGTTGGCCGGAGCCAAACCAAAGTTCGAAGTCATTGAGATTCGTGCGTTGCCTGGGCCCGTGGCCAAACTTGAACTGTCCCCGACCACTGCCAAGCTGGTGACGGGACAGCGACTGCGTGCGACCGGTCGCACTTTTTCAAGTGGCGGCGACAAACGCGCCGATCGCGTACTGTGGACGAGTTCCAATCCGGCCATCGCGACGGTCAGCGACGCTGGACTGATTACGGCCGTGCGATCAGGCACGGCTACCATCTCCGGATCGGTCGGCACGGTACGCAGCGCGGTCGCAGTAACGGTGGTCGCCGCATCGCTGACGTCGTTGTCGATCACCCCTGGGAATGCCGACGCGCGCACAGGTGACGTGCTGCGATTCGCTGTCTCGGCGAAAGACGCTGCCGGCACGGCCATCACGGGGCTCACGCCGACGTGGAGTTTTTCGCCTGGTCACGGTACCATCGATGCGGACGGCGCCTTTGTGGGTTATGAAACTGGCGAGTACACGGTGACCGCATCGTTCGGCGCGCGCAGTGTAGAGTCGACGGTTACACTCGCCGAGCGCGATGTGCGACGGCCGCTCTCGCTGGTCGGCCGATTGGCGCGTTCTCGCTTTACGACGGAGGAAGTCTGGCTCCATCCAGACGGTGTCCATGCCTATCTGGGCTCGGGTGGCGGTGGTGACGTGTTGTACGCGCTCGACATCAGCAACCCAGCCAATCCCACCGTCACCGATTCCATCATCACCAACACGCGTCGTGTGAATGACGTGATGACGTTTCCTGATGGCAAGTTCCTGGTGTTCACGCGCGAAGGAGCAAGCGACCGCAAGAACGGCATTGTGATTTGTTCACTGGACGATCCCGCGCACCCGAAGGTGATCGCCGAGTTTACCGACGGTGTGACGGGTGGCGTGCACTCCTCGTTCGTCTACAAGCAAGACAAGTTCGGCACGTTCATCTTCCTCACCAACGATGGCACGGGCGCGTTACACATTCTTGATGTGAACGATCCGTACCATCCCAAAGAAGTTGCGCGGTGGAAAACGGAAGGCCGCCCCGATGCGGGGCGTTCGCTGCACGACATTGATTTGCGCGACGGCTTGCTATATGCCAGTTACTGGAACGATGGGCTTGTCGTGCTCGACGTCGGCAACGGCATCAAAGGCGGTTCGCCATCCAACCCCGTACTGGTCTCGCAATTCAAGTACGACTTGAACGCGTTGTACAAACAGGTGGAAGTCGACGGAGGTCCGGGCTTCATCCGAGGCACGCACACCGCGTGGCGCAACAAGAACTACGTGTTTATCGCTGACGAAGTATTTCCCGCGGCGTATCCCAAAGGTGCCAAGGATGCGGCGGCCAGTCGGGCGTATGGCCGGTTGCAAGTGCTCGACGTGAGTGATATCACCAAACCCAAGGTCGTGGCGTGGTACGAGCCCGAGTACGGTGGCGTGCACAACGTCTGGGTGGCCGGCGATACACTCTACATGGGCGCCTATAACGCGGGCTTCCGCGTGTTCGACATTTCCGGAGAGTTGCGCGGAGACCTGCGCGCGCAAGGTCGGGAGATTGGCCATTTCAATACGGCCGACATGGACGGGAAGGTGAAGAATTCGGCGATGACGTGGGGGGTCGTGGTCAATCCCAAAGACGGGCTCGCGTACGTCAACGACGACAACAACGGGCTCTGGATTATCCGCATCGAACCCAAGCCCACCGTCAAGGTCGTGCCGTAGTCATGTGTCAGATCACGCGGTGTCGGTTGACGTTGGTTGCAGCGCTGTTCATGAGCAGCGCAATCAGCGCACAACCGGCAGCGCCGACGCGTGACTATCTCGTACTCGTGGCGAGCGAATCGGTGGACCGCGTCGCACTCGTTCGTTTTGGCGCAGCGGGTGCCACCATCGAACGCGAGCGATACGTGGGCTGGTCGACCATGGAAGTGGCCGGCCCGCACGGTGTTGCCGTTGCACCAAGTGCCAATCAGTACTTTGTCACGACCGCACACGGGACGCCCTTCGGTCGATTGACGAAGTTCAACACGGCCACCAATGTCGCGGAAGGCAGTGTCATGCTCGGTAACTTCCCGGCCACAGCACAGGTCACGCCGGACGGCTCGCTCGTCTTCGTCGTGAATTTCAACGTGCACGGGGAGATGGAGCCCAGTGACGTTTCAGTAGTGTCGGCCAACGAGATGGTCGAGATCGCTCGCATCACCACGTGTACCATGCCGCACGGATCGCGCATCAGCACGGACGGCACCAAGCACTACTCGGCCTGCATGATGGACGATGAATTGGTGGAGATTGACACGCGCACGCTGGCCGTCAGCCGACACTTTTTTCTCACGACGGGCAAGGAGATGGGCATGACGGGCGCACCGCCCGCACGCGGTGCCGTGGCGTATGCCGGTCATGACATGGGTGGGCATGGCATGGAGCCACCGAAACCGGGCGACGTGTCCTGCTCACCTACATGGGCGCAACCGTCGCGCGATGGTACACGCGTTTGGGTGGCGTGCAATAAGTCGAGCGAGATCGTGGAGATTGACGTCGCCACCTGGCGTCTCGTGCGACGACTGCCTGCAGGACCCGGCGTGTACAACCTCGGCGTGACGCACGACGGCAGCAAACTCATCGCGACCAACAAGCGCGACGCGTCGGTGTCCGTGTTCAATGCAGCGAGTGGCAAGGAATTGGCGCGCATTCCGACAACGCGCAGAGTCGTGCATGGCGTCGCGGTGTCCGACGACGATCGCTATGCGTTCATCTCGGTGGAAGGCATTGGCTCGGAGCCCGGCACTGTGGATATCTTCGACCTCATGACATTAAAAAAGGTCGCGAGCGTCGACGTGGGGCAGCAGGCCGGCGGGATTGATTTTGTGCGCTCGGAGCCGACGAAACGCTGAGCGGTTCGCTCAATCTTACGAAACGCCAGCGTCGGGAGGTCCGATATCCACGGCCAGTTCCGGCGAGACATCGGCGACACCCCGAACCCGACGCAACGCCGCGACTGCATGCGCTGGAGCGTGTCCGGTAATGACGCCGATCTCGCCAAGCACATGGCTGGTCCGCAAACCGGCCGCTCGCAACTCCTTCACGACCAGCGCTACCGGTCGTTCGTTGGAGAGGGTGACCGTCCATGCAGGGGTGTCGCTCATGTCGCTCCTCTTTGGTCCCCGCAATGTAGCGGCTCGACGCGAGCGAACACCCCCCGCAACACTATGGCGCCTGCACAAGCCCGCGGCCTACGCGAGCGGTCGGCAGTGGCAACGCCTTTGCCGAGCTGCGCAGCCGATTCCATAACACCATACCCCGCATCGCCACGCTCGTTTCTGCCCAGAGCGCTGCACAACCGGCAACGTGCGGCGTGGCCATGCTGGTGCCACTCTTGAAACCGTAGCGCGTCGGCATCGGCACAGAGGAGAAGACATCACGCCCCGGCGCCGCAATCTCTATTTTGCCGAAGTTCGAAAAACTCGACGGCAACAAGTTCTGGTCGAGCGACGCGACGGAGAAAATGGTCGGTGAGTTAGCCGGTGCACCTGTGGTGGACGCTGCATTGCCGGAGGCCGCGACAATGAGACATCCGTTGTTCAGTGCCGCATTCCCTGCTGCGGTATACGCCGCCTGTACGGGTGCTTGCGAGCCGAGCGACATCGAAATCACCGCGCATCGGTTGGCGATGGCCCAATTCATTCCGGCGAGCACGCTGCCCGACACACCAGAGCCGGAATTGGTCAGCACTTTCCCGGCGAAGATCTGCGCGCGGTGCGCGATTCCATAGCGCGGCGTCGTACCGGCAGGAGAGAGCGGACCACACGAGGTACCGATGCAGTGGGTACCGTGGCTGTGCAAATCCTGCACGGGCTGCCCGACGAACGACGCCGAGATCACGACGCGACCGGCGAAGTCAGGGTGCGTGAGATCCATGCCGGTGTCGAGCACCGCCACCTTGATTCCCACGCCGCTGCGAGCGCTCGGCGGCACGCGGCACGCATTCAGCCCCCACGTGAAACCAAGCGACTGGATGGCTTCTTCGTCGTCCGCCGTCGCGCCTGTGCCACCGAGGTCCCGAGCAATGGCGTTTGCCGCACTCAGAAATCCGCGCAGGTAGTCACCATCACCGTCATAGGTGAAGACGAAGTACTCAGGTTCGACCACCTGCATGGGATCGTCCGCCGCCACCTCCGCGTCGACGCTCATGCCGCGCTCGGCGAACGCGGGACCGCTGATCAACGCGACACCGATCTCCGGAAACACCACAGCGTCGGCGTCGCCAACATCGGCCACGTTGACATCCTGGTTGGTGAAGTCACGCGCGTCGGCTGTACGAAACGATCGAGACTTAAGCGCTTTGACTCCTGCGCCGAGGGCACCTTCCTTGTACGTCGCGAGGAATCGGCCTGTTTCCAGACCGCTATCCCCACGCGCGCGTGCGGCGAGCAACATCGCTTCGATGCCGTTGGTCCCGGCACTCACGGCTGGTGGCGTCGACGTACGTCCGGCACGTGGAGCACTACGTGGCTTCCTGGCGGGCATGGATTGCTCCTCACATTGGAATGGTGAACAGTCAGCGTCGATTCAACCACCGTCACGTTCCACGTCCCTTGGTGGTCCGCTGTTCGACAGGCTACTGTTTCACTATCGGCACGTCAAGCGAACACAAGTGTCCTGCGTTGAGTCGCTCTCGTCATGCTACCACACCATCGGCCACTACCCGATTGCGTCCATTGCGCTTGGCGCGCAAGAGACGAGTGTCCGCCGCATGCACGAGCGTGTTCAACTCGTAGCCGTCAGTCGTCGCCGTCCCGACACCCGCGGAAAGCGTCACACCAACCGTGTGACCATGCTCCAACTGCACTTCGGCGCGCGAAACCGCACTACGCAGCGATTCGGCATTTTGCGACGCCTCGTCAGGAGACGCGTCCAGATACGCCAGCGCGAACTCCTCGCCGCCCCATCGGCTCACCAAGTCCGTCCGCCGAACTGACTGACGCAACGTCATCGCCGTGGCCTTGAGCACCTGATCGCCAGCCCGATGCCCGTGCTCGTCATTGACCTGCTTGAAGTGATCGAGATCCACCATCACCAGACTGAGTGAGGTGCCGTTGCGCTTCGCTTTCAGCAACTCGTCACGTACCCGTTCTTCAAACGTCCGCCGATTCATCAGTCCCGTCAGCTGATCGGTAGTCGCGAACTCCCGCAGCCGCACCGCCCATTGCGCGATGCGAGCGCATCCAACACCAAACAGCATCAGCGTTAGCATGCGCTCCACCTGCACACCCCAATCGAACTGACCGTATTGGATGACGTCCGCTGTCGCCGTCCTCGGCCACATGGAGGCGCTGACCATCACAATCCCCGCGTACTGCGCCGCAGCCACTACGCCAGCACCAATGGCGATGCGGGGATCCCATCGGACGCACGTGCCGAGCAGCGCCAGAAAATAGCCCATGAACGTGATGCGACCGTTGACGGCAACCGAGGGGTTTCCTTGCACGAGGTCGAGCACGTGGAGCACAGACACGAGGGACACATCACCGATCGACGTTGCCGCGGCCAGCCACGTCGGACGCTGCCCCGTTCTCGTCGCGAACAAAACGGCGATCGCCAAGGCGAGGCAAACGACGTTGATAGGAATTGCGCGCACATACCCGACATTCTGTGGGTCGTAGGCGACCACGAGCAGGCCGAGCAGCGTCGGTGCACCGACCACCAGTAGTCGAATGCGTGCCAGGCGGTGTTCGCCCTGCATCGCCACATCCGACGCGCTCTGATCACCGCGCCATCCGTCGCGCATCCAGGCGCGCAACGCCTGCCGCACTACCGCGCTCCGGTCGAACTACTCCCGGGCAGCAGTGCCGACGCCGACGCGGCCTGCCGCATCTGGTATGTCCCATGCACGTTCACATCACGCTCCTGATGGCGGTACAGCCATGTGCGAACCCCCGCATCGCCCTACATCGTAACGTGCCGCGCCCAGTCGGGCGAGGGTCGACGTCAGACCCCAGTGGTGCGACCAGCAGGCGCGGGTTCGGGCGTTTCCTTGATATTTGAAGCAATGCACCGTACTCTCTCGCACATGATGCTGCGTGTATTCGTATGAACGTCGTCGTAGTTGGCGGGGGTCCGGGCGGACTATACACCGCGCTGCTCATCAAGCGTCGCGATCCAGACGCCCACGTGACGGTGCTCGAACGCCATCGGCCGGATGACACCTTTGGCTGGGGTGTCGTGCTCTCCGACCAAACGGTCGCCAACTTGCGCGCCGCTGATCCAGAGAGTGCACGCGCAATTGCCGACGCACTCCATCACTGGGACGACATTGAAGTCCACTTCATGTCACGCGCGATGCGCTCGGGCGGCCATGGCTTTAGCGGCATTGGCCGGAAGGCGCTCTTGGCCATCTTGCAACAGCGGTGCCGCGCGGTTGGCGTGGTGCTGCAGTTCGAACAGGACGCCGACCCGCAGGCGATTGAGGCGCTGATTCGTGTCCACCATGCGGATCTCGTGGTGGTGGCCGATGGCATCAACAGTCGCCTCCGTGAGCGATTTGCTGACACCTTTCGCCCCGACGTCGACGTGCGCCGGTGCCAGTACGTCTGGCTCGGCACGCCGCGCCAGTTCGATGCCTTCACCTTCGCCTTCACGGAAACGCCAGCCGGCTGGTTTCAGGCGCACGCGTATCAGTTCGATGGCGAGATGAGCACGTTCATCGTCGAGACACCGCACGACGTATGGGATCGCGCCGGCATTGCCGATATGAGCGACGGCGAATCGCGAACGTTTTGCGAACAACTCTTCAGCGAGCTTCTGCGGGGTGCACCGTTACTCAGCAATGCGGCGCATCTGCGTGGATCGGCGCAATGGATTCGCTTTCCGCGCGTGACGTGTGCGTCGTGGGTACACTGGCTTGACGTTGACAGCACACGCGTCCCGCTGGTGTTGCTGGGCGACGCGGCGCACACCGCGCACTTCTCGATTGGCTCCGGCAGCAAACTCGCGCTCGAAGACGCGATCGCGTTGGATGCCCAACTGGCGTTGCACGCCGATGATCTGCCGGCTGCGCTGTCGCAGTATCAGGCGGAACGCTCGGTGGAAGTGCTCAAGCTGCAGAACGCGGCGCGCAATTCCACCGAATGGTTTGAGCACGTAGACCGGTACGCGCGACTCGCACCCGAACAGTTTGCCTACTCACTACTGACGCGATCACAGCGCATTTCGCACGAGAACCTGCGCGTTCGTGACCCCGCCTATGTCGCGTCGTTTGAACGCTGGTTCGCGCAGCGGGCTGGCGTCGACGCACCAGTTGCCAGCGCCGCGCCGCCTGCCATCTTCACTCCGTTCACGGTACGCGGCGTCACGCTGCCCAACCGTATCGTCGTATCGCCCATGGCCCAATACTCGGCCAATGCCGATGGGTCGCCCACGGACTGGCATCTGGTACATCTGGGCGCACGGGCCACCGGCGGCGCCGGTTTGGTGATGACGGAGATGACGTGCGTGGCAGCGGACGCGCGCATCACGCCAGCGTGCCCAGGTCTCTGGACTGATGCGCATCGTGACGTATGGGCGCGCACTGTTCGCTTCGTGCACGAGCATTCCGCGGCCAAGATCGGGCTGCAGCTGGGGCACGCCGGTGCCAAGGGCGCCACCAAGGTGATGTGGGAAGGCGTCGATCAGCCGTTGGCAGATGGAGCATGGCCGTTGATCGCGGCCTCAGACACGCAGTATCTCGCGAGCGTGTCGGCCGTGGCGCGCGCGATGACCGACGCGGACATGGAACGCGTCTGCGCCGAATTTGTGCACGCCACTCGGCTCGGCGCGAATGCGGGATTCGATTGGCTGGAACTGCACGCCGCGCACGGCTATCTGCTATCGAGTTTTCTGTCGCCACTCACCAACACGCGGCGCGACGCGTACGGAGGCGATCTGCAAGCGCGCGCACGGTATCCGCTGCGCGTGTTTCTCGCCATGCGCGACGCATGGCCCGCGCACTTGCCAATGTCTGTGCGAATTTCGGCGCACGACTGGAGCATCGGCGGCAACACGGACGACGACGCAGTGGAGATAGCGCGACTGTTCCGCGCCGCTGGTGCCGACGTGATCGACGTGTCGGCCGGACAAGTCGTGAAAGGCGAACGCCCCGTGTTCGGGCGCATGTGGCAAACGCCGTTCGCCGACCGAGTGCGGCAGGAAGCAGGGATTGCCACAATCGCCGTTGGTGCAATCACCGACGCCGATCAAGCGAATGGGATCATCGCTTCTGGGCGCGCGGATCTGGTGGCCATCGGTCGGCCGCATCTCGTCAATCCGGCCTGGACGCTCACTGAAGCCGCGAAGTATGCGTATGGGGGCGCGACGTGGCCGGTGCAGTACCAAATGGGAAAGTCGCAGCTGGAGCGACTCATCGAGCGTGAGCGCGCGACACTGACGGCCAACGATGGCGCGCCACCAAAAGGAGAATTGACGTGACACTGCACAACGCGGCGCTCCTTGGGCGCCATGCGCTCATCACCGGTGCGAACCGCGGCATTGGCGCCGCGATCGCACGCGCGTATTCGCTCGCTGGCGCGCGTGTCACATTGCTCGTGCGCGACCCAGTGCGCGCCCAGTCCGTCGCCGAGTCAATGGTGGGGGAACACACGATAGTCGTGGCCGACGTCACCGACCGCGAGGCCACACATGCCGCGTGTGCACAGGCCGCGACTGCACTGGGCCCGGTCGACATTCTCGTCAACAATGCGGGGTTCGCGGAGTCTGCCCCGATCATGAAGAGTGACGTCGCGATGTTTGCGCGCATGCTTGATGTGCATCTCATGGGCGCCGTACACACGACGCACGCGGTGCTCCCCGCCATGCTCGAACGAAAGCGTGGGCACGTGGTCAATATCGCCAGCGTGGCTGGACTCTGGGGCGCGCCGTACATCACCGCGTACACAGCGGCCAAGCACGCGCTCGTGGGGCTTACCCGTTCGCTGGCGGCCGAGTTGGCCACACGCGGCGTCGCCGTACACGCCGTCTGTCCCGGCTACACCGACACGGACCTCGTGCAGGGTGCCGTCGATCGGATTGTCAGCAAGACAGGACGAACCGATAGCCAGGCCCTGCATTCGATTCTTGCCGACGCCGGGCAAGCGCGTATCATCACCGTTGACGAAGTGGCCGCTGTGGTGCTCGCGCTGTGCGTCGCGCCCACCGACGCGCCGACGGGGCAGGTCATCGCCCTCGATGGGTCTGCCCTAGCATGACCGATCTTATATGACCGATCGTATATGACCGACCATGAGTCGCTTCGCCTCTGGCTCCGTCTGTTCTCCTGTACGACCGAGATTGAGCGCAGGATTGGCAGTGCGATCAAACGAGAGTTTGGTTCGTCGTTGCCACGCTTTGACTTGCTCGCGCAGCTCGAGCGTTCGCCGGAGGGCCTGCGCATGGGCGAGCTGTCTGAGCGGACACTCACCACAGGCGGCAACATCACGTGGCTCGTGCGCGCACTCGAAGCGGACGGTTACGTCACACGCCGCATCGCGACCGACGATCGCCGCGCCGCCGTGGTACGATTGACTGCCGCGGGACGACGCCATTTCACGACGATGGCGCGGGCGCATGAACGCTGGGTGATTGCGTTCTTGCGTCCACTAGTGCCGGCCGATCGTCGCGCCTTGCACGCGCTGCTCGGCCGGGTCAAAGAACAGTTCCGTCCTTCCAGGAGCACCGAATGAGTGCTGGCAATCCGATGTCGGCGATGCGCCATACCATGAGCGCGCATCAGTCCACGCATTTCACCTGGCAAACCGCGCATGCCGGTCGCGTCGGGGTGCTCACGCTCAACCGACCCACGCGCAAGAATCCGCTCACGTTCGAATCATATGCGGAATTGCGCGATCTGTTCCGCGCACTGGTGTACGCGTCCGACATCCGCGCCGTCGTGCTCACAGGCGCGGAGCACAATTTCTGTTCTGGGGGTGATGTGTTCGAGATCATCGAACCACTCACGCGCATGACCGCCCCTGAGCTGCTCGCGTTCACGCGCATGACGGGTGATCTCGTGAAAGCCATGCGCGCCTGCCCGCAACCGATCATCGCTGCCGTTGATGGCGTGTGCGCTGGCGCTGGTGCGATTCTCGCCATGGCCTCGGACCTGCGTCTGGCCACACCACTGGCGCGCACCGCGTTCCTGTTCACGCGTGTTGGACTCGGTGGCTGCGATATGGGGGCGTGTGCGCTGCTGCCGCGAATCATCGGTCACGGCCGCGCATCAGAGTTGCTCTACACGGGGCGAACCATGGACGCCGCGGAAGGGGAACGCTGGGGATTCTACAACGCCATTGTCGACCGCGACGCGTTGCTCGACGACGCTGTGCGTCGCGCTGGCGAACTCGCCAACGGCCCAACGTTCGCCCACGCGATGACAAAGACGATGCTGCAGCAGGAGTGGAATGTCGCGATCGACACAGCGATTGAAATGGAAGCGCAGGCACAGGCACTCTGCATGAGCACGCAAGACTTCCGGCGCGCCTTCGACGCCTTCGCGGCGAAAACACTGCCCGTCTTTGAGGGCAACTGACTGTGCACGTACCTCCCCATTTGGCGTGGCCATTCTTCGACGACGCGCATCGCGCGCTCGCCGCCTCAGTCACCGCGTGGACGACGGCACTTCCAGCGGACGCGCGCGCGCAATCCGACCGCGCACGATCAGTGAGCGATGACTGCCGCCGCTGGGTGCGCGCGCTTGGGCGTGCCGGCTATCTGCGCTACTGCGTGCCGCACGCATGGGGCGGTGCCCTGCCCGCAGTCGACTCGCGCGCGTTGTGCGTCTTGCGCGAGGCACTGGCCGCGCATGATGCGCTCGCCGATTTCGCCTTCGCAATGCAAGGGCTCGGATCGGGCGCCATCACGTTGGGTGGCACCGACGCACTGCGCGCCGCATGGCTACCACGCGTGGCATCGGGCGAGGCGATTGCCGCCTTTGCGCTCTCGGAGCCAGACGCCGGCTCGGACGCAGCCGCCATGCACACACGGGCCGAGCGCACCGCGTCAGGTTGGCGACTGAACGGTGTGAAGACGTGGATCTCGAACGCCGGCATCGCTGATTTCTATTGCGTGTTTGCCCGAACCGGCGCGGAGGACAGCGGCGCCAAGGGCATTAGCGCGTTTTTTGTGTCGGCTGATGCGCCCGGCCTGTCGATCGGGGAACAGATCGCGGTGATGTCGCCGCATCCGTTGGCGGCTCTGTCGTTCGTAAACTGCGATGTGCCGGCTGATGCACTGCTCGGCGCGCAAGGCGAGGGCTTCGCGTTGGCGATGCGCACGCTCGACATCTTTCGCGTATCGGTGGCCGCTGCGGCTACGGGATTTGCCCGTCGCGCCCTGCATGAAGCACTCGCGCACGCCAGTGCGCGCGCGATGTTCGGCAGCACGCTCAGCGCACAACCGCTCGCCCAGGCGATCCTCGGCGACATGGCCACCGATCTGGACACCGCGGCACTGCTCACGTACCGGGCTGCATGGCATCGTGACACGCAAGCATCGCGCGGTACGACCGTGGCCGCGATGGCGAAGCTGGGCGCAACGGAACTTGCGCAGCAGATCATTGACCGCGCCCTGCAGTTGCACGGCGGCCGAGGCGTACGCGTTGGCGAGGTGGTGGAGCGGCTGTACCGGGATGTGCGCGCCCTGCGGATTTACGAAGGCGCGACTGAAGTGCAGCGATTGATCGTCGGGCGTGAAGTCCTCAAGACGTACCGCAACGGTTAGCGCGTGACGATGAACGCGCCCTTGCATGCGAGTGGTCATGTCGACGGGTTTGCGCGCGCGCACCTGCCGCCGGCCAGCGAGTGGCCACAGTTGCTGCTGAGCGGTGTGTATGCATCGCCGCCACAGCTGAACGCCGCCTTCGAGCTGCTCGATCGTGCAGTGGCCGAAGGGCATGGCGATCGCGTCGCGCTGGTGACGCCAGATGCGAACGGTGGATGGGAGGAGTGTACCTACGCGCAGCTATTGGCACAGGTGGACGCACTGGCGCACGTGCTGATACGCGATCTCGGTTTACAATCCGGTAACCGGGTGCTCCTGCGCGGCTACAATGGACGCTGGATGACGGCGGCGTGGCTCGCGACGATCAAGGCGGGATTGGTCGCTGTCACTACCATGCCAATGCTGCGCACGGCCGAGCTCCGCGTCGTGATCGAGCGAGCAGCATGCAACGCGGCGTTGTGTGACGCGCGTCTCCATGACGAACTGGCCACCGCAGCAGCGCACGCGCCCGTGCTCCGCGCTATCGCGGTCTGGGGTGGCGACGGTGCCGACGCGCTCGAACTCGCGATCACTCGACACACGACGCCATTTGCCGCACACCAAACGGCCAGCGACGACGTCGCACTGATTGCCTTCACGTCGGGCACAACCGGTGTGCCCAAAGGCTGCATGCACTTCCATCGTGACGTGATGGCCATGTGTCACGGATTCGCGCATCAGGTGTTGGGTATCACTGCCGACGACCGATGCATTGGCACACCACCCATCGCCTTCACATTCGGACTCGGCGCCGTCTTGTGCTTTCCGCTGTTCGCCCGCGGTAGTGCCGTACTGCTGGAGCGCGCCACGCCGGAGAATCTGCTCGACGCGATTGCCGCAACGCGAGCGACGATCATCTTTACGGCCCCCACGTTCTATCGGCATATGGCGCTCGCCATTGGACAACATCCCGAGCGGTTTGACACGACGTCGTTGCGAGCCTGTGTCTCTGCTGGTGAAGCGCTACCCGATGCGACGCGTACGCTGTGGCGAGATGCAACCCGTATCGAAATGCTCGATGGAATCGGGGCGACTGAACTGATTCACATTTTTATCGCCGCTGCTGGACGCGATGTTCGACACGGTGCAATCGGACGCGCTGTGCCAGGATACGAAGTCGCCGTACTGGACGATGCACTCCGCCCCGTGCCCAGCGGCATCGTGGGTCGCCTCGCCGTGCGCGGCCCCACCGGATGCCGCTACCTCGCCGACGAGCGTCAGCGCGCGTACGTCCAACAGGGTTGGAATCTCACCGGCGATGCGTGCACCATGGACGACGACGGCTACGTGTACTTCAAGGCTCGCACCGACGACCTGATCATCTCGTCCGGCTACAACATTGGCGCACCAGAGGTCGAAGCGGCACTGCTACTGCATGAAGCGGTGCTTGAGTGTGCCGTGATCGGCGTGCCCGATGAAGCGCGCGGCCAGGCGGTCAAGGCATTTGTGGTGCTCACTCCCGGACACGAGGCAACGGCAACGCTCGTGCGCGCGCTGCAAGACCACGTAAAAGCCACAGTCGCGCCGTACAAGTATCCGCGTGAGGTCGCATTCGTGACATCGCTTCCCAAAACCGACACTGGAAAGCTGCAACGCTTCCGCTTGAAGGAGCATTCGTGACACATCGCATCTTGCTGCCCGATGGATGGCCGCGCCCCCGCGGTTACGCGAATGGTGTGTCGGCGCGCGGACGACAGATACATGTCGCCGGTCAGATTGGATGGGACCCTAGTGGACAGCTGGTTGGTCCCGACCTCGTGTCACAGGCCCGACAGGCCATGCGCAACATCGTTGACGTGCTCGCCTGCGACGGCGCGCGCCCTGCGCATCTGGTTCGTCTCACCTGGTACGTCACCAGCCGCGATGACTACGTCGCCAACGCCAAGGCACTCGGTACCGCGTATCGCGACGTGTTCGGCGATCACTATCCCGCCATGTCCGCCGTGCAAGTGTGTGCGCTTATTGAAACCGGCGCGGTCGTCGAGATCGAAGCAACTGCGGTGGTGCCCGACAGCGACGCGGACTAGCGCACGCTCATCGCCGAATCGCTGTGTTGTCCATCAATGCTTTCCGCACTTCGTCGGCTTTGCCCACGCGCGTGAGCGCGGCCCACAGGCGGTCCACCGTTTCGCCGTCTACAAGTCCAGCAGGTGACCCGCCAACCTGTGGGGTGCCCATCTTTTCACTCGTGCGAAATGCGTCAATCGCGGTTACCGTTTCGGCGGTGAACAGATTCGCGTCCGGACCTGCGGCGGGAATGGTCTCCCCCTTCTTGTAAAACCCCAGCGCGTTGAGCATGACCTTGAGCTGAAACACATCGCCGCCAGAAAACTGTTGCAGCGTGCGATAGCCGAGGGTTTGCGAGACGGCGTCGTAAATGCGACGAAGCTCACCAACCGGGTCGGCATTCTCGCACACGTTGATGTTCACCGTCTGTCCATCGGTGCGGCGAGATACACCGGGGCGCGAATCGGCCACCACCACGGCCGCCGATGTGCGCAGGCCGTGCCGCTTATCGCCGCCCAGCACAAAGCCCGCCTCGATCGCATCAATCAAGCGGTCGGCAAGATGGTGCGGTGTGCCTTCGCTCGCTTCGAAACTCTTGGCAACGGCCTCGATCACCTCGGGCCCAACAAGGATGTTGCCTTGCGTGACATAGTTTTTGCCGGCACGATGTCCGGCCCACTGATTAGGTCGCGTGCCGGTGTGCTGCGCCGACCGTCCATCAACCCCAATCACGCCAATCTGTCGCGACTGGAAGCCACTGTCGGCAGCGAGCAGTCGCTTGAGCGCGACGTCGGGTGCGTCGCCCTTCGTCAGTGCATCGAGGAGTTCGTTGCCGTATTCGGTTCGCGTGCTGGCCTGCGTGGCCACAGCGCCAACGCCTTTTCGCACCCACGGCACACCGTTGCCAACGCACGCCACGCGTGTGGTCACGGCAACGCCAACCTCGCCGGTGCGCGGATCAATCGCCGCAATCGAGAACGTGTGAAAGACGAGCGAATCGCGCCACGCGTACGGTTGCTGCGCGATCGTGCGACGAGGTGCAGCGAAGCCAGTGGCGAGTGCCGCGACGGTGATCAGGGTGCGAAGGCGCATGAGTCGTTCGGACCGAAGGACGAAAGGCGGACGGATGCACGCAGTATAGCGCGACTTACGACAAGGCGTTACCGGGACGGGGTTACCCGAACAGCGCTACCGAAACCGCGACGGCGACGGGGATTGCGCCGACGCTTGAACGTGTACGTTCTTCTATGATGTCACCGTCGAAACTTCCCATCGTGGTATCGTGGAGTGGGGGCAAGGACAGCACCCTCATGCTGGAACGCTTGCTGGCCGATCCTGGCGTCGCAGTAGTGGCACTGCTCACCACCGTATCGGTGGTCTATGATCGTGTCAGCATTCACGGCGTGCGTCGCTCCATTCTACGTGCGCAAGCGGCGTCGCTCGGGCTGCCGCTCTTTGAAGTGACGCTCGGCGCCGTGTCGTCCAACGACGACTACGAGCGCATGTTCGCCGAAGGACTGGAGCGGATAGCCACAGCATTTCCTCTCGCACGCACGATCGCGTTCGGTGACCTATTTCTCGACGACGTGCGCACCTATCGCGAGGCGCTGC
>JANMKU010000175.1:0-2590 GCA_031372205.1 Gemmatimonadaceae bacterium | reverse complement strand
TTCCCCGCGCTCGGCTGGCTCGCTGTGCTCGTACTTTTTGGTGGAGCCCTTGGCGCAGGCGCGCTGTCTGGTGCGTGGATGGTCGTCTGTCGTCAAGGCCGCTGCCCGTCGATTGCGTCGCTCGAACGATATGTGCCCAGGCAGACGTCCAAGCTGTTCGCTGCCGACGGACGCTTCATTGCCGAACTGGGCACCGAGCGACGAACGGTCGTGCGGCTTGATCAGATTCCCAAGCAGGTGCAGGACGCCTTCATCCTCATAGAAGATCGTCGCTTCTATTCGCACGCCGGGATCGACTACTACCGCATCATCGGGGCCCTCGCACGCAATCTGCGCGCGATGCGTTACGTGCAGGGCTTCTCGACGATCACCATGCAGTTGACGCGCAACATCTTCTCTGATCGCATTTCGCGCGACAAGACGCTCTTTCGCAAACTCAAGGAAGCGCGCGTGGCCCACGCCATCGAAGCGCGCTATTCGAAGAGCAAAATCCTCGAGCTCTATCTCAACCAGATCAACCTCGGCAACGGCGCCTACGGTGTTGAGTCGGCCTCGCAGCGCTACTTCGGCAAGTCGGTGCGCAACGTCACACTCGCCGAAGCGGCGGTGCTGGCGGGATTGCCGAAGGCGCCGGGACGATATAATCCTCGTCGCTTCGCGGACCGCGCCATCCAACGACGCAACACCGTGCTCGAGATCATGCGTCGCGAAGGCAGCATCACCGATTCGGACGCGTCGCTCGCCAAGGCATTTCCGCTACAACTCGCCCAGCGCACGGAGTCTGGCGACGTGGCACCGTACTTTATCGAGTACGTGCGGCAGCAGCTTGAAGCGCACTTCGGCCAGCGTCTGTATGACGAAGGCTTGCAGGTGCAAACGTCGCTCGATCTGGATATGCAGGGCGCGGCAGAACGCGCGTTGGAAAACCAGATCAAAGCCGTCGAGGCCGGACGCTACGGCGCCTACAGCCATCTCACGTACGAAGGCTACGTGGCGAAAAACGCCGAGGGCGGCGAAGCCGGTGCGGCCAACTCCCCGTATTTGCAAGGTGCGTTCGTTGCCGTGGAGCCACGCACCGGTGCCGTCCGCGCCATGGTTGGCGGCCGAGACTTCGACGATTCCAAGTTCAATCGTGCCTCGCAAGCGTTGCGTCAACCCGGGTCCACATTCAAGCCGTTGGTGTACGCGGCGGCGGTCCACGCGGGTTTCTCGTTGTCGCAGATCGTCGACGATTCGCCAATTTCTCTCGAGCAGCAGTCGGGGGAAACGTGGACGCCGCAGAACTACGACATGAAGTTCATGGGCCAACTGTCCATGCGAAAGGCGCTTTATCTGTCGAGAAATCTCGCGGCCATCCGCACGGGCATGCAGGTGGGCGCGGGGCCGGTCAAAAGTATGGCGCGCAGTTTCGGAATTTCTACTCCCATCCCACCCTATCCGTCTGTCTTTATCGGTTCGGCTGACGTCTATCCGATCGAGTTGATCGGCGCCTACTCGGTATTCGCCAACCTCGGGCTCCGCACGACACCGCGCGGTATCGTCACAGTCACCAGCACGGACGGCAAGGTGCTGTGGTCGCCGCCATCGTCGCGCGAGGCAGTGCTCACGCCGGAAGAATCCTGGCTCATGGTGAGTGCCATGAAAGACGTCGTGGTGCGTGGGACTGCTTCGAAGAATGTGTGGGGAGCGGGATTCCACGTGCCGGCAGGTGGCAAGACGGGTACCACCAACGATGGTGCAGACGTCTGGTTTATCGGATACACAGCAGATCTCGTCGCCGGTGTGTGGATGGGGTTCGATCGACCGACAAAAATTAAAGCCAATGCGCAAGGCGGAGAACTCGCGGCACCGGCATGGACGGCGTTCATGACCGAAGTGTACCGGCGCAAGCCTGAGCCGCCCGACTGGCCCATGCCGGATGGCATCGTGTCGCACCAAGTGGATGCGGTAACCGGTGGTCTCGTCACACCAGCGTGTCAAGCGAAGATCATCACCGAGTACTTCGTGCAGGGCACCGAACCCAAATATCTCTGCACCGACCCCATTCCACTCGGGCCGCCGATCCCGGGAGATAGCGCGCGCATGAAAGCGCTGCGCGATACCGCGAACCCATTTCGTATCCCGCCGCGATGACGCACAGGCGCACCGTCTACTCGGCGAGCTGGGTGCTCCCGATCGCGGCGCCGCCCTTGAGGGATGGCGCCGTTTGTGTCGACGGGGAGCGAATCATCTTGGTTGGACCAGTCGCGGACGTCCTCGCGACGGCGGGCGATGCGCGTCATGTGCACCTCGGTCACGCCGCCCTGCTCCCGGGCCTCGTCAACGCGCATTCGCACCTTGAACTCACGGCGATGCGCGGGTTTCTCGAAGGACTCGACTTTCGCGACTGGCTGCGCACCCTCACATTCGCGCGCCGCGATGTCATGGACGCCAACGCCTTGCTCGACGCCTCGCGACACGGACTCGGTGAAGCGCTGCGCAATGGCATTACGACCTGCGCTGACACCGCCGAATCCATCGCGCCACTCACCGCCATGCGCGAAATGGGGACGCGCGGCATTGGCTTCCTCGAAGTCTTTGGTCCCGATCC
>JANMKU010000150.1:0-13804 GCA_031372205.1 Gemmatimonadaceae bacterium | reverse complement strand
GGCCATCGGCGTGTTCGCGATGCGTCGGTTCGGTGTGGTCGGGCTGACGGAACAGGCGGCGGGGCCGCTGCTCCGATCGATCGCCGTGCTGCCGTTCGCCAACGTCGGTGCGGACGCGAATATGGAATATTATGGCGACGGCATTGCCGATGAACTGGCGGGATCCCTGGCGAAGTTGCCGGGGCTTCGCGTCGCCGCGCGCAGTTCGGCGTTTCAGTTCAAGGGGCGGAACGTTGCCGCGAAGGAAATCGGGGTGCGACTCGGGGTGGCCGCCGTCGTCGAAGGGTCGGTCCGTCCGATGGGAAAGCAAATCCGCATCTCCGCGCAACTGATCAACGCGAGCGACGGACTCGCCATCTGGTCGGAGAGCTATGAGCGTCCGGCCGACCAGGTGTTCGACGTGCAGTCGAACATCACGGCCGCCGTGGCAAAGGCGCTGGGTGTCAGTCCGGGTCGACCGGTGCAGGCTGTCGTTCCTAACAGCAAAGCGTACGAAGCCTTTCTCCAGGGTCGATATCACTGGGGGAAACGCGACCGTGAGGGATTCGAGCGGGCCGTCCAGTATTTCCGCCTGGCGCTTCGCGAAGATTCCTCGTTTGCAAAAGCGTGGGCCGGATTGGGAGACGCCTACAGCTTACTCGGTGGATTCGGCTACATGGAGCCATCGACCGCATTCGAGCAAGCGCGCGCCGCCGCGAGCCGGGCCCTCGCGCTGGATAGCTCGCTGACCGATGCGCACACGGCGCTCGGATTCATTCACCTGTTCTACGACTGGAATTGGAGCGGAGCGCGGCGGGAACTCGAAACGGCGCTGCGGCTCGATCCGAGTTACGGCGAGGCGCGACTGTTCTACGCGTGGTATCTGCTGGCGGCGAATCGCGGTGACGCGGCGGTGGATAGCCTGCGCGCGGCCGTTCGCGACGAACCAGTCTCGCTCATCCTGAACGTGCGGTTGGGATCGATCCTCTTGCTGGCGGGACGCCTCGAGGAAGCCAAGGCACAACTGCGCCACACCGTCGAACTGTCGGCGACGTATCCGCACTCGTACCTGGACCTCGCGCGGGTGGCAGCGATCGAAGGCAACTACGCAGCGGCGTTCGACGATTTGTCGCGTGCGCCGGAATTGGTCGCAGCATACGGCAGCGGCATCCGCGGCTACGCACTTGCCAAGAGTGGTCGGAAGACGGAAGCCCTGGCCGAAGCCGAACGCTTGAAGCAGGGCGTCGGACCAACCGTGTCAGCCTTGGGCGCGGCCCAGACGTACGGTGCGCTCGGCGACTTCGACAACGCGTTTAAGTGGCTGGATCGTGCGTATGAGAATCACGACTGGGCATTGTTCTTTGCACGCAGCGATGCGCTCCTCGTTCCGCTGCACCGCGACCCGCGATGGGCGCCGTTCATCGCGCGCCTGCACTTTCCCTGATCGTCTGACAGATTCACGTACATATCCGCTGACGTGAACGATTTACGCATCCGCAGACTATTGTGATCAGTATTAGCGAACCGTGATGCTTTCGCCATTCCCGCCCGCCAAACGGGCGCGTTCACGGGGACGTGTACCGCCGACCGGTCTGTCGTGACAGGGTCAACGGCGCGACGTATGTTCCAGCAATGCGATCACGTCTGACTCCTGATGTCGGCTGACATTCCCGATTCGATCGTCGGCGAACTTGGAGACCGCTACTTGCTGCTCGGTGAGCTCGGTCGCGGTGGAATGGCCACAGTGTTTCTCGCAGAGGATGTGCGGCACCGTCGTAAGGTCGCGATCAAGCTGCTGCATCCTGAGCTCTCGGCGGTCATCGGCGTCGAGCGATTCCTGAAGGAAATCGAACTCACGGCGCGCTTACAGCATCCGCACATCCTTCCCCTCTTCGACAGCGGGAGCGCGTCCGGTCGACTGTTTTATGTCATGCCTTTTGTCGAGGGGGAATCGCTTCGCGCGCGCCTCGACCGCGAAAAACAACTGCCCATCGATGATGCGTTGCGTTTCGCACGCGAAATCGCGGATGCGCTGAGTTACGCACACGCGCACGGCGTGGTGCACCGCGACGTGAAGCCCGAGAACATCCTGTTGCAGGGCAATCACGCGCTGGTTGCTGATTTCGGGATCGCGCTCGCGGTGACACAGGCCGTCGGTGGCCGCATGACGCAGACCGGTATTTCGCTCGGCACACCGCAATACATGGCGCCTGAGCAGGCGATGGGTGAGAAGACCGTGGACGCGCGCGCCGACATCTATGCGCTCGGTGCCGTGACGTACGAGATGCTCGCAGGTGAGCCGCCGTTTACCGGTGCCAGTACACAAGCGATTCTGGCGAAAATGATGACCGAGCGGCCCGTGCCCTTACACATCACGCGCGACACCGTCTCGACGGGACTTGAGCACGCCGTTCTGAAGGCACTGGCCAAATTGCCGGCGGATCGGTGGGACACCGCAACGAAATTTGCGGAGGCCCTGACGGCGACCGAGGGTGGCGAGATTGGCGCTGCAGAACACGACCACACGCGTGCGCCGAAGCGTGGCGTCAGTTGGCGAATCGCGGTAGGCGCTGCGACACTTCTCGCAGTGGGCGCTGTTGTGGGACGGTATGTGAGCAATCGAAGCGTCTCGCGCGACGCTTCGTCGGCGTCGCGCATTCAACTGGACTTTGAAAGTGGACCTGCGATTGACGGCAACGGGATCACGATCTCGCAGGATGGCCGCCGCGTAGTCGCGCAGGGGCGAGACACGCTGGGCCAACGCGTCCTCATGTTGCGCGACATTGCGGACGCTCGACTGACCTATCTCTTAGGTGGCGAAGCACCGGGAAATCCTACGTTTTCACCCGACGGTCAATGGATCGTCTACGGTTCCGCTGCTGACCGTTCGATGCGCAAGGTATCGGTTGAAGGAGGGCCGTCGGTCGCAATCACATCGATGGGATACTCCAACATGACGGGGGTGGACGGAGACTCCATTGTTTACCTCGGTCACGACAACGCGCATTTGCTGATCGTGTCGGTCAACGGCGGTGCCAGTCGAACGATCGCGACGCTCGAGGCCCCGCGCGAGTTAGGCATGTATTCGCCGTTCGGTATCCCGGGACAGCGCGTGGTGCTCTTCTGCAGCTATAGCACACCAGCGGAACGATCGCGCATCGAGGCGGTGAATCTTGATACAGGCAAGCGTACCGTCGTCATGGAGCGCGCGTGCCAGGCGCGACACATGACCAGCGGACACCTCCTCTATTCACGCGGGGATGCACTTTTCGCGATTGCGTTTGACGCCGAGCATTTGCGCGTGTCGGGCAATCCTGTGCGTGTGATGGACGACGTTTTTTCGAATCCGTCTTCGCCCGGCAAAGCGTTCGACGTCGCCGCGAACGGAACGCTGGTGCATCGGCGCGCCTCAGTGTGGCGCTGGCCGCGTCAATTGACCTATCGCATGCGTGATGGTCGCTCGGAGCCCGCACTGGCGGCGACAGGAGCATTCAGCGAACCGCGGCTCTCGCCCGACGGACGAACGATTATCCTCACCGTGCAGGCGACGACCAAGTCCTTGTTCCTTGTCAACGTCGCGCGGCGCGTCCTGGCGCCGCTGCTCAAGGGCGAAGCCGACATCTTTGACGCGGAGTGGTTCGCGGACAGTCGCTCGTTCGCCTATGTCCGAGAGGAGCCTGCGTACGATATTTTTCGCAGTGCGATCGATGGTAGTGCACCGAGCGTCCGTGCAATTGTCGATCGAACGGACAAGTACTTGAACGACGTCGCCGCCGACGGCGGTAGTCTCCTCTACACCGCCAACGGTCGCGTGTACGTCGCGACGCTCGCCGACCAACACACCCGCTTACTGTTCAACGATTCCACGACTTGGGGCCGTCGTCCTGCACGTTCGCCCGATGGACGCTGGGTCGCGATGGAGTGGAACGGAGCAACGGGTGCGACCAACGTCGTGATCGTCGCGGCCGACGGCCGAGGCGCTACGCATCGGGTCTCGCTTGAAGGAGGCGAAGAGCCGCGATGGACCAAAGGCGGACGCGAACTCGTGTACCGCCAGGGCACGGCAATGATGGCCGCCGCCGTCAATCCTGGAACCGGCGATGCGACTGCACCGGTGCTGCTCTTTCGCGCAGCTCTCGCACCGTCGACCGAAAACAACACGCGAACCTACGACGTCAGCGCCGACGGATCGCGCTTTGTCATGGTCGAACCCGTCGCCGGCGCTGCCCCATTCAACGTCGTCACCATCGGGTTTGCCGACGCAATGAAGAAGCAAATCGCGAACCCGCTGGGCGCGAAGTAGTTCGCGACCAACGAAACGACGCGCGGTGGCTAGCCGTTCGCCCTGGCCACCGCGCAACCCGATGTACGCCGTCGTCGTCGGCACCTGAATGGTGACCTTCCGCGGCTGTACCGGCGCCACCTTCGCGATCCGCACTGACAACAACGCGCCTGTCATTATTGCGCTTTGATTGAACAAGATCGGTCAGCTTGTCTGAATAGCTCAAAATGCCTACCTTGCAACGACGTCTCACATGTGATCACGGTTGGCGAAGACATCACCGATTGGCGCGCGATCGAACGCACAGCGCAAACAGAGAAGCGCGCGGCACTCGGACAACTCGCCGCCACCGTCATGCACGAGATCAACAATCCGCTAGCGACGATCGCCGCGTGTGCTGAATCGATTGGTCTCTATCACGAGATGGCCGTCGACCAACCAGCCAACGACATCGCCGCGGGCTCGAAAACGACGGAGAGGCTGCGCGCAATTGGACACAGCGCTTACCACCGACGGGCTGTCCATAACCATGCCGGAGCGCGGCCCCGGAACAGTGTGCCCCGTCGTGGTACTCGAATTCCGTGAGCCACCGCGCATAGCCGCGAGATAGCGACGCAACTGGGCGAATTGCATTCTGGAGCGGCACGCATTACCGGCTACCGCGCTCCTTAGAATGTCAGCCTGACGAGACTGTTGGAGGCGCGGAACCACGCGAGCGCGCCTCCGCTCACGGAAGGAGTTCGCGAGGGAATATAAACCTGAATTGCGTTCGGATTATGGGATGCGACCGGCGTTGTCAACCGAGCACGCGTTTCCTTGCCATGTGGATCCTGGGCCGCGGAAAACCACGGCGACATTCCCGGTGCCCCATGAGAGACAAGCACGCATGCCTCATTTCGAACACACGTCAGGTGACTGACGTGAACTACAACGCGGTCACGACCGATTTCTGGAACAACCTCGACGGCATTACTGGGCCGAAGGAATGGCAGATGCATGGCACCGGTGGTGACGCGAAGGGTCAGCCGAGGCAGACGAATAGCAATTCGCACGGCAGTCCGTGGTTGTGCATTCGGAAGATCAACGTTGGTGGCGCGTTTGATTGAGTAAGACAGAAGACTGAAGACAAAGACGGGAGATGTCTCGATGCGACATCTCCCGTCTTTTGTATTTGTCTTACGTCAGAAAAGGACGCAAGCTTTGAACGCAGCGTGCGCTACCGACTGGGTCGATAAACAATACCGATCGTTGCGTGCGATTTGTCCTGCCGAAAATCACCGTTCGTAAGGTTGATGCTTCGCCCAATCTGTAGTTGCACTTTCAGTTGGCGCGCACCAGCGCGCACCGTCAGCGCGGGTTCGACCAGCCAAAGTTGATCGTTGTTATTCAAATAGGTGACCTGCGCGAGCTTGTCAAACACCAGACTGCCTTTCGCGTTGGAATAGCTGAGGCTTGCAACGCGCGTCGAAATCGCCGCCTCAAACATTGGATGGCGGTAGCCGAGCGATGGCTGCACTCCAAAGCGCATAAGGTCGCTGGCGATCTTGCCGTCCGTTCCCGGGTTGGCCGCCACCGACGATTTGAAGTGATTCTCAACGTTTCCCATGCCAAACAGTCCGTACGTTTCGAAGACGACGTGCTCGGAGACATTCTGAAAGTATCCGACGGACACTTCGCCAAATGAACCGCTGCCGCCATCACTGTTGCTGTTGTCCTTTTGACGAAAGCGACCGCCGTTCACTCCCAGCGCCACCCGCTCGCCAACGGCGTATGCCGCCTGTAGTTCACCACGCGTGTTGTTGCCCGCAATCGCTACGCTGTGGTCCCCTTTGCCATGCAAGAGTGGCACGTTCTGCGTATTGGGCGAATAGTAAATGGGGTTGCATGCTTGGGTGAGCACGACGCCAACTACAAGCGAGAAGCGGAAGTGTGCGAAGGTCGTCATGTGTTCCGTTGCTGAATGGTGGATGCCGTTTTTTTGTCTTTGTCGTCTATAGTCTTTCGTCAGCCCTCAGCCTTTCGTCCAGTTACCCGAAACTTGCGACACGCGCGTGTCGGTGGCGAGCAGAACTGTAAGCGTCGTGTCGCGTTACACGCGTATTCGTCAACGCGACGACGAAGTCCTCACACCGATCGTCGCGCCGTAAAACAACACGGGTGCGCCGTTCATGTGAGGAACGACTGTGGCACGGGGCGAAAACACGAGGGATACCGAAGACGTGAGAGTTCGCCTGAGATCGATTCGCGTGAGCAGCCTTGGCGTGGTCTGGTACGCAGCGAAGAGCGCCGAAGGACCCGCAAGTATATCGACCGACATCGTGGCCCCATCGTGTCTCACACCACCCACGACACTCACCGATCGATAGGAAGTTCAATCGGGGTCGGTCGAGTATTCGACGCGATCGCCGACCTCGCGAGCGCCGATGGACGGGCGGCGGCGTGACCTCTGCGCCGCTGGCGCGCCTCGCGGGCCGTCCCGTTTGCGGTCCTGGTAAGGGTGTCCGGCGCGGAAGGTGTTCGATGATTGGCCCCAATGGGGCGGCCGCGCGGGCCGAACGTCCCCGCGCGTGGTCGGGGCGTCGGGGTGCTGCTCAGGGAACGGAACGCTTGAAGCAGGGTGTCGGACCAACCGTGTCAGCCTTGGGAGCGGCCCAGACGTACGGTGCGCTCGGCGACTTCGACAACGCATTCACATGGCTGAATCGTGCGTATGAGAATCACGACTGGGCGTTGTTCTTTGCGCGCAGCGATGCGCTCCTGGTTCCACTGCACCGCGACCCGCGATGGGCGCGGTTCATCGCGCGCCTGAACTTTCCATGATCGTCTGGCGGTCGCGATTCGGCACTGAGTAGTCATGCAGCATGAGGATGTACGCGACATGCAAACGGTAACGGCCTATGGCGTCGCTCGTGCTATGGTCAACAGATGCCGCCTTGCCCTCACCCCTGCCCGCGCCTGATATCGCTGTTGAAGTGCTGTCGCGGAGCGAATCAGCATCGGAACTGCAGGAAAAGCTCGATGATTACCACGTGTCCGGTACAGCACTTATCTGGGTCGTCGATCCGATTCGCCGTACCGTCATGAGCATGGCCGCGGACTCGGCGGCAGTCGTGCTGCACGAGAGTGACACGCTCACCGGCGGTCGCGTGCTGCCCAATTTCTCCTGTTGCGTTGCACAGATCTTCGAAGGCATTGCGCGCGACCCTGAGGTCGACGAGATGCCTGCGCCGCCCAACACAGGGATACGGCACTAGCGAGCGCACGGCTGTCCCTGACCGCTGTCGGGGATGCCGTCCAAATTGCGGTGTGCAAGAAATCCGGCGAGCGACGTCTCCTTGGTGACCTCAACCAGGACGCCCCATGCGCCGACCCACATTCGCTCTCGCTGTCTCGCTCGTACTGCTTCCAGCCGCTGTCATCGCCCAGGGGCGTATTCTGGCGCGTCCGTGCGCGACACTCTGCCCGCCCAACGCGATGTGTGCAATGCCAGCAGCGACGATGTGCGGCGCGCGTGTGGACCGCGTGTCGAGCACCGTCAACGTGCGGCTCGCTGATCGCGTGCTCCGCTATGAAGTGACCGAGATCTTCCGCAATAATGGTGGTGGTATCGCCGAAGCAGATTATGTGTTTCCCCTGCCCGCTGGCGCCGCGTTCGAAGATCTGAAACTATCCATCAACGGGGAGTTGGTGTCTGGCGAAACGATGAGCGCCGAGAAGGCACGCGGTATCTATGAAGAGATCGTGCGCAAACAGCGAGATCCGGCGCTCGTTGAATGGATGGGCAGTGGTATGCTGCGCGCGCGCATCTTTCCCATCGCACCCGGCGAAGAAAAAACCGTGGTGGTGCGGTTCCAGAGCGTGGCCGTGCGCGAAGGCGACGCGTTACGTGTCGACTATCGGCGCGGTACGGAACCCGCTCCACAGCAAGGTCGACCCATTCCGATGACCACGCGAAGTAGCGACGAAGAATCGTCGGCCACATGGTCACGCTTTAGTCTCGAGTATCAGCGCAACGAACCGTATGGTGAACCGTCGTCGCCCACGCATGCGTTGCGTGCCCGCGACATTGGATCGCGCCACATCGTCGAGGCGCGTGGCACGTCCGGCGATGTCACCGTCCTCATTCCGGTGCGTCGTGCCGATGTCGCCGCGATGACCGTGCTCACGCATCGCGCGGGCACCGAACAAGGGTTCGCCATGATCACCGTCACTCCGCCTGCCACGTCGGCCGCGCGCGCCACGCCGCGCGACCTCACCTTCGTCATCGATGTCTCAGGTTCGATGCAGGGGCGCAAACTCGAACAGGCCAAAGCCGCCGGCGAAGCGTTGCTTGCCACGTTACGACCGGCTGACCGTTTCCGTCTCATCGATTTCTCGACCGACGTGCGATCGTTTCGCAGCGCATGGACCAACGCGACGACGGAGAACCTGCACGCCGCGCGTCGCTACTTGAACGACCTGCGCGCCGAAGGGTCAACCAATATCAGCGAAGCACTCCGCACTGCGCTCGATGACGGCACACGCAGTGACAACTCGCGTGACAACTCGCGTGACAACGCGCGTGACGACGACCGGCTGCCACTCGTGGTGTTCGTCACCGATGGCGAACCCACCGTCGGCGAACGTAACCCAGACGCGATCGCCGCACTCGCGGCACGCTTTCGTGGTGAGCGACGCGTGTTCACGGTCGGCGTGGGCACGGGAGTGAATGCCGCGCTGGTCGAGCAACTGGCCACGCAAGGACACGGTACGGCGCACTTCGTGCGCGACGACGAATCGGTCGAAAGTGCGGTTGGTCTGCTCGCACGACGGCTGTCAACACCGGTACTGACCGATGTGCGCGTCACCGCCAACGGCGTGCGGCTCACAGGGCTCCTTCCGGCCGACCGCGCCGACGTATTTGCCGGACAAGATCTGGTGGTCCTCGCTCGCTACGACGGCAGTGGTGACGCCACCGTTCGCCTTGAAGGCCGCTCGGCCTCGGGCCCCATCACCTGGTCCACCCGCGCCCACTTCGTCGAGCACGACCGCGGCAATCCGTTTGTCGCGCGGCTCTGGGCAGCACAACGCATCGGTTGGCTCGCTGCGGAAAAACGCCGCACCGGTGGGACCACCGAACTTGATGCCGAAATTCGTTCGCTCGGTGAACGCTATGGCATCCCGACGGAATTCTCGTCGTATCTCGTTGTCGAGCCGGGCATAAAGGTGACCAACGCAGTCGTCGACCGACGCGATCGACCGCAGCCGTTCGGGTCGGCCATTGGTGCGGCAAGCGGTGCATCCTCCGCCCCTGCAGCGCCCGTTGCGACGCGTGCAGATGCACAGTTCGAAGCGGCACGATCGTCGGCCAAGCAGCGGGCAGCCACATCGCTATCCGCGCTCGACGCGCTCGCCGACACGCGCAGTGAACATCGGCAGGTGAGCAATCGCCAGTTCACGCGCATCGGCGGCATATGGACCGATGCCCGCGTGACGCCAACCATGCGGGTGATTGCCGTGCGACCGTACTCCGCGCTGTACTTTGAACTGATGCGCCGTCTCCCCGATCTACAAGACGCGTTCGCCCTCGGCGATCAGGTGATCATCGCGGGACGCACGATGGCCATATCACTCAAAGCAGACGGTGACGAGCGCATGGACGAACAACGCATTGCAGCACTCGTACGCGACTGGTGATCGGCAATGAACGACGAGGCGCTCGAACGGCTCTTCCGACTCTATCACGTCCCGCTCGTGCGCTACCTCACGCGGCGGCTCGGCGATCGCGATTGGGCGGAAGAAATCGCGCAGGAGACGTTCCTGCGCGCGCTCCGACAAGAGACGTTGACGAGCGAGCGCTCGTGGCTCTTTGCCGTGGCAACCAACCTCGTTCGCGACGACGCCCGCAAAGAAACGCGGCGTCGGCATCATTTACAACGACTCGCGGACGAGGAACGCGGACGGGTTGTCGAACCAGACACCACGTCCATTGAACGAGCGCACGAACGCGATCTGGCGCGTCGCGCTGTTGATGGACTCGCTGAACGTGACCGGCTCGCGTTGCTGATGAAGGAGGAAGGGTTGAACTACACCGAGATTGCCGAGGCGCTCGATCTGTCCGTGGGATCCGTTGGGACCACGCTGGCCCGAGCGCGTCGTCGCCTGACGGAATCATACGAAGCATTGCAGCAGGACGTCGCGCTGCGCAGCGGAGGAACACGTGGAGCATCTTGACGAAGGCATGGCACACGCCTGGATCGACGGCGAGTTGTCTGCCGACGACGCAGTGTCGGTTGAAACGCATCTGCAATCCTGCGCGACATGCGCGGCAATCGTGGCTGAAGCCCGTGGCTTGGTCGCGGCCACCTCGCGCATCGTCTCGCAACTCGATCATGTGTCGGCCGGTGTGATTCCTGCGGCGATATCAACTCGTCCGGCAGCGTTGCGTGCGCGCCGAGTCTGGTGGCGACATCCTGCGTTTGCGGTGGCGGCCGTGCTTGGGGTGACGACCATGAGCTGGCTGTCGTTACGTAGTACGACCGGTGGCCGCGTGGCCACGATTGCGGGCGAGCACGCGCCGACGGGCGACGTGACAGCAGCGGCCGCCGTTGCTCCGAATGCCAGTGCATCCACGAGCGCAGTTGCGTCGCCAACGAAGGTGCCTGCATCACGTGCGCGCGATGCACGCGCGCCATCGGCGGGTGCGGGTGCCGCCGTGCGGCCAGATGCGCAACGGCTGGCGGTCCGTGACGAGGCCGAGCCAACACGCACGATTGCACCAGCAGCGAGTGCGCCAACGCCGACGGCACCGATGCAGGCGGCGCCGGCAGCCAAGGCAGCGTCGACCGCTGAATCACCCATGCCTGTACCACGCCTGCTTGAAGATCGCACGGCATTGGCGGCCAACCGTGCAGGGGCCTCCGGCTTCACTTCCGGAAAAGCTTCGTTCGCAGCAAGCGCGAGTCTTGCTGGGTGCTATGTCCTCGCACGCGCCGACAACACCGCGCGGTCTGCGACCATGCAGCTGCCACCTCGCATCCGGCTCACCGATAGTGTGCGCACGACGGGCAGTGCAACCGCCACTTTCCTCGCTTACGGTATGCGTGACGGCACCACCGCCGAGATTCCCCTCCAGTACCGTCGCGTCGGGGCCTCAGCGTTCGACTTGTCGCCGGCGTTCGACGATGCCGTGATCGGCAATGCGGCGCTCGGCGAGGCCGCCTTCGTTCGCGTGCTCGCGCTGCCGGCAGACGGCGCACGCCCCACCGCATCGCCAACTGACGCCCAGTTCGTGGCACGACGTCAATCCTGCCCATAAGTCGCCATAGGTCGCCGAGCGAAACGATTGGACAGCGCGTAGCTCCCCGGTATGCTTCGCTCGCTACACTCCGGCCGCTTCCGGTCGTCCCTTCGCATCCTCGTCGCCGATCTGCATGCCCCCGAACGCTCCCGCTGCGACCAACGCCCTCGGCGAACCGCATCGTTTCCTGCCGTTGCTGCTGGTCCTCTTCGTGGGCTCCGGCCTGTCCGCCCTTATTTACGAAGTGGTCTGGTTCCAGTTGTTGGAACTGGTCGTCGGTTCGTCGGCCATTTCGCTCGGCGTACTGCTGGCGACGTTCATGGGCGGCATGTGCATCGGCAGTCTGGGATTTTCTCGGATCGCGTCGCGCACGCAACATCCCTTGCGCACGTATGCAATGCTCGAAACAGGAATCGCGATTATCGGCGTCCTGGAGTTGCTCGCGATTCCGCTCGTTGGCAAACTGTACTCGCCGGCCGTCGGTCACGGATATGCAGCACTGATCCTCCGCGCTGTCGTTGCGGGCATCTGTCTGTTGCCGCCAACGGTGCTCATGGGCGCCACGCTGCCAGCGGTCGCACGATGGGTGGAGTCCACACCGCGTGGGGTCTCGTGGCTGGGCTTCTTTTACGGCGGTAACATTGCCGGTGCCGTGTTCGGCAGCGTGCTGGCCGGCTTCTATTTGCTCAAAGTGCACGACGGCGCGTATGCCACGTATGTCGCGGCCATCGTCAATGTGCTGGTCGCCGCGATGGCATGGATGCTCGCCGCACGCACACCGGGCGTTGTGCATGATGCGGCAGACGCGTCAGCACGACCCGCGGCGGCGGTGGTCGACGCACGCGCAGTACTGATCGCCATCGGCATCTCTGGCGCATGCGCGCTCGGCGCCGAAGTCGTGTGGACTCGACTCTTGTCGCTCACGTTCGGCGCTTCGACGTACACGTTCTCGATGATTCTTGCGGTGTTCCTCACCGGACTCGGTGTGGGCAGCGCGGTGGGTGCATGGTTGTCGCGCATTGTTGTGTCACCGCGCGCTGCGCTCGCCTGGTGTCAGTTTCTGCTCATGCTCGCCATTACGTGGGCTGCCGCCGTCATCTTCCTGGCGCTACCCAATTGGCCAATCAATCCGTCGCTCGCACCGAGCGAGTGGTTCACGTTGCAACTCGACCTCACCAGGTGCGCGCTCGCTGTGCTTCCCGCGGCGTGTCTCTGGGGTGCCAGTTTTCCGTTTGCCTTGGCCGCCCTCTCTTCACCGGGGCAGGACACGGGCGCGCTCGTTGGTCGCGTGTACGCCGCCAACACCGTCGGCTCGATTCTCGGGGCGCTGGTATGCAGCCTGATCCTCATCCCGTTCCTTGGCACACGCGATGCGCAACGTGTGCTCATCGCCAGTGCCGGTATCGCGGCCACGCTGCTCTTTCTGTCCAATCGACGCATCGCTACGCCGACGGATACGACCGTACCACCGACGTCCATGCCACAATCGTTCGGCATCATGCTCGCACCGGCGCTCGCCCTGCTGCTGGTGTGGGCGACGCCCGAGTTACCCGGTATGCTCGTCGCGTACGGGCGGTACGCCGTCACCTGGCTGGGCAAGGCCGACGTGCTGTACGTCGGTGAAGGGATGAACAGTTCGGTGGCGGTCACCAAGGTGCTCAGCAGCGGCGCCACGCAGTTCCATGTCAGCGGCAAAGTGGAAGCCTCGAGTCTTCCACAAGACATGCGACTGCAGCGAATGCTCGCACACCTGCCGGCATTGATTCACCCGAATCCGAAGTCGGTGCTCGTCGTGGGATTCGGCGCCGGTGTCACCGCGGGCTCATTCATCCCGTACCCGAACCTCGAACGACTGGTGATCTGTGAGCTCGAGCCACTCATTCCGCAGGTCGTGTCGACATGGTTCACCAAGGAAAACAACGACGTGCTGCACGACACGCGCACGCAAGTGTACTTCGATGACGCGCGCAGCTTTGTCCTCACCAGTGATGAACAGTTTGATGTCATCACGTCTGACCCCATCAACCCCTGGGTGAAGGGTGCAGCGTCACTCTACACGCTCGAGTATTTCCAGTCGGTCAAGCGTCACCTCAAGCCCGGTGGCGTGGTCACGCAGTGGGTGCCGTTGTACGAAAGCACACTCGAAGCCGTGCAAAGCGAGTTGGCCACGTTCTTCAAGGTGTTTCCCGAGGGAACCATCTGGGCCAACAACCTCGATGGTCGCGGCTATGACGTCGTCTTGCTCGCGCAGGACGGGCCGGCAC
>JANMKU010000146.1:0-5340 GCA_031372205.1 Gemmatimonadaceae bacterium | reverse complement strand
TGGGAGGGGCGTCAACTGGGGCCGGGCGGACACGACAAGCATACAACAGTGGTCCTGACCCGGGTCGTGCATACGGGCGGACGTCCATCGGCGCCTTGCGTGACACCTGCGTTGGGGCGCCCGCGTGCGAGAAGGGTTCACTCATTTTGGTTTCGTACTATCGTCGGTGAGCGCAATTCCAACATAGCCGCGATCATCGCGACCTGGCGAGAGCTATGCGGGCCAGCCCCCGGCCCCAATCAAAGGGACGAATCGGACAGCCACGATGTCACTTCGCTCCAGCTGATCGCCGCGCTTCGTGAGCAACGTCAACATCTGTTCGTCTTTCGCTCCCAATGGAATCAACAGCCGCCCTCCCTCACCGAGCTGCGCTTCGAGTGCCGGTGGAACTGCAGGTGCCCCCGCGCTCACGATAATTGCCTGATATGGGGCGTACTCCCGCCAACCCAGGGTCCCATCGCCCAGCAAGAGCGACACATTGCGCACGTTGGCCTTCGCCAAGAGCAGTCGCGCGTGATCGAGCAACGTGGCATGTCGCTCAACCGAAAAAACCTGCTCCGCGAGCATGGCCATCAGGGCCGTTTGGTACGCCGAGCCGGTGCCGATCTCCAGCACGCGCTCCCGCCCGGTGAGCGCGAGCTGCTCCAACGCTCGGGCGTGCACGTAAGGTTGAGAAATCGTCTGGCCGCTGCCGATCGGCAGTGCGGAATCCTCGTAGGAGCGATGGCGTACCGTTGGCGGCACAAACAGGTGTCGAGGCACCAGGTCAATCGCGCGCAATACCGCGAGATCCTTGATGCCCTTCTCCTGAAGCGTTTCGACGAGCCGCCGTCGAGCTCCCCGGAACTCGGGTTCTACGGAGCTTGCCACCAATCCGTCCGCGAATCGAGCGCGTCGCGATGTGTGAGATCGAGGTGCAGTGGAGTCACCGACACATAGCCATCGTGCACCGCGCGGAAATCAGAGTCGTCCGGGCCGCTCCATTCGGCCGACCCACCGCCAATCCACAGAATGTCTCGGCCCCACGGGTCCTTCATTCGGGCGATGGAGTCACTGAACACTCGGCGACCAAGTCGCGTCAAACGAACACCCTTGATGTCCACCCCGGCGACTGGCGGCAGGTTGACATTCAACAGCGTGTGCGATGGGAATACCGTGAGCGACATCAAGTGCAGGAGCAATCCGCGCAATGCATCCACCTGCGTTTCCAAACGAGCATCCGTGCCGAGCACACGTCCAGCGAACGAGACGGCGATCGATGGAATACCAAGCGCCAGCCCCTCCATCGCCGCCGCCACGGTTCCCGAGTACAGCACATCCTCGCCCATATTCGGGCCGTGGTTGATGCCGCTGATCACGAAGTCTGGTCGCACATCGAGCAGGGCCTCGCAGGCCAACAGCACGCAATCGGTTGGCGTGCCATCGACCTGCCATCGGCGTTCACCAAGCCGCACGGGCCGCAGCGGATGATGTAGTGTCAAGGAATGACTGGTCGCGCTTTGCTCGCGATCGGGCGCGACCACATACAGGTCACCGAGCGGCGCGCAGGCCTCCTCGAGAATACCGAGGCCCTTGGCGAGAATCCCATCATCGTTACTCAGCAGAATGCGCATGGTGCTGATCGGCGTGGTTGTATCAACGTGAACTCTGAATGGCGGTGCCCAGGAACGTCGCGAGCTCGGTGAGCTCACGTTCCATGGACTCAATGGCCTGCACTTCGAGGGCCGCGCGCGCAACCGCGCGCAGGCTACCGGTCTTGCGATGCTCATCGAGCTTTTGACGCGCACCGTCGATGGTGTACTTCTCCGTGTAGAGCAAGTGCTTCACCAACTGAATCACCTCAACTTCGCGCCGCGAATAGACGCGATTGCCACTTCGATTCTTCGCGGGATGCAGCAGTTTGAATTGACTTTCCCAGTACCGGAGCACGTGCGGCTTGAGCTCGGTCAGCGAGCACACTTCGCCGATGGAGTAGAATTCCTGTACCGGTTCACCACGTAGCACGCGCGCTCCTCAGTCCCGTTCAGCGCGCAGTTCGCGCGCCATCAGTTCGGCGATTGCTTCTCGCGGGGGCTGTTCCGCGAACAAGATGCGGTGCACCGCGTCAATGATTGGCATCTCCACACCGACGCGATCGGCAAGTGCTTTTGCGCTTTGCGCATTGAGCACGCCTTCGGCCACGCTGTCCTTGCCCGCGACCGCCTGCTCCAGCGTCTGTCCCTGCCCGATCGCTACCCCAACGGCGCGGTTGCGTGACAGCGCACCCGTGCACGTCAGCACCAAATCGCCGAGGCCTGCCAGTCCAGCGAATGTTTCCGCACGCGCGCCGAGCGCGACACCGAGTCGTGTCATCTCGGCCAGGCCTCGCGTCATCAATGCAGCGCGAGGATTGTAGCCAAGTCCAAGCCCATCGAGAATGCCTGTAGCCACGGCCATCACATTCTTGAGAGCGCCCCCAAGTTCCACGCCGACCACGTCATCACTGGTGTACACGCGGAAGTGGCTGGCGCTGAGCGAACGCTGCACGAGCGAAGCACCTGCGCGTGATGTGCACGCAGCGACAACAGCCGTCGGTTGGTCAGCAGCCACCTCAGCGGCAAAGCTTGGTCCGCTAACCGCAGCGACCGCATGCCCTGGCAACTCCTGGGCCACGACATCCGTCATCAACGCCAACGTTTCGCGCTCGATACCTTTGGTTGCCACGGCCAGCACGGCGTCGCGATGCACCGCGCTGTGTCCCGATGCAACAACGGCGCGCAGGACGTGCGATGGGGCCGCATACACGACCAGCAACGCGTGCTCAAGCGCCTCGTGGATATCGGCGCTCGCGCGTAGGAGAGGAGACAATGGTGCTCCGGCAAGAAAGCGCGGATTCTCGTGCTGTTCATTGATCGTTGCTACAACGTCACGCTCGCGAGCCCACAGCGTCACGTCGTGCCCGTTGCGCACCAGTCGATCGGCAATGGCCGTTCCCCATGCACCACCACCGATAACAGCGCAGCGAACAAGCGCGGCGGTCATCGGTTCGGCTCCTTCTCGCGCCCGATACGTCGTTCCTCTCCGCGCCGCAGTCTGCCAATATTCTCGCGATGCGTCCAAAACACGAACGCGGCAACGCTCATGCTCACCAGCACAAGCGGCGTGAGCGCACGCTCCTGCGCCACCAGGACGATTGGCAACACCACGGCGCCGATGAGGGACCCAAGGGACACGTAACGCGACGCAGCGACCACGAGGGCGAACGCCAGCATCGCGCACGACGCCGGGAGCGGCGCGAGCGCAAAGAACACACCACTCGCCGTGGCCACTCCTTTCCCGCCCCCCTTGCCGAGCAGGAAAACCGGCCGCACGTGACCAACAATCGCCGCGAGACCGAATGCAACGCCCCAAGGCCAGCCCGTGGCGACGTCTGCAACTTTGGGCAACCACAACACGGGGAGCGCGCCCTTGAGCATGTCAGCGATGTAGACCATTAGACCCCACTTCCATCCAAGCGTTCGGAACACATTGGTCGCGCCGAGGTTGCCCGAACCGACGGTCCGCAAGTCGATGCCGTTGGCCCGACCAACAAGGAAGGCCGTTGGAATCGAGCCAAACACATACGCAACCACTACGGATACGACGATGTTCATGCGGGCGTGCTCTTCCGGCGCATGAGAATACGCATTGGCGAGCCGAGAAAGCCCCACTTCTCTCGCAGTCCGTTGTGCAGATAGCGGATGTAGTTCTCGGGAATCAAGTCCGGATGGTTGCCAAAGAATGCAAAGGTGGGCGGCTCAACCTCGACTTGCGTCGCGTAGTTGAGTTTGACTTCACGACCCGCGGCCTGCGGCGGTTGCAGCCGCGCCAGCAACTCCGCGAGTGCTTCGTTCACTTGCGACGTGGCGATCCGCCGCGTCCGTTGCCCCTGCACAGCGAGGGCGATGTCCAACACCTTCGTGACGCGCATGCCGGTCTTCGCCGACGTGAACAGGAACGGCACGTTGGCCAGATACGGCGCCTTCTCGATGATTTCCTTCTTCATCTTGTCGGTGCTTTTGCCGTCTTTCTCCTCGTAGATGTCCCACTTGTTCATGACGATCACGAGGCCGCGACCGGCGTCCCACACCAGTGTCGCGATCTTGAGATCCTGATTCTGGAGGCCCTCCGTCGCGTCGATCATCAGCAGACACACATCGGCCGAGTCGATGGCGCGTCGCGTGCGCAGTGACGCATAGAATTCGACGCCATCGTCGATCTTGGACTGTCGGCGCAATCCCGCGGTATCGACAAAGATCAGATCTTGATCTTTGTAGCGCATCGGCGCATCGATCGAGTCCCGCGTCGTTCCCGCCTCATCATTAACCACCAGCCGTTCTTCGCCGAGCAGCCGGTTGACGAACGAGGACTTGCCCACATTGGGACGACCGATGACCGCGATGCGCACGGCGTCGCCTTCCTGCTCCGGCGCTTCTGGAATGCGCTCCACCACCGCGTCGAGCACATCGCCCGAGCCTTTGCCGTTCTGTGCCGACAACGGGAATACATCGCCGGCGCCCATGCGATAGAACTCGTAGTAATCCGTGCTGCTGGGATCATCCACCTTGTTTGCGATGATCATCCACGGTTTCTTGGCCTGCCGCAGGATGTCGACCAATCGCGCGTCGCTCGGATGTACGCCGACTTTGGCGTCCACCACCAGGAGCAGCATATCCGCTTCGTCGATCGCCTGCATGACCTGCTTGCGGATCTCGTTGTCCATCGGCTCATGGGAGTCTTCAACCAGACCGCCCGTATCAACGAGCCAAAAATGCCGACCGGCCCATTCGGCCTGCGCGAAGTGCCGGTCGCGCGTCGTGCCAGGCTCCTCACTGACAATCGCCGACGAGTCGCCGATGATGCGGTTAAACAGTTGCGACTTGCCCACATTGGGGCGGCCGACGATTGCTACGACGGGAAGATTCATGCGGCAGGGCTGAACGCCGCGTCACCTTCCGGGACCAGCGCGTCTATGAAGTCATACGACGGGTACACGGGCATGGGCAGCGACTCGCGCAACACCACGAACGACTCGTCATCGAGAAACACACCATCATCGTTGATGCATTCGGCCGGGATCAACGCCAGATCAAGGTCGTGTCGGCCCTGCAACGCGCGGCGAATGTCCGCGCCGACCAGCAAGCCGGCCGTCGTCGTGGTTGGACCGAACAGCGAATTTTCTGTCGGAATCAGGATGAAATCTGCACCCGTGGCATCGTGCAATTGCGCGAGTAACGCGGGCATGAGCGGTGCCATGGAAACACCCGTGACCACGCCAATACGCCGTCTGTCCAAGCGCGGCAGTTGATCAAGTCCGTCGCG
>JANMKU010000473.1:0-6646 GCA_031372205.1 Gemmatimonadaceae bacterium | reverse complement strand
GTGGAGCGGTCCACGCGCTGGTTGGTGGCGCAGCACCCCCTCCACCACCGCCCCCTCCACCACCTCCACCTGCACCGCCGCGTCCACCACCGCCAGCGGCACCCGCCGCGCCCGGCAGCACCACGTTCGCGATCTGCGCTGGCTGATTGCTTGGCCCACGCATCGTCGATGCGTCTTGTCGATTGCTATAGATCCAGTATGGCGCCCGGTCGTCAATGGCCACGTGATACATCTGGCCAATCGGCAACGCAAACTGGGTGAACGTCTGGCCGTGATTGCGCGTGATGCCGGCACCGCCGTCACCGGTGGCGACCCAGTGCGCAGGGTTGCGTGGGTCCATCCAGATGTCGTGACAGTCGCCACAGCCACCGTTCGTAATCGGAAATGTCTCGCCGCCGTCAAGCGAGCGATGAAAACTGCTGTTCGCCACCAGCACTTCGAGATCGTTTTGCGGATTGACCGCAATGCGGATGTAGTAGCCAGCGCGGCCAATCAAACTGCGATCCCAACTCACCACGCGCCATTGCGCGCCACCATCGTCGGAGCGCCACAGCGATCCCTGATCTGGTGTTTGAATCAGGGCGTACACGCGCTTCGAATTCGACGGCGCAACGGCTACGTCTATTTTGCCGAGTGGAGACGTCGGGAGTCCGGAGCCGTTGATGCGCGACCATGTCCCGCCGGTATCGCGTGACACATACACGCCACTGCCGTTGCCGCCGCTGAACATCGCCCAGGTGTGCATCACCACTTCCCACGTGCCGGCGTAGAGCACCTTGGGGTCGCTTTCATCAATCGCGATGCCCGAGCAGCCCGTATTCTGATCGACGAACAACACGCGGTCCCATTTCACACCGCCGTCCCGCGTGCGATAGACACCACGCTCCTCTTGCGGACCGGTCGCACGCCCAAGCGCACACACAAAGACGAGGTTGGGGTTCGTGGGATGAATGATGATCTTGCCGATGCGGCCGACGTCTTTGAGTCCCGTGTTGGTCCACGTGGCCCCGGCGTCGACGGACTTGTAGACGCCATCACCCATCACATCCGCATCGCGAATGGCCCACGCCTCGCCAGTGCCGGCCCAGATGGTGCGCGGGTTCGACGGCGCGACGGCGAGTGCACCAATCGCCTGCACGGGTTGGTCATCAAAGATCGGCGTGAACGTGCGCGCACCATCGGTGGTCTTCCAGATGCCGCCCGATGCGGCGCCCATGTAGTACGTCATCGTGTCCCCGGGCACGCCAGCGACCGCCGCGATCCGTCCGCCCACGGCCGGCCCCATGTACTGAAAGCGAGGCGCTGGGACGGGTGCGTTACCCGCGCCACCTGGCGGGCCCCCGCGCTGGGCCTGAACGGTTGACGCATAGAGCGAAACGACGAACAGCAGGGCAGCGTAGCGGCGCATCAAGTGCTCACGGTGTGGGGAAGGCGGAGCGTATCGCGGAAACCATAGCGCGTCCAGACCACGCGATCGACGACGCACTGCTGGCTCAGTGCGGTCCGGGCGAGCCCGCCGAATGTGGCATCTTCCCGCGCAGGACATCCAAGCGCAGCTCAGTCCACCCGTCGACCTGCGCATACTGCACGCGCATCGTGTGTCGCCCACCGGCGATCGTCGCGTACGCCGGATGCGTGTCGTGCGGCACCCAATCATCGATGACGAGTACGTCATCCACCCACACGCGCACCATGTCGTCGCTCAAGCTGCGGAGCGTGTACGTACCAGCGCCGAGCGTGATGGACGTTGACGCGTCAATGGCGATCCTTGCGCGGGGTAGCTCTTTGATGCTGGGACGCGACCAGAAGTAGTCGAGTCGCGTATCCTCGCGTGCGAGCAGTGGTGCGGCGCGCAAGAGTGCGGCAAATGCGTCGGGTTTACTGCGTGGGTCGGTGCTGTCCGCCCATGTGAAGAAACGCACATGCCACCGCGTCACGGGTTCTTCGCGCGCAAACGAGAATGGCACGGGCACTCCGGATGGTCGGCGAACGCCATCACGTGACACGGTGGAGGCGCCCACGTATTCGAGCGTCAGCGTCCAGCTGCCCTCCTCACCACGCGCTGGAGTGACCGTGATCGTGTCTCCCGTCTTGCCACTGCGCGGAGACAACGTGGCGAGGCCACGCGAGTGGACGGTGCGCCATCGACCCATCGGACCGAGTACGCGTAGACGAAGCGGCGACGATCGTGTGCTATCGACAGGCCAGAGTTTCGGCGAACGCCAGTCGTATGGTCCCCATTCGTCGACAATGATGGCCGAACGATCACGACTGGCGACCTCTGTCGCGGGCCAGTGCAGTGGCTCGTTTTCAATTTTGGGCAGCTTCCAATTGACGGTGGTCGGTGCAAGTCGTCGCGGATCGCATGCGGTAGACGCGGTGTCCACGCGAACATTGACGTTGGTATCGAGCGGTGAGGTGTTCGCGATGCTGTACACCGTCGTCACGCCGCTAAAATGGTTGTCGCGAATGAGGTAGTCGCGGCTCTTCGTGTCGCGGTGCTTCGGGTATCCCCAGTCCGACGGCTCGATGGAGTCCGCCCACAGCCGAATGCCCGTCCCGTCACCATCAAAGTGGTTGGCGGCAATCGTGTTTTGCTGCCCATGCTCGATGGCCACGCCTATGCGGTTCTGCGCAAAGCAGTTGCCAATGACGCGCGACTCGTAACTGTACCCACCCCACAGGCCGTGGTCGTTGCCCACGACGCGATTGGCGATAAAACTGTTGCGACTAAAAGTCGCTTCCATACCGTTCGTGGGTGCGTAGCTGAAGTCATTGGTGAGGAACAGATTGTCATTGGCACCACCCGCACCACTGTCCATGGTTTCCTGGCCGGCCCAGAGAAACACGCCATCGCCGCCGTGGGTGACGGAATTGTAGGCGACCACATTGCGCATGCTCTGCTCGAACATGAGCAGCCCCGCCGAATCCTGACCGCGCCGGAAGAATCCGTGACTGTACCCACGCACGTTGTAGTCGAGCCGATTGCCAACAATGGTGTTCGCGCTGGAGCGATAGAGCCCCACGCCGAGCCCTGAATTGAACGAGAAGTCGTTGTCGCGGACGTCGAGCGAGTCGGTGCGCGTCATCAGCAAGCCGTTCATCCCCTGCTCTGCGCGATTGCCACGTATTGCGCCGCGCGTGACGCGGTCGAGATAGATCCCCGCACCAAAGCGTAACCATTCGCTCTGCTCGTTGTGGTGGTACGACAGCCAATCGTTGAGACTCTCGTGCTCCACGACGCTGAACAGGCGCGGCTTCCAGGAATGACTGACGTCGTTGTTGATCAGGTCGAGCCCGTGCGTGCCGCGCGCCAGAATGCCCACACGATATCCGCGCGCGCGCAGCCCCTCGATGCGCACATGCTCGCCACCCTCAACCCGGATGGCCACACCGCGCCCTTCGTCAGGCGCGGCGCCCGTACTGGCGCCACGCAGCACCACACCGCGCATATCGACGACGATATTGCGACCGCGAATGGTGATCAGCGCCGAGTCGAGCGACTGGTTGGCGCGTAGCATGTACACACCGGGCCTGACGCGCACCGACCTCGTGATGATCAGTCCCGCGTGGGGCGTGATCACGACCTGCTGAGCGGGCAGTGCCGCAACGGTCGCAGCAGAGAAGCCAGTGGCCAGCACAATTGCCCACATCGCTCGCCAAACCGCGCGCGACACCACAGCGGCGTGTGACGAATGGTTCGAGTGGCCGCAACGAGTCACGTTCTGAATCCGGAGTGAGTGAACGGCGGCGATGCGCCATCGCGAACCTTGTGGTCCGCGCGTCGTGCGGTCAATGCGCGCCCAACCTTGCCGAGCCTCGGCACAGGCCCCAAGTTCGGCTCGCTCATCCGACTTGGAGATCTTGATCGATGGCCCACGCGCCTCTTCCCATTGCACCACGCGGCTTCGGCGAAACGCTACGCACCGATCGGTGGTGGCTTGAGCCGGCGTTGGTGTTCCTCGTGCTCTCCTCGTTCATCGTCTACTCGACGTGGGCCGCGTTTCAGGGCGCGCACTACCACTTTGGTCCCTACCTGTCGCCGTTCTACTCACCAGAAATCTTTGGTGATTCTCCCCACGCATTGTTCGGACCCAAGCCGACGTGGTGGCCGTCCATTGTGCCCTTTTCTCCGGCGCTGCTGATCCTCTGGGCGCCCGGTGGCTTCCGCTTCACGTGCTACTACTACCGCGGTGCCTACTACAAGGCGTTCTGGGCCGATCCAATAAGTTGTGCGGTCGGCGAGCCACGCACATCGTATCTTGGCGAGCGTTCGTTTCCGCTGATCATGCAAAACGTGCATCGCTATTTCCTCTACATCGCCGTGCTGTTCATTTTTTTGCTCAGCTACGATGTGTGGAAGGCGCTCTGGTTCACCGACACCATGGGCAACACCACGTTCGGAATCGGTGTGGGCACGCTGGTATTGGCCGTCAATGTCGGCCTGCTTGGCTCCTACACGTTTGGTTGTCATTCCTTTCGTCACGTGATCGGCGGTGTGAAAGACCAATTGTCGAAGTCACCGGTCGCGCGCCAGACCGCATACGACTGTGTCAGCTGTCTCAATCGCTCGCATAAACGATTCGCGTGGCTGAGTTTGTTTTTCGTTGCATTCTCCGACCTGTACATCCGCCTCTGTGCGATGGGTGTGTGGCATGACTGGAGGATCCTCTAATTCCTGACTATCAGACGCACGAACACGACGTCCTCATCATCGGTGCGGGTGGGGCCGGGTTGCGCGCGGCAATTGAGGCGGCAGCGTCCGGTGTACGCGTCGGTCTGGTGTGCAAGTCGCTGCTCGGCAAGGCACACACCGTGATGGCGGAAGGCGGTGCCGCGGCAGCGATGGGCCACGTGGATGATCGAGATAACTGGATGGTGCACTTCGCCGACACCATGCGTGGCGGTCAGTACGTCAACAATGCCCGGATGGCCGAGCTGCACGCGCAAGAGGCGCCCGATCGCATTCGCGAGCTGGAAGCGTGGGGCGCGGTGTTTGATCGCACCGACGAGGGACGGATTCTACAGCGCAATTTTGGCGGACACCGCTATCCGCGGCTCGCCCACGTTGGCGACCGGACGGGGCTCGAGATGATTCGCACGCTGCAGGATCACGCGATCCATCTTGGTATCGATGTCCACATGGAGACCACGATCATCGCGCTCCTCAAGCGCGAGGGCCGCATCGTCGGCGCGTTCGGCTATGATCGTGAACGCGGGCGGTTTCGTCTCTTCAAGTGCAAGGCCGTGGTGCTGGCCACCGGTGGCGTTGGCCGCGCTTTCAGCATTACGAGCAATAGCTGGGAATATACGGCGGACGGGCAAACACTCGCCTACGATGCAGGTGCGGCGCTGCAGGATATGGAATTCGTGCAATTCCATCCCACCGGCATGGTGTGGCCACCCAGTGTGAAAGGCATTCTGGTCACCGAAGGCGTGCGCGGCGAGGGCGGTGTGTTGCGCAACAGCGAAGGGCGACGGTTCATGTTCGACGATATTCCTGAAAATTATCGGGCGCAGACGGCGGACAACGAAGAGGAAGGCTGGCGCTACACGCAGGGCGACAAAAATGCACGACGTCCCCCGGAGTTGCTCACGCGGGACCACGTCGCGCGATGCATCATGCGCGAAGTACGGGAAGGACGCGGCAGTCCGCACGGCGGCGTCTTTCTCGACATCGCCTGGATCAAGGAGCGCCTGCCCAAGGCTGAGGAGCACATCAAGAAGAAGCTCCCCAGCATGTATCACCAGTTCAAGCAGCTGGCGGACATCGACATTACCAAGGAAGCGATGGAAGTTGGGCCCACGACGCACTATATGATGGGCGGCATTCGCGTCGATGGGGATTCGCAGATGACAAGCGTGCCGGGACTGTTTGCTGCTGGCGAGTGCGCGGCCGGATTGCATGGTGCGAACCGGCTGGGTGGGAACTCGCTGTCGGACTTGCTGGTATTCGGCCGTCGTGCCGGCCGGTACGCGGCACAGTTCGCGCAACAACAACCTGCGGCGGACATTCATCCGCCGGACGTCGAGCAGGCGGCGATCAGAGCGTTGGCTCCGTTTGAACGTGGCGCCGACGCGGAAGGTGCGTATCACGTTCAGCACGATCTGCAGACGATGATGCAAACCCAAGTCGGGATTGCGCGCCGCGAACACGAAATGTTGTCGGCGCTTGAGCAACTCGATACGCTGCGCGCGCGCGCCGCGCGGGTCGGCGCGGTCGGCAATCGCGAATACAATCCCGGGTGGCACACGGCGATGGATCTTGGCAATCTCATCACCATTTCCGAAGCCATTACGCGGTCTGCGCTTGAACGCAAAGAAAGTCGCGGTGGACACTTTCGCGAGGACTATCCGGACAAAGATCCGAACGCCGCCGCGTTTAACATCGTCATCCAGAAGGGCGCGGATGGCACGATGGCACTGACACGTGAACCAACGACGCCACTCACCGCCGCCATGAAGCAAATGATCGAGGACCAACGCTGATGGCGAACGCCACCTTTCGTATCTGGCGCGGCGCCGACGGCCGCGGTGACTTTCGCGACTACTCGACCGATGTGTCTGAGGGCATGGTCGTCCTTGATGCCGTGCATAGCATCCAGGCGGACGAGGCCAACGATCTGGCCGTGCGCTGGAACTGCAA
>JANMKU010000108.1:0-9398 GCA_031372205.1 Gemmatimonadaceae bacterium | reverse complement strand
GTGCCAATCTCTACCTGACACTGGTGCAGTTCGGCCTTGACGTCGGCGAGCACCGCATGGTCGCTTTGCATCAGGGCATCGAAGCCTGGCGTGAGATCGCGCGTCACGGGATCGATGATCTGATACTCTTCTTCGATACCGACGGTCAGACTCGGACCACGCATTACGCCTCCTTGCTCGTTGGGGCCGTTCGCGCTGCGGATGAGTGAGCAGTCGATTGCGCCTGCCGCCAATCGAGCGCCGCCCGAATAAAACTGCCAAAGAGGTGTCGTGTATGCGGGTCGGCCATCTCGAACACTTCAGGATGCCACTGCACCCCGACAAGAAACGAATCGTCAGCGCTCTCGAGCGCCTCCACCAGACCGTCCTGTGCCACCGCGGACACCACCAGTTCCTTTCCCACCTGCTTCACCCCTTGGTGGTGCATGCTGTTCACGGCAACACGCGTCGACCCGAGCACGTGCGCCAAACGCGTGCCCGCAACAAGATCGACCTCGTGCGCCAGATGATCGCGCTCGTAGCCAGCCGTCGGGAAGTAGTCGTGCTTCTGAAACACGGCGTTCTGCGATGACAAATCCTGCCAGAGCGATCCGCCCGACGCGACGTTAATCACCTGCAGGCCGCGACAGAGTCCCAGCACCGGCTTCCCCTCGTCCATCGCCCAACGCACCAGTTGCAGCTCTACCCGGTCGCGCGCGGGGTCGAGGTTGCCGCATTCCGGTCGTACGTCCTCGCCGTACTCCTCGGGATTGACGTCGACACCGCCCGGTATTAACAGGCCGTCCAGTCGCTCGTAGATCTCGCGGAGCGTGCTCAGATCGTCGTCCAACAACGGAATCATCCACGGTACCGCACCGACCATGGTCGCGGCCATGAAATACCGTTGGTTCATCACCCACGACGCAGGCAAGGCGGGCGGTATTCCGTCGATCGAATGCAGGGTCTGGGTGGTCAACCCAATGACCGGTCGGGTCAGTACAGACATCAACGATCCTCCACCAGAAAAGTCGGTACGTTCGATCCGCCACCCGCCGTCACGTTCAGCAATGGATCGGTGGCGATGCGTGTCAGCACTCCGGTCATCGTCGTGCTATCGACCATGAATGGTGCGGTGTCCAGCATGCGTTCGCCAAGGTGCAGCCCGCCGTCAGTCCACGCTGGCCACAGCTCACTCGGCACAGTAACGCGCTGTTGGACGATGTATGGTTCGGCGAGCGCCGTCTTGATCGCCGTGGCCCAAGTCGCGTCGTCGACGGTCCAACCGAGCACGATGCCCTTGCCACCATACTCGTCATTCGGTTTGAGCACCAACTGCTCGCGATTGGCGGCGATAAACGGCAGCAGGTCGACATTCTGCTCGCCATGACTGGTCGTCCGCTCTTCAACGACGCGGGTCCACGGCACATGCGCCGCCACCGCCTCGCGTTCCGCGCCGGAGAGCAGATGCGACTGTCGCTCGTCGCTGACCACGGCGAGCGACGCCTTTTTGTGGAGCAACTTGCACCGGAACGGATTCACCATACACACGGCGCCGTCCTGCACCGCTCGCACGACTGGCGAGTCGAGACCCTCGCGCGTCACTAGTTCATCGATCAACACGCGCTTGTAAATCAGGTTGACGGGTTTCCCGGATACAGACAACGTGCCGTTGTCGTAGGTCGCATCGCGCGGATCACCAATGAACGCGTCGATGCCGAGCAAGGCGAACTCGCGCTCAAACAAGACGAATTCGCTTCGCGTCGGGACCTCCGCCCAGTCGAGAATGACGACTTTTGGTTTTTCCCGCACGCCGCGCCACTGATGAAAGGCGTGCAGCAAGGCGTGCACGATGGACGGTGCCGCGGGGATGGGAAAGGTCGCGTGGGTACGCGAGAACGCATGCATCGCCGGCAGCGCCATGAAGACGCGCGACAATGCATCGTTGTACGCCCCACCGGCGGGCGTTTCCGCGTTGTATTCGGTGAACTTCAGTCCGTCTGCGCCACGCGCAAAGAAGGCATCCAGTCGCGACGTCGGACTGGCCGCCTCAAACCGCGGATCAGCGTGGATTACCTGCTCCTCCCAACTGGTCAGCCCGAACTGCGCGCGCAACGCCGCATCGGACATCGCCGCCCGCCGTACGCTTTCGAAGGCAGAACCAACCAGCGCGCAGGCACGCCCAATGTGTCGGTACTCACCGTGCGACATCAACCGCGGCCGGAGCACGCCGCACAGCGGGCGATCGCCAAAGAACAGCCCCTCACGCCGCAGCAGTTCGTCGAGCGTGGCCGCCGAGGCCTCCGCCACGTCCGCGTGTTCGAGCCCCTGGTGATACCGTTCAATCGCGTCCGCTAGCATCCGACGACCTCCGTCATCGGGGACCGATTGGTGGGCCGCTCGCCAATGGCGGCCGTGGTGCTGTCGCGAGCCGAATCGCCAAATCCGCCATGTGATCGACCACCCACTCGAAATACGATGGCGTTAACGAATTGATATCCATATCTGGCGCCGGATTCATGAAGTCGATGGCATAGGGCACGCCGTCCATCACGGCAAACTCCACGGTGTTCATGTCGTACCCAAGCTCACGACTCAGGGTGAGGGCGTCGCGCACGCAACGATCCTCAATCTCCTGACTTAAATAGCCTGGGTCGGGGATATAGCGACGCGCGCGTGGATCGTAGGGCATGGGCAGCACCTGATCGCGACCGAGCACCATACAGCGCACGTACTGATCCCATTTGATGAACTCCTGCACAATCATGGTCAGCAGGCCGCTGGTGTTGTAGTGCTGCAGCAGCTCTTCCATGGAATTGCAGACGTACACATCGCGCCAACCGCCACCGTGCGCATCCTTCAAAATGCACGGAAAACCAATGTGGTCGGCCACCCGCGCCCAATCCAAGGGGTACGACAGGTTACGCAACGACTCCGAATGCGAGATGCCGGCGATGTAGTCCTTGTTCGGCAGGACGATCGTTTTCGGGTGAACCACGCCCATCTGCGTCGCCATCGTCGCGTCGTAGAACTTGTCGTCAGCCGACCACATGAACGGATTGTTGACCACGGTGACGCCCATGCGTGTGGCGTGCTTCAAGAAGGTGCGGTAGAACCCCACCTCGTGCGAAATCCGGTCGATGATCAGGGTATACGGCACTGGCTGGACCATCTGCGTGGCATCGAGCTTGATGAAGTCTGCGACCACGCCGGCCTTCTTCTTTGCCACGGCATCGATAAACGCTGGCGGGAATGACCATTCACGTCCGACCAGCAATCCGATTCTGGGTTCGATCGCCAAACTCACCTCCTGAAGGTGTGCAAAGTTGACTGGCGCAGAATGGGGCACGGTCACGATTGTCGCCATGGGGAAAGTGCCACTCGGCGCCCGATCGCCCGGACTGATGCAGTCGTCGCGACGACGCGCCAGCGATCGTGTGCCAAACATCAAATACATCACCTTTGTGACGGGGCGTCTTGTGGATAAGCCTACCGCAGTGGACCGCGGAAGCCCCAATACCTGAAGCGTACTTTCCCACACGAACAGCATTGCCATCCCTTCCAATTAGCCAGACTTACACATTATCCACATTGTTTTCAACGTATATAAACAATGATACCAACAACTTACGACGTAGGCCTCGTATTGCGTGGACGTCGGGATCGTCGTAACATCTCCCCCCGCTCGATAGCGGAACCTTGATCGATGCTCACGTTCTTGCACTCAGGAAACGATTCTCATGCATGTCGTCAATTGCACCGCGCCAGCTGGCGTCCTGGAACCCGCACCGTTCACGTCGTTGCCGCTCTGCGGCGCTGACGCGCTCGGGCAGGCCTCCGCCTTCTGGACGGACGATGACGGGTATCGGGTTCGCGTCGAGACGCCGGACGGTGTCACGTGGTACCGCATTGAGAGCGAGGTGGTCGCGGAGGAACCGAAGGACGCGGCCACTCGCTTCGCCATGTCGACGTTCCTGGCCAACGTGACGCCTATCGGTGGTAGTCGGATCGCGTTCCCCGCCGGGAGCACCGGTCGCGTCGTGTATCGCGTATGGCGCGGGCGCCGCAGTGCGCGGACTAGAATCCTGGCAGTTCGAGCTGCGCGGTCACGCCGCCTGCCAGCGTAACACCCGCCGCTTGAAGCCACGCCAGCAACAGATCGTGCCCATGATCACCCGCCATAGCGGACCGCGCCGCGCTCAGATGGAGCTTGAACTCTGCCGACACATCGGGCAGCGTTCGCCTCAGCACGGCAACGGTGAGCAGCTCGGTCGCGTCGGCCATATGCCGAATCGCGAACTCAGTCATCCGCGCCCGCAGGGCCGTGGCGTTCAGCACGGGGCCCTCGGCGGGCACCTCGTGATCGGATCGGCGCTCCCGGAACGCCGCCAGGCGGCTCCGCGTGGCCGAGAGCGTGGCCAAGTCATCGTTCGCCTGTTCGGCCAATTCACTGACGGGCGCGCCCACCAAGCCAAGCCACGCCATCCAGAGGGTGCCCCGAGCGTAGGGCTCCCAAGCTTCGGCATCCAGCGCGCGTCCGGTTTGCCGGACGAGGGCGGCAATACCGCTCCGCACGTTCCACCATTTGAGAAAACTCTCCGTCTGACCGGAGACGAGCGCCAAGGCACCAATCCGAAGTGCCCATTTGACGGCCGACTCTCCATCGTCCAGCGGGGCTCGAAGCGCAGCAGAACAGCGAAAAGCTCTGGCCGCACCCAAAGCCAGGACGGCCTGCGCCAGGTCGCGACTGGCATTGGCGGCGGGCTGCATCGCCACCTCCAAATGACTCAACGCCGCGAGTTCGTACGCCGTCCCGAGCAGTGCCAGTCCATCCGCGATGGGTTCGCCGAGGCCGTCGCCAGGGAGAAGCGACGCGACCTCAGCACGCTCCAACAACAGGGTTCGTCGCTCTGCCTGAACAGCAGAAACGGCCCAATGTTCGTCGAGCGTCACCTTGGCCAGCATGGCCAGGTCACGCGCCGCGACGTCTCGATCCGCGTCGGGGGTGAGGACGTGCATTCAGCCGTCTCCACAGAGGGATTCGCACGCTACCGCGCCATCATCCACCGGATTTGGCGGCGACGGGCGTCGAGCTTCGGCACCACCGGCCTGCGATTGTGGAGTTGATCGCCCGGCCACTGCACCGACTCCTGCGCCAACAGACCGAAAACAAGTAATACGATGCGGTTACGTCAACGTACCGGTCGATCAAAGCACTGTCGCATTTATGTCCCAGCTTGACTTCTGTCAAGCCTCCTTCCGAAATCCTGCGGAGACACCAGGTGGGTTTTGAGTCATCGCGCGCCGCCAGACGGCGCCTCGCAACCATCGCGTCAACCAACGATCGGGTGTCCGAAGCCATGTCTCATTCGGCGTTCCCCGGCTTTTTTAGTGATGCTGCTACACCGGGTGTGGCGGCGCCGACGAATCGGTCCCACGACGTCGCGGCCGACGACGGCAGGACGGCGCTCGCCCGTCAGCTCGACCTGCTGGCCCACGACATCGTCGCCACGCCGGGTGCGGGCGGCGCACTGCTGGCGGCGTATGCAACTCAGGCGCGTGCCTTGCTGATGGTGGTCGAGGCGGCCAAGCGCGCTGGCGCGTCACCGCTGCCTGCGGCCGTCGTCATAGCGGTGCAAGCAGCCTTGCGCGCACCAGACGCACTGGCTGGGCTGGCCCTGCGGTAGCCGCGTTTTAGGGGCGACGAACAACGCGTCACCGGGAGGGTCATGCGAAAGGTTTTCGTCCTTGGGATTTTCGGGCTGCTCGTGCTTGAATGTGCCAATGTCTATTTCATTATGCCGATGCCCGGCAGCCAGCGGATGCGCAGCATTGACTGGGCCTACCTCGTCTATTCGTGGCGCTGGCCCCTTCGTTTGGCATGTATTGCCTGCCTCGTGGCCGGCACGCGCGCTGTGTGGCGCGCGGGTGTAGCGCGTCGGGTGGTCGCCGCCGTCACGCTGCTTGCGGTTAGCGCACTCACCTACGTCGTGAACTTCCGCATGGCCGCGGATCAGCTCTTCCGACAGCCGCACGGGTTAACGATGGCCCCGAGCGCTTCTAACCTGGTGCAAGCAGACCGCCTCGTCGTGGGCATCGAGATCAACGGCGACGCGCGCGCCTATCCGCTCCAGTTCATTGGCTACCACCATCAAGTGCGCGACACCGTCGGAGGACAGCCGATCCTCGTCAGCTACTGCACGGTGTGCCGCACCGGTCGCGTCTTCCGGCCAATGGTCAACGGAAGAGCGGAAACGTTCCGCCTCGTCGGCATGGACCACTTCAACGCCATGTTCGAGGATCGGACCACCGGAAGTTGGTGGCGTCAGGCGAATGGGGAAGCGATTACCGGCCCGCTCAAGGGAACGAGTCTCACCGAGCTTCCGAGTCGCCAAGTCACGCTGCGACAATGGCTTGCCCTCTACCCGGCGAGCCTCATCATGCAAGCGGACTCGGCGTTTTCGCGACTGTACGCGAAGGATTTTGCCTATGAAAACGGCACCAGCACGAGTGACTTAACCGGCACCGACTCGGCGTCGTGGCATGAGAAGTCGTGGGTGGTTGGCATCACGGTCAATGGCCACAGCAAGGCGTACGACTGGAACCGCCTGCGGAAGGAGCGCCTCGTCCACGACGTGCTCGGTGGGCAGCCAATTGTGCTCGCCCTGGGTGGCGACAACGCCAGCTTTTTCGCCTTCCAGCGTCCTGATGCGGCCAGCAGGTTTGTCTGGCGCAATGACTCGCTCGTGTCCGCCAGCGGAGCGTACGCCCTCAATGGACACGGGAGTGCCGGCGCGCTTCAAGCCGTCGCCGCCAGTCAGGAGTTTTGGCATAGTTGGCGCACGTTCCAGCCGTCAACGGATCAGTACTGAGCAGCGGCCACGACTCGAGTCTGCTCCATCGGCTCCGGCACTATGCAGCGTGTGCAACGTCAACACGCAGCATGCACCGTTGCGTTCCTCGCGCCATAGCGCGATTCTCACCGCACAGATGCAGCGCCGACGCGTGATCAGTGTCGCGATCGTCGGCACGTACGGCCGGTCCACTGGACTGCGGCCATCATGACCAGGATCGCTATCCACGCGGTCGAACCGAGGCAAATGTGAAGATACGGTTTCGCATAACGGGCGCATTGGCGCTGCTCAGCGCCGCGCCGCTTCTGGCGCAACAGCCGTCCACCGATCCAAACCTGCAGCGGATCTGGCGACTGGGCATGGACAGTTCCCAGGTACAGAAACTCGCGCAAACATTGTTCGATTCCATCGGGCCACGCCTCACCGGCAGTCCTGGGCTCACCGCGGCCAGCACCTGGGTCATGAACTCGTACAAGTCGTGGGGCATTGAAACGAAGCGCGATCAGTACGGAACCTGGCGCGGCTGGCGCCGAGGGGTGTCGCACATCGACCTGATGACGCCACGCGTGCGCTCGCTTGAGGGAACCATGCTGGCATGGAGTCCCGGCACCGCTGGCAAAAAGGTGAATGCCGAGGCGATTGTCCTGCCCAAGTTCGCGGACAGCACGGAATTTGTAAAATGGTTGCCGAAAGCCCGTGGCAAGATTGTGCTGCTGTCGCCTGCCTATCCAACATGTCGTCCGTCTGAAGATTGGATTCGCTTCGCCACGCCAGCGTCGAAAGCGCGAATGGATTCCACACTCGCCTTGGCGCTCGCCGACTGGGCCGTCATGAACGGGCCGAATGGTCGGCCTGACAGCACGAAGTTGTACCGCGGCACTGGCTATTCGCTGGCGCTTGGCACCGGCACACTCGGCATGCGCCTCGAAAAGGCCGGGGTGGCTGGCATGATCTCGTCGCGCAATAAGCTGAGCGGATTTGGCAATCCGTTCGCCAGCGGCGCGAACGGCGGGCGTGGCGGCGGCGGTGGTGGTCGCGGCGGCGGTGCGGCGGCTGGGGGTACGAGCGCGCGCGGTGGCGGACCCGCGGCCAGTCTAGCCGCAGAAGCGTCAGGCCGCGGTGGCTTTGGCGGCGGCCCAGGGGGTGCGGGCGGATGGGGTACAGTCGAGATCTTCGAGACCTACAACACCATCGCACCCGCAGTCACGCTGTCGTGCGAAGACTACGGCCTCGTCTATCGGCTCGCCGACAACAATCAGAAGCCAACGGTGAGCCTCGATCTCGACGCGCAGTTGCTCGGCGAGCAGCCCGCCTTCAACACGCTCGGCATCATTCGCGGTTCGGAGAAGCCGGACGAGTACGTGATGTTGTCGGCGCACTTCGATTCGTGGGACGGATCATCGGGCGCGACGGACAACGGCACCGGTACGTTGATGGCGATGGAAGCGATGCGCATCCTCAAGCAGGTCTATCCGAAGCCCAAGCGCACGATCATGGTCGGCCACTGGGCCAGTGAAGAACAGGGGCTCAATGGCTCCACAGCCTTCACCGAAGATCATCCAGAGGTGATGAAGGGGTTGCAGGCCCTGTTCAATCAGGATAACGGCACGGGTCGCGTGCAATCGCTGTCGTCTTCGGGACTGTCCGACATCGGACGGCATCTCAAATCGTGGTATGAGCAGCTGCCCGCGTTTTATTCAGACAGTCTGAGCTCCAACGTGGTGTCGTGGAGCTTCAACGATGTGCCCACCGGGAATCCAGGTGGAACGGACGGCGCAGTGTTCGCATGCTTCGGGACACCATCGTTCGGTATGGGGGCGGTGGGGTGGAACTACAGCACGTACACGTGGCACACCAATCGCGATACATATGACAAGGTCGTGTTTGATGACCTCAAGCACAACGCGACACTGGCCGCGATGATGGTGTACCTCGCGTCGGAAGATCCCGAATTTATCAAACGCGATCGATCACCCGGGACGTGGCCGGCCACGTGGCCCGCCAACTGCGGCAAGGTGCCGCGCGTCACTCGTCCCCGCTACTAACTCCTCACGCATGTTGTCCGCAAATCTTCGAGGTCGAGTCGCCACGCGACTCGACCTCGATGCAACCCTGCCCCTCGATCTGCTTGGATTGCGCCGACTGTACGCCGCGTGGTGTCAGAACGTGCCCTTCGACAACGTGCGCAAACTGATCGCCCTTCGTACAGGAGACACCGGCGAACTACCAGGTGGCCATGCCGAAGATTTTCTCGAGAACTTTCTGCGACACGGCACCGGCGGTACGTGTTGGTCCAGTAGCAACGCGCTGTTCGAATTGGTCGTGTCCTATGGGTTCAACGCGCGGCGGGTCGCCGGCTCCATGCGGGACCTCGGGGTGCCGGGCCACGGATCGGTGAAAGTGCACATCGATCACGCGGACTGGTTGGTCGATTCGTCCATGCTCATGATGTACCCCATCCCAATCGGCGACATGCTGCACGTCGATCGGCATCCGTTGTTCGGCGTCGAGGTCGAGCCGATTGACGGCACGCACGTGCTGTGGTTCGACACGCCGCCGTACGACGAG
>JANMKU010000097.1:0-9146 GCA_031372205.1 Gemmatimonadaceae bacterium | reverse complement strand
ACTACCACGTACCCGATCCGGCGTGCGATCTCGACTACACGCCGAACGTGGCGCGTCGGCGTGACATCGAGGTCGCCATATCGAACAGCTCGGGATTCGGTGGCCACAACGTGACGATCGCCATGAAGCGCTGGCACCAGTAAGCACGCGAGCGCGTTGATCGTGGTGAAGTAGCGCGCAGCCTCTTCCTGCGCATCTGTCCGAGTCCGCCGACATGCCCGCTCCCGTACCGTTCGACCTTGATCAGCTGCGCGACGTGGCGCTTCGCCCCATCGGCGTAAAGCTCCAGCGCGGAGAACGCCTGTCGGAAACTGACGGGGCGACGCTGTTCGGTTCGCCGGATCTGCTTGGAGTCGGCGCGATGGCCGATGCGGCCAATCGGGCGCGCCACGGCAACCGCGTGACGTTTGCCTCGAATCAACACATTAACCCGACGAACGTCTGCGTCCTGCGCACCACCTGTGCATTCTGCGGATACGCACGGTTGCCGAAAGAAGAGGGCGCGTACCGCTACACACTTGATCAGGTGTTGGCCGAGTCCGATCGCGCCGATGGGACCATCACGCGCGAATTCCATATTGTCGGCGGGCTCGATATGCAGGCCGGGCTGGCGTACTACACGTCCATGTTTCGGGCCCTCAAAGGGCGTCACCCGCACGTGCACATCAAGGCCCTCACCGCCGTCGAGATCGCGCACATCGCGCGCATCGAAAAGATGAGCCGGGAGGGCGTGTTGATCGCGCTTAAGGAGGCCGGGCTCGACACGATGCCCGGCGGAGGCGCCGAAACGTTCAGCGCGGCCGTACGCGATCAGATCGCCGAGAAAAAACTCGGCGGCGCGGACTACGTCGACGTGCATCGCACGGCGCATCGGCTGGGTATTCGGTCCAATTGCACCATGCTGTATGGGCATGTCGAAACCATCGACGATCGCATGCAGCATCTCGCCATGCTCCGCGACTTGCAGGACGAGACTGGCGGATTCCTGGCCTACATCCCGCTGGCGTATCACCCGGATGACAATGCCTTGGGCGAACGTCTCGGTCGAACAGGAATTGCATCCACCGGCTTCGACGATCTGCGAAACCTGGCGGTCGGTCGGTTGTTTCTCGACAATTTCGAGCACATCAAGTCACACTGGATCATGGTCACCGCTGCCGTCTCACAGATCGCACTGCACTTCGGTGTCAATGACATTGAAGGCACGGTGGTCCGCGAGAAGATCTACCATGCGGTGGGCGCGCACACGCCGCAGGGGATGACACTCGCGCAGTTACTCACGCTCATCCGCGGCGCTGGTAAGCAACCGGCAGAACGCGATTCGTTCTACAATATTCTTCGGGAATTCGACGACACGGACAATGACCCGGTGACGGGCGACGCCAATGCCGTGCTAGTCGGTGGCAACGGCTGATATGCTGCGCGTTGGTCGTATCCCGTATATCAACTGCTATCCCGTCTATGGCGGGATCGACCGCGGGATCGTGCCACTCAACGGCACCCTGATTGACGGCATACCGACGGCGCTCAATCGCCTCATGTCCGCTGGTGCGCTGGATGTGAGCGTGGTCTCCACGATCGAATATGCGCGCGACGCAACGCGCTATCTCTTGCTCCCCGAACTCGGCATCACCAGTAACGGTCCGGTACGAAGCGTCGTGCTCTTCTCGCGGCGTCCACCGCAGCAGCTCAGTGGTCAACGCGTGTTGGTCAGTCGCAGCTCCATGACCAGCGTGGCACTGCTCGAACTGCTGTTCGAGCATGTCTGGCGCGCGCGTCCGGAATTTGTGCTAGGCGATGCGGAGCTGGCCGACATCGAGCGCTTTGATGACGAGCCGCACGCAGCACGACTCGTCATCGGCGACGCGGCCTTGCGGCTCGTGGACGACGCCAACCGTGGCGGCGAATTCGCACAACGCTATCCACACAGAATCGATCTCGGTGCCGCATGGAAAGACTGGACCGGGCTCCCGTTCGTCTTTGCCGTGTGGGTGGCCCAACGATCCACGCCAGTGCATGCCGCGCTGTCGGCACACGCGTCCCTCATTGCATCGCGTGACTGGGGATTGGAGCATTTGGACGTGCTCGCTGAGCAGGCGTCAGCGGCGAGCGGCGTGCCACTCGCCACCTGTGCAGAATAGGGCACGGGGGTGGCGTCCCGCCTCTCGTATCCGCATCTCGCCGGCCTCACTGAGTTTTTTCGGCGGCTCGTGCTCGCCGGTCGCGTGCCGGATGGCACGTTGGCGTTTCTCCCTGCTGCCTGAGCACCGCACATGCGCGACCTTCTCGATTTCTATACCCACGCGCCACTCCTCGAACTCGGACACGAAGCGGACCGCGTGCGCGAGGCGCTCCATCCTGACAACGTGGTGACGTACATCGTTGACCGGAACATCAACTACACCAACGTGTGCGTGGCGGACTGCGGATTCTGCGCTTTCTATCGTCGACCGAAACACAATGAAGGATACACGCTGTCGTTTGAACAGATCGGCGAAAAGATTGAGGAAACGAAAGCGCTCGGTGGTATTCAGATCCTCATTCAGGGCGGACACAACCCATACATTCCGTTCGAATGGTATCTGGATCTGATGCGATACATCAAGCGCTATCATCCGATTCACATCCATGGCTTCTCCCCAAGCGAAGTTGACTTCTTTTCGACACGATTCCGGATGGAGGCGCGCGATGTGATTCGTGAGCTCAAGGCGGCTGGACTGGATTCCATTCCGGGTGGCGGTGGCGAGATTCTTGTGCAGCGCGTCCGCGACATCGCGGCGCCAAAAAAGGCGGGCGCGGACCGTTGGCTCGAGATCATGGAGCTGGCGCATGGTGAGGGGATGAAGACGTCGGTGACAATGATGTACGGCATCGGCGAAACGTTAGCCGAACGTATCGAGCACCTTGAGCGTGTGCGTGCGGTTCAGGCGCGCACTGGCGGCTTCACAGCATTCATTTGCTGGCCGCTGCAACCCGAGAATACGCCGTCGATGTCGCACATGCCCAAGACCGATGCGACGACATATCTTCGCACCGTGGCCTTGGCCCGCATTGTGCTTGATAACGTGCCGAATTTGCAGTCAAGCTGGGTCACCATGGGCATGAAAGTCGGCCAAATGGCATTGCGCTTTGGCTGCAACGACTTCGGCTCATTGATGATCGAGGAGAATGTGGTCTCCGCCGCGAACACGACACATCGCACGACCACCGACGAGTTGGAGAGTCTCATCCGCGACGCCGGCTTCACGGCCGCGCGTCGACGACAAGACTACACCATTGTCCCCGGTTCGACCTCGCGCGTCCTGACATCGGCCGCTTGAGGTTATACACGCCATGAACACCACACGGAGTGGCATCGGATACGACTCGCATCGGTTCGCCGCCGGTGGTCCAATGCGCCTCGGTGGGGTCGATATTCCCGCGGACGTTCACTGCGACGGCCATTCTGATGGTGACGCGGTGTGTCACGCGGTCACCGATGCATTGCTCGGCGCGGCTGGGCTGGGCGACATCGGGGAAATGTTTCCGGACACCGACGCCGCAAACAAGGGGAAGGATTCAGTGGTGATGCTGCATGCCGCCAACGAGCGACTGCGCGCGGCCGGATGGCAGGTCGGCAATGTGGACATCACGGTCATCACCCAAGCGCCGAAAATCGGTCCACATCGTGCCGCCATGCGCGAGCGGTTGAGCAGCGTTCTCGGGGTGCGCGTGGATGACGTCAGCGTGAAAGGGAAAACCAACGAAGGCATGGGATGGATCGGTCGCGGCGACGGGCTCGCCGTAATCAGCGTCGCAACCATTGTCCGAGCATACGTCGGCGGACCCTGACGTGCATGATCTGCTCGAATGGATTGCGTCACTGCCGCCGGTGCTTCTGTACGGCGTCATTCTCATGGCCGCGTTCGTGGAGAATGTGTTTCCGCCACTGCCGGCGGACACCGTGATAGCCGTTGGAGCGTTCGCGGCCGCGCGTGGCCACGCAAGCGCGTTCGGTGCGTGGAGTGCGACCATGATCGGCAACATTAGCGGCGCGATGCTGATGTTCGCCGCTGGTCGGCACTACGGCATGCCATGGTTGCAGCGTCGATTCCCGTCGCTCGTACCTGCCGAAGCAACACACCGCTTTATTGAGCGCGTGCAGCGACACGGGATCGGCGCGGTAGTGCTAAGCCGATTCTTGCCCGGGGTGCGCGCCATTGTCCCGCCTGTTGCCGGTGCCATCGGCATCACGGCAACACGGGCCGCAGCGGCCATGACCCTGGCGTCCGGCGTGTGGTACGGCGTGGTCTGCTGGCTCGCCTTTCGCGCTGGCGCCAACGCCGACGTATTTCTGGCGCGCGTTGCCGCGCAACAACGCGTGATCGCGGTGGCCGCAGTCGCGGTCGTCGTCTGCGGAGCTGGGGTGGTCCTCTGGCGACGCGCCACCGAGCAGAAGCGCCGCCGATGATGGGGATAGCTGACCGTGACGTGCCGAGTGCATTCCACTTGCGGGTTTTCGAAGATGCGTTGACGCTTGAAGAAGGCGCGTCGCCTCGCACGATTGACGCGTATCGGCGAGACGTCATTCGGTGCGCCGCCTATATGCGCGACCATGGCATCGACAGTGCGGCGCGGATCACACCGGGCGCCTTACGCGAATTTGTCTATCACCTGAAAGATCTCGGGCTCGCGGGTACCTCCATTCGCCGCAACATCTCGGCCCTGCGCACATGGTTTCGGGTGATGCTCGCCGAGGGGCTGGTCACGCGCGATCCGACGGAGCGATTGGATTCTCCGCAGCGATGGCGCTCACTCCCCGAAGTGCTCAACGTGGACGAGGTCACGCGTCTGCTTGCCGCCCCTGGCCTCGACGAGCGACTCGCGTTTCGCGACCGCGCCATGCTCGAATTGGCCTACGGCGCGGGGCTCCGTGTGTCGGAGTGGATCGGACTGGAGACGAAAGACGCATTGCTTGACGAAGGACTCGTTCGCGTGTTCGGCAAAGGAAGCAAGGAGCGATTGGTGCCCATCGGACGATCGGCGATCGGCGCGGTCGCCGTGTACATGCGAGAGCTGCGGCCGATTTTGGAGCGGGGCAATGGGCAGGGGCGGTTGTTTCTCAACGCCACCGGGTCACCGCTGTCGCGCATGGGGGCTTGGAAGATCCTACGGAAGTATGTGGTGATCGCCGGCATCGAACGCGCGGTGTCTCCCCATACGCTGCGACACTCCTTTGCCACGCACTTGCTTGAGGGCGGTGCAGACTTGCGTGCTGTTCAGGAGATGCTGGGGCACGCCGATATCGCCACCACACAGATCTACACGCATGTCGATCGCGAGTATCTTCGTACGGTGCATCGCCAGTTCCATCCGCGTCCATGACCGGCGAATGATCCATACATCGCCCACCACAGACTCCGGTTTCAATGATTCTCGTTATCGATAACTACGATTCGTTTACCTACAATCTTGTCCAATATCTCGGCGAGCTTGGTGAACGGATCATGGTGCGCCGCAACGATGCCGTCACGGTGACGGAAATTCGGCAGCTGGCGCCTGAGGCCGTCGTGGTCTCGCCGGGTCCGTGCACACCCACCGACGCGGGCGTGTCGGTCGAGGTGATACGGGAGCTCGGCGCCGACGTGCCCATCCTCGGCGTGTGCCTGGGGCATCAGGCGATCGGTGCAGCGTATGGGGGCCACGTGGTGCGCGCCGATCGGGTGATGCACGGCAAACTGTCGCGCATCGTGCATGACGGGTCAGGCATCTTCGATGGTGTCCCTTCGCCAGTAAGCGTGATGCGCTACCACTCGTTGATTGTCGAGCGAGCCACGTTGCCCGCTGCACTGGAAGTGACGGCCAGTGCCGAAGACGCACCCGACGAGATCCATGCATTGCGGCACCGTGTGCATCCCGTGTGGGGCGTGCAGTTCCACCCGGAGTCCATCCTCACCGAACACGGCAAGACGATGTTAGCGAACTTCCTCAGGATGGCCCGCGAACCACGCGTGGAGCGATCGCACAATTCGAAGCACTAGCCGGTTGTTGTGGCGTCAGTCTTCGGTTTGATGACCAGCGAGAGCAACACGCTCAGCAACAAGAGGCCAGCGACGATCGCCAACGACGGTCCAACGGCGATCGGCCAGATGTCTTCGAGGATCATCTTCGCGCCTACAAAGGTCAGTACGGCGGCGAGTCCAAACTTGAGCAGGTGGAATTTTCCTATCACGTTCGCGAGCACGAAGTACAGGGACCGGAGACCGAGAATCGCGAACACGTTCGACGTATAGACCAGAAACGGATTGTGCGTTACGCCGAAGATGGCCGGTATGGAATCGAGCGCGAACACCACGTCGGTGGTTTCCACCAGCACCAGCACCACGAACAGGGGCGTGGCCATCAGCCGCGGAGTACCGCCCGGCGCACGTGGCTCGCGAACGAAAAAGCGCACGCCGTGGAAACGAGCCGTAATGGGAAGCAACCAGCGGACCGCCCGCAGCACTGGATTCCCCTCGGGCTCCACCTCGGCCTGTCCACCTGCGGCCATGCGGATCCCGGTGAACACCAGAAACGCACCGAACAGGTAGATGATCCAATGAAACCGGGCCAGCAGGACGGCACCGACACCGATCATCAGGCCACGCATTAGCAAGGCGCCGATGATCCCCCAGAAGAGCACCCGATGCTGGAGCTCAGCCCCGATCTTGAAGTAGCCAAAGATCAGGATGAACACGAACAGATTGTCGACCGACAGGGCCTGTTCCACGACATAGCCGGCAAAAAACTCGAGCGCGGCCTGTCGACCCATAACGGCCCCCACTCCGACGCCGAATGCGACCGCCAGCGCAATCCAGACGGCGCTCCACCAAAGGGCCTCCCGTACCGACACTATATGCGCCTTGCGGTTGAACACCCCGAGGTCGAGCGCAAGGAGTGCGAGTACCATGGCGTTGAAGCCGACCCACCACCAGAGATTTGGCATGCAAACTGTCGAGGGAAAGTTTGGTGTCGTTGGCGTTTGCCTTCACGCCCACGCGTTCGTATCTTTTCTGGCGTGAATTTTGCATCAAACACGCTCAGAGCAACCACCTGATGTCCGTCTTGGCCGTGATCCCGGCGCGCTTGGGCTCGACCAGACTACCTCGCAAGCCGCTGCAGCTTCTGGGTGGGACACCGCTGGTGGTCAGGGTATATCAGCGCCTGCTATCGCTTCGGGTTGCCGATGAGTGCGTAGTCGCGACGGACGATGACGAGATCCTGGAGGCGTGCGCCACGCACGGCGTGCCCGGCTTCATGACGGCGCGAACACACCCAAGCGGCACCGACCGCGTCGCTGAGGTGGCCCGCCATCCAAGGTACTCCGAAATGGAGATCGTCGTGAATGTACAAGGCGATGAACCGTTCGTGTCCGCCGCGGCCGTCTCGGGCGCAATCGCCATAGTCGCGTCCGGTCGCGCCCCCATCGGCACCGCGGCGGCGAAGGCGAGCGTGACCGCATTGCATCGGCCGGACGTGGTGAAGGTTGTGTGTGCAGACGATGGACGTGCGCTCTACTTCTCTCGCGCGGCGATCCCGTTTCTGCGCGATCCGGGCGATGCGGCGATCGCCGAAGCGTTGGTGCGACAACATATCGGCGTGTACGCCTACACCCCTGCCGCGCTCGCTAAATGGGTCGCGCTCCCTCCACATGCGCTCGAACTGACCGAACGTCTCGAGCAACTGCGACCGCTCGCGCATGGCCTGACCATCGGCGTTGCTGACGTAGAGGAAGCGGAAGCCGGCATCGACACCGCCGACGATCTGGCAATGGCCAACCTCCGATGGACCGAGTGCAAGTCCGTGGACACAGTCCCTCACTCCCGAACCTGAGCTTCGCCTGATGTCCTCCCCACATACGTTCGCCGGCCAGGCCAATACCACCAAGTACATCTTCGTCACAGGTGGCGTGGTATCGTCCCTTGGCAAGGGAATCGCTGCAGCGTCACTTGGGCGACTGCTGGTCGACCGCGGTTTCCGCGTCACCATGATGAAACTTGATCCGTACCTGAATGTCGACCCGGGCACGATGTCTCCGTTTCAGCACGGTGAAGTGTTCGTGACTGATGACGGGGCCGAAACGGATCTCGACCTCGGCCACTACGAACGGTTCCTTGATCGCCCGCTCTCGCAGGCGAACAACATCACGACGGGACGCATCTACTCGAACGTCATCACCAAGGAACGTCGCGGCGAGTATCTCGGCTCCACCGTGCAGGTCATTCCGCACATCACCGACGAGATCAAAGGCGCCATCAAGCGCATCGCGCCCGGTAATGATGTGGTGTTGGTCGAGATTGGCGGCACCGTTGGCGACATCGAGTCACTGCCGTTCCTGGAAGCGATTCGTCAGTTTCGTCGCGAAGTGGGGAAAGAGAACGCCATCTTCGTGCACTTGACGCTCGTCCCGTATATCGCCGCAGCGGGCGAGGTCAAGACGAAACCCACGCAGCACTCCGTGCGTGAGTTGATGGAAATCGGTATTCAACCCGACTTTCTGATTTGCCGAAGCGAACGCCCGCTGCCGGACGACGTGAAGCGAAAGATCTCCCTCTTTTGTAACGTGGATTTCGGCGCCGTCATTGAGAGTCCGGACGTCCCGACCATTTATGAGATCCCACTATCGTTCGAAGGGCAGGGGTTCGCTGATCGCGTGATGGAGCGATTGCACCTCACAGCGCCAACACCCGATCTCAGCCCGTGGCGCGCAATGGTGCAGCGCATCACGCGACCGCGTGCCCGCGTGAAGATTTGCGTAGTCGGCAAGTACACCGACTACATCGACAGCTACAAGAGCGTGCACGAAGCGCTCATCCACGGCGGCATCGCGAACGACGTCGGTGTCGATCTCGCGTGGACCTCGAGCGACATGTTCAGCTCGCCCGAACAAGCGCGAGAGATCCTCTCCGGTTTTCATGGACTCCTGGTACCCGGTGGGTTTGGCGTACGCGGCGTGGAAGGCATGGTCGAAGCGATTCGCGCTGCGCGTGAGACGCAACTGCCATTCTTTGGTATTTGCCTCGGAATGCAGATCGCGATTATCGAGTTTTCGCGGCACGTGCTGGGACTGGGGGACAGTCACTCCAGCGAGTTCGCACCCGATTGCGCTGATCCCGTGATTTCGCTGC
>JANMKU010000039.1:0-14273 GCA_031372205.1 Gemmatimonadaceae bacterium | reverse complement strand
ACGCTCGTCGACCGCATCGTACCCGGGACGCCAGCGAAGGCCGAGCACGACGCGTTGTGTGCGGACCTGGGGTACCACGACGAGCTGCTCACCGTCGCTGAGCCGTATGGACTGTTCGTGATCGAAGGGGACGAGGTGCTCGCGTCGCGGTTGGGGTTCGCACGGGGCGCTGCCCACATCCAGGTGGTGTCCGACATACAGCCGTATCGCGAGCGGAAAGTCCGCTTACTCAACGGCACCCACACAGCCATGGCAGCCCTCGGCCTACTCGGCGACATCGCGACCGTGCGCGATGCGATGAACACATCAGCCCTCGCCACGCTGCTACATCGTCTGGCGCTCAACGAGATCGCGCCCGTGCTCAATGTGCCGGATGCCATGGCGTTCGCCGAGGACGTGTTGCAGCGCTTTCGGAACCCGTATGTGCAGCATCGGCTGCTGGATATCGCGATGCAGAGCACGCTCAAGTTTCGCGTGCGCCTGTTGCCGGTGTTACGCCGTCACATCGAGACGGCTCCTGAGGCGGTGCCCCCAGTACTCACGTTGGCCTTCGCCGCCCAACTGCTTGGTGCGCATCCCGTTGAGCGCGCGCGGCAGCTCGCGGTGTACGGCACACTGCCGACGGACACGCTTGGCGACGTCGTGCAGTCGCACTGGGAGCAGCGGGAGGGCAGCGCGCTGCCGGCGTTTGTCGAGGCCGTGCTGAACGACGACACGCTGTGGGACGGAGAGCTTCGAGTCACGCCGGCGCTCGTCGACGCACTTGCCGCTCAGATCGCGAGCTTGCAGCGCGATGGCGTCCACGTCGCAATCGCGCGTGTGCTTCAGGCGCATGAACCCGCAACGTTTGGAAGCAGCGCATGAACCGTACAGTGGTGCGTGCGTTGGTCGTGATGGCCTTCGTCCTGCCGCAGATCACGCAGGCGCAGACCGACGCAACGGCCATGCTGCCCGGTGCGGCGCTGGAGCGCGACACAATGTCCGCGCTGTCGGCGAAACGACGACTGGCACTTGCGGCGAGTGAGCGCACGGTGTGGGACGCGTACGTGGATCGATCACGAGCAGCGCAAGCAATCGATCGAGCGCTGCTCGCCGGCGAACTCGCCACGCGCACTTCCACGGCGCAAGGTGCGGCGACGATGACGCGCGCACCATTTGCTTCGACGTCGTTTGAGTATGTGTTAGGCGCAGTCGTCGACAACGACAGCACGCGACGCCTCCTCGACGCCATGTTGACGTTCCAGACGCCGTCCGGTGGGTGGTCCAAACACATCGACTTCACCAAAGGGCCTCGTCAGCCAGGACAGAGCTTCTTCTCCGAGAACGAGAGTTGGCAGTACATCGCCACGATCGATAACGGATCGACAACGTCTGAGCTGCGCTTCCTCATGGACCGGGCGCGCGCAGAACCGCGTGTGCGCACCCCCGTGGAGCGCGGCATTCGCTATCTGCTTGCAGCGCAATTCCCAAATGGCTGCTGGCCGCAGGTGTGGCCGCTGCAGGGCGGCTATCACGACAACGCGACGTTTAATGACGACGCCATCGTTGAAGTCATGCGGCTGCTCGATGACGTTGGTCGTGGGGCAGCGGCGTACCTGTCCGCAAGTACCCGCACCGAGTCCGTGGCGGCGGTGCAGCGCGCCGTGCAATGTGTGTTGCGGGCGCAAGTGCTGGTCGACGGTCACCTCACGGTGTGGGGACAGCAACATGACCCGCTCACACTCGCACCCACCAGCGCGCGAAGCTATGAGCTCACGTCGCTCACGAGCAAGGAAAGCGCCGGCGTCGTGGATTTCCTGATGGCCCACCCGACGCTCGATGCGCGCATTCCGACCGCGATTACCTCGGCCGCGGCATGGTTCGAGCAGGTTCGAATTGCCGGCATGCGTAATGAGGGGAAGAACGGGCTCGTTCCTGACGCGACGGCCGGACCGCTGTGGGCGCGCCTGTATGAGATCGGCACCAACAAACCGATCTTCTCCAATCGCGACGGGATCAAACGCTACGACTTTCAGCAACTGGCGGATCGCCGCGAGGGATACGGTTGGTACTCCGACCGACCAGCGCGCACGCTCGCCCGCTACAAGACGTGGTCTCCGCGTCGCCCAGCCACACCTCAACCACCGGCCGTACGATGACCACACCGCACGATCGACGCGCGTTTCTGCAACGCGCCGCACTCGGTACTGTTGGCATCGCGACCGGCTCATCGTGGCTGTCTGCGTGTGCGCAACGCGTCGCCGCAACTGCCACACTGCCGAACGGCGCCGCCCGAACTGGATGGGCGCAAGTGCCAGCGATTCTCGCCCGGATCAAGGTGCCGGTCATTCCCCAACGTGAAGTGGACATCACGACGTTTGGCGCAGTTGGCGACGGCGTGATGGATTGCAGCGCGGCCATTGCGCGTGCGCTGGATGCCTGTCGCGCGGCCGGTGGCGGTCGCGTGGTGGTGCCCGCCGGACTGTATCTCACGGGGCCAATCCATCTTACGAGTAAGACGGAACTCCACGTTGCGCGTGGAGCCACTCTGCGCTTTCACACCGATCCGGCGCGCTACCTGCCTGCGGTGTTGACGCGCTTTGAAGGCGTGGAGCTGTACAACTACTCACCGCTCATCTACGCCATTGACGCCACCGACGTGGCGGTGACAGGCGAGGGTACACTCGACGGTCAGGCCGACACTACGCATTGGTGGCCGTGGAAAGGCGGACAGAACGCGGTCCCCGGTTTCGCAGATCAGGCTCCGGCTCGCGCGCGACTGCTGGCACAGGCCGAGCGAGGCGCACCGGTCACGGAGCGTACTTTCGGCACGGGCGATTGTTTGCGTCCGTCCTTCGTGCAGATGTATCGGTGCCGCAACGTGCTGATCGCCGGTGTCACAATCCTGCGCTCACCGATGTGGGAGATTCATCCCGTGCTGTCGACGAATGTCATCGTGCGGAACGTGACCATCTCGACACACGGCCCCAACAACGATGGCTGCGACCCGGAATCGTGTCGCGACGTGCTCATCGAAGGGTGCACATTTGATACCGGCGATGATTGCATCGCCATCAAGTCGGGGCGCAACGCCGACGGTCGTCGCGTGAACGTGCCGACGGAGAACGTGATCGTCCGCAACTGTCGCATGAAGGACGGCCATGGCGGTGTGACCATTGGCAGCGAGATCTCGGGCAGCGTGCGCAACGTGTTTGTGGAAGACTGTCAGATGGACAGCCCACAGCTCGACCGCGCGCTGCGGCTCAAGACCAACGCGATGCGTGGGGGGACCATCGAACACGTCTACATGCGGAACGTGACCGTGGGTCAGGTGGCCGACTCCGTGTTGTCGATTGACTTCACGTATGAAGAAGGAGCGGTGGGCTCGTTCATGCCCACCGTGCGCGACATTGAACTCGAGCACGTGACGAGTACCCGCAGCAAGTACGCGCTGTATCTGCGCGGATTTCCTGCCGCGCCCATCCGCGATATTCGCCTTATCAATTGCCGGTTTGACGGCGTCGCCAAGCCCGATGTGTTGGAGCACGTTGAAGGCGTCACGCGTCGCGGTCTCGTGGTGAACGGCGCAAAGGTGCCGTCGTGACGCGCGCCGTGTTGTTGTTCGGGCTCTGCACGCCGATGTTCGTCGCCAACGCGCAACGCGCTGCACCCGCCCCCGCTGCAATAGGCCCAAGTTCGTGGGCGGTGCGGATGGCCGATGCGACAATAGCACGCAACCCCAAGGTGAGCGCGCGGTGGGACTATACCGCCGGCCTCGTGCTGCTCGCGCTACACCGCGTTGGGGCCGCGACACACGCACCGCGATTCCCGGCGTACGTCGCAAGCAACATGGACGCATTCATTGACAGCAGTGGTGCCATCACGGGCTACAAACGGGATGAGTTCAATCTCGATCAGATCAATCAGGGCCGACTGTTGTTTCCGTTGCTCGCGCGCACGGGACAGGCGCGCTACCGCACCGCAATCGAGTCCCTGCGCGGTCAGCTGCGCGCGCAGCCCCGCACGCGCGAGGGCGGATTCTGGCACAAGCAGATCTATCCGCAGCAGATGTGGCTGGACGGGTTGTATATGGCCGAGCCGTTCTACGTGACGTATGCAAAAACGTTTGCTGACACGGCCGCATTTACCGATGCGCTGCACCAGTTTCTGTTGCTCGCGGCGCGCGCACGCGACCCGCGCACGGGGCTCATGTATCACGCATGGGATGCGGTGCACGCACAACCCTGGGCGGACACCGCGTCCGGCAATTCTCCGAATTTCTGGGGGCGCGCCGTTGGGTGGTATCTGATGGCGGCCATGGACGTGCTTGATGAGGTGCCGGCCTCGCATCCCGATCGCGCCGCGCTCCTCGACGTCGTCCGCGAATTGGCTGCGGCGGTCGCGCGCGTGCAAGATCCGGTGAGTGGTCTCTGGTATCAGATCCTCGATCAGCCGGGTCGGGCGGGCAATTATCGCGAAGCATCGGCCTCCAGCATGTTTGTCTACGCATTTGCCAAAGGCGCTCGGCGCGGCTGGCTTGACGCGCGATATCGCGCATTGGCGTCGCGCGGATTTGACGGCATGGTCCGCGAGTTCGTGAAGACGGACAGTGCGGGACGACCGTCGCTCACCGGCGTCTGTCAGGTGGCCGGGCTCGGCGGGAACACGAAGCGTGATGGGACCTATGCCTACTACATCAGTGAGCCGGTGGTTGCAGACGACTACAAAGGCGTTGGTCCGTTCATCATGGCGGCCCTGGAATTAGGCCGATGATCGCGGTGCTGGCGCTGGCGCTCGCGTTGTCACCCGCAGACACGCTGCCGTGGGCTGGAATTGTCGATGCGACATACGCGGGCGTTGCCGGTGCTGCATCCACGGCCGGTGTCCCGATGTTTCGGTCGGTCGGTGATGCACTCACGATGTTGCCCGTGAATGGTGGCACGCGCACCGTGATCTATGTGCGCAATGGTCGGTACCGCGAAAAATTGACCGTCGATCGACCGCGTGTCACACTGCGCGGTGAAAGTCGGAACGGTGTGGTGCTTACGTTTGACGCGACCGCCGATACGCCGTCGCCGGGTGGTAGCACGTACGGCACGCGCGGCAGCTACACGCTGCGCATCATCGCACCGGACTTTCGGGCCGAGCATCTGACGATCGAGAACAGTTTCGACTATCCCGCGAACGCTGCCAAAACCGCGGACGATCCAACGAAGCTCAAGAATCCGCAGGCCGTTGCCGTCATGATGGACCTCGGCAGTGATCGCACGATCTTCGATGATGTGCGCATGCTCGGACATCAGGACACCCTGTTTGCGAATAGTGGACGCACGTACTTCCACGCCTGCGAGATTGCCGGGAGTGTGGATTTCATTTTCGGCGCCGGGCAAGCAGTGTTTGAGGGCTGCGACATTGTCTCCCGTGATCGCGGCAGTGCCACCAACAACGGCTACATCACGGCGCCCAGCACTGACTCGTCGCACGCGTATGGCTTTCTGTTTCTGCGCTCGCGTTTGCTGAAGGAGCGCCCAACGCTGGCGGCGGCCTCAGTGACGCTGGGCAGACCGTGGCATCCGTTCGCCGATCCGCGCGCTATTGGCAGTAGTGTCTTTATTGAGTGCTTTATGGACACCCACATTGGCGCAAAAGGGTGGGATCGCATGTCGAGCGTCGATTCCACGGGCACGCGCATTTGGTATGAGCCCGCGCAGGCTCGCTTTCTCGAGTTTGGCACCACGGGACCTGGCGCGATCGCCAGTGCGACGCGACGTGTGTTGAGCAAAGCCGAGGCCGCGCGCTTCACCAAGACGGCTGTGCTCGGTGGATGGGATCCCGCCCTACTGCCGACGCCAAGCCGACGGTAGGAAGACCGTCCGGGCCGGGAGGGGTGACATCTGTCGGCGCTCGATCGTAGAGTGATAGGGTAGAGACTAGCACCTACCGATCGATGTCGTGATTTTCGACCTTTTCAGCCCGTCCGGAGATTTGCTGTGAACCTGCGGACCGTCGCGGCGCTGTCCGGCGCCGTGATCCTTATCGGCACCACCTTCGCGCTTGGCAGCGTGTACGGGGCGCATCAGGTGCGCGAGCGTGACGAATGGGTGGACGGCCGGCTGTTGTCGACGGCCATCGATTCGGTGCAGGCAAACGCGCTGGACTCGTTGCCGAGTGAAGAGCTGGTGAAGCGTGCGGTCTCGGGGATGCTGCGCGAGTTGCACGATCCGTACGCCGCGTTGTTGCGCGCGGATGGGTATCAGCGCTACCGCGGGTCGTTGCGCGGTGAGGGACAGGGCTTCGGCTTGGTGATGCGACCACAGGCCGGTGTGATGAGCGTGGCGAGGGTAATGCCTGGGTCGCCGGCGGCGGCGGCGGGCCTTCGTGCAGGCGATCGCATTGCATCGGTGAATGCGATTCCGGTGAGCGCCGGTTGGGGGCGACTCGCTACGGACACCAGTTCGGCACCGCTCGACACCGCGCGTCTGGTGGTGTGGCGCGCGACGGCGTCGGATTCGCTTCGCGTAGAACTGCATCGCGCGCAGTGGCACACGACGGCGGTGTATGAGTCTGGGATGCTGGCCGATTCGGTCGCCTACGTGCGGCTCGGGTCGATTACCTCCAGGGCGGTCACGGAGCTTGAGGATGCGGTTGACGCGCTTCGTGGGCGGGGCGCGCGTGCACTGGTGCTCGACTTGCGTGGCAACGGCGGCGGGTTGTTTGAGCAAGGCGTGAACGTAGCCGGACTGTTTCTTCCGCGTGGAACAGTCGTCGCCTCGCTGACCAATCGTGGGAGTGCGCCGGAATTGCATCGCGGTACTACATCACGCTGGCCAACGATGCCGCTTGCGGTGCTTGTTGACGCGGGTACGGCCAGCGCGGCGGAAGTCATTGCGGCCGGATTGCGCGAGCACAATCGCGCGCTGCTCGTGGGGTCGCCGACGTTTGGGAAGGGCGTAGTGCAGCGTGTTGTGCGTTTGACGCCGGAGTTGTCTTTGCGATTGACGACGGCGCGGTGGCTCACACCGAGTGGGATCGCGCTGCAGCGTCGGCAGGGCAGTGGCAAGGACGCGCGCGGCGGACTGACGCCCGATGTGCTACTCGAAGATGCATCGAGGGCTGACCAGTTTGCGTTTCCGAAAGCGTGGTCGCCGTCCGAGGTAGCCACCGTGTCCATCATCGCCGACTCGGTGGCCGTTGGTGCGCTTCGCGACGGTTGGTTGACGACGCCCGTTGACTCGCTCGAGCGGCGCGTGCGCATGCAGTTTGATGGCATGCGTCGGCCGCGGCGGCTTGCCACAACTGACTGGACGGCGGTTGCGACGCGTGTGACGACGGCCCGTACGCTGGAATTCCGCGGCGATGGAGAAGGGCTGCTGCGATTGTCGTCGCGGGGCGACGAAGCGTTGCGCGCGGGGCTCGACGTGGTCGCACCAGGCACTGTGGTGCGACGCTGAATCACACCTGAATCACATATCGATGCGTTGTGTGGTGGATGCGTGCGCGCGACGCTCGTGATTCCCCTCGTGTGTGCGCTCGCGTTCTGGTGCGACGTGCAGACAGCGCACGCGCAACGGGTGACTGCAGCACCAACGCGCCGCGAGATGCAGCTACTTGACCGGTGGATTGTGACCAAGTTTCACGGTGCGCAGCTGCTGGTAGACAGTGTGCGCGTCGCGAAGTCTGGCGGCGCGAATGGTCCCTTCCCACGCGTCGAGGTCGTGCGTGCGGCAGCGACCGGCGACACGGTGATCGCGATGCACTTTGCTCCCACGGTTGCTAGTCCAGCGTTGCGCGCTACGGGCGTGGTGCGACTGGCCGATGCGAGTGGGGCGATGACGGCGCTCTCGGCGCGCGTGCTGGCCCGTCGCATGTTTCGCGCGCCGCGCATTCCGGGCGCGAGCGCGGACTCGGCGTGGCGCGTGGGGTGGGCGTATGTGGCGGTGGTGCAGTCAGCGCCGCGTGCGGCGCGGATGCGGCCGGAGCGATCGTGGTTGCTGGTTGATGCCGCCGATTCTACGTCGCGGCGCGTCGTTCGATGAACGGGTGAGCCAACGCCAACGCTACTGCCAGATGGTCTTGGCGTAGAACTGCGCGATGGCCGCGTCAGATGAGACGAGCGGCAGGCCATCCAACTGTGCTGTAGCGACGATGACGCGATCCGCCGGATCGCGATGCACCCATGGCAATTGAAGCACAGCAAGCCATGTACGCGCATCGACCGGCACCAACGTCAATGCGTCAACACGTTGCAGACGTTGGACATACTCGATGAACGGAACGCCGAGCGATAACGTGCCGCGCTGTGCCTTGAGCCCAATCTCCCAGAGCGAGATGGCACTCACGAGCAATCCATGTGTCTCCGCTTTGGCGATGACCCGACGTGCGGCCTTGGGCAGCTTGTCTGGCGAGAGTGTCCAGAACAGGAGCGCCGACGTATCCAGCACCACTCGGCTCACACGTCCGCCCAATCGGCTTGCGTGGGCTCGTCGAGGTCCCCGGTCCACGTCAGGTTTCCGCGAACGTCGGCAAACGTGACGTCAGCCGTCTGCTTTTGAATGAAGGGGACGACTTTGAGCACAGGTACTCCGTCGCTTGTGACAACAAGTGCTTCGCCGGTCTGTTCGACCTGACGAAAGAACTCAAGCATGCGGGCCTTTAGGACGCTCTTGGATACGGTGACCATAGTCATGACTATAGTACGTAAAGTACGTTTCGTCAAGCGGAGGCGTGGCGGGCTAAGTCGGCGATGCGAGGCGACGGTCATTTCAGGGTGCCATGGGTAAGGGGGCGACGGAGTGTCGCCGCGGAATCCTGGCCTCAAATGCGTCGTAGTACGTCACCAAACCCACGCGTGCGACAGGATCTCATCGCCGTCGCTAGCGGCACGCTATCTGGTAGCGAACTCTGTGCACGCGCAGACGGAGACGTCGCAGCCACGGCGACGACTGAGAGTACAAAGGCAATAGCGATTCGCGGACTGAAGACCTGATCCTTTGGTCGGATCAAGAGGCGCCCAGCGAATTTCATAGCGCTTCACTTGCTCCATCAGCGAATGTGTCATCCCACGCACTCCAGTCTTCCAGCTCACGCGCCATCGCGCGCGCCGTGTCACCCCACGAGAGCTTGGCGCCGAGCGTGCGCACCGGTCGGAGCAAGATGCCCTCGTCGCGCTCTTCCATGATCACCCTGTCGCCGATGCGATAGCGCGCCAGCGTCGGCGCGGGGATGCGCACACCGCGAGAATTGCCGATGCTGGCCACTTTCAGTTCTGTGGACTTCATGTAATAGCGGTAATAACAACGTGCAGTGTGTCACGCGCCCGCTCTCGTGAGACCGCGCGCTTGGCCCGTAGCACCGACCCCTGCCGACCGCCTAGACTGGCTTCGCGCTGCATTGCGAGGACGGTTTTTCCGCTCACGCGATTCGTCCGCAAGCCGGGAACTCGGCTGATGAGCACCCTGTCAACCTGACTCGAGGAGTCGGCCTCGAACACCGAGCGGTCGATGAATCGTCCGAAGCCCATGGCCCGCCGCTCGTCAAATTCCGCAAGTCGCATCCGTTCAACACCACCGTCAGCTTCCACCTTCACCGGTGCCAGTGCTTGTGCGGTGCGAGTTAGGAGGAAATCGACATCGACCACGTCGTTCGGGGCCAGACGCAGCGTGGCAACGAGCGAATCGAAGCTCAGCGCGCGAATGACGACGACATACTCTCCGGCAGGAATGTCCTTCAGGCGAAAACGGCCGCTACTATCACTGCGTGTCGCGAGGCCTCGTGTTCGCACCTCAATGCGTGCATCCGCGATCGGACGTTCCGGTTTGTCAGTGACAACCTGACCAGAAATTGTGCCACGCTGCGCGAACAGACGTTGCGGGCATCCCACGCACAGGAACGCCAAGGCGAGCACGAGTACGTGCGACTGACGGTCTCTCCGCGTGAAAGCCAGTATCGCGATCCTGTGATCTCTCTCGGCCTAGTCCCAAGCGGTCGACAGCGGTGCATACGCGCGCAACTGCTTGTCCGCCGTCAGCAGCGTTGCGCCCAGCCCGAGCGCGGTGGAGACAATGATTCGATCGGCGGGATCTTTGTGCGCGAAGTTCACGAGCTGTACCGCGCGCGCGGCAATGCGATTGTCAACGGGGACGAACGAGAACAGTGGGAGTGCTTCGACATGCGCGATCCACGCATTCACTTCGACCGTGAGCACGAGCCGTCCGGTCGCCACCAGCATGGCGACTTCCCAGACGCTGATAGACGACACGGCGATCGTTGTTCGCGCCGCCACCGCCGCATCGATCAGTTTTCGCGCCTTCACGCCAACGCGTTTCGGCTCCGACACCCACCACACGAGTGCATGTGTATCAAGCACGATCACGCAACCACATCCCAGTCATCGACGCCGACGGGTTCAGTGGGTGCGTGGTACTTGAGAACCGAGCCGCGCAACACGCGCAGTGACGATGCCGGATCTTCGCTGTAGGGCATGAGCTGCAAGACCGGAGCCCCACGATCGGTAATGATGATTGGCTGGCCCGTCTGCTGCACTTGGCGAAACAGCTCAAGCGCCTGGGCCTTGAAGCGGGACTTCGAGATGGAGAGTGTCATATGACCATAGTATCATGACTACAGGCATAAGTCAATTTTGGTACACTGGGCGAACAGCTCTATCAACGGCGGGTAGGACGACGCGATGATTACATTCCCGCCCCATATGCCGTTCCACCATCACAGCATTCGGCGCTCCGCCATTGGCGCCGCTCGACGTTCGGCCACGACCGGACGTTTGTGGTTTGCCGCGACAGTTCTGGTTCTCGCCCCGTCCGTCCTCAGCGCGCAGTCAGCGAAGAAAACCAAGGGGCGGCCGTGGAGTGACGCAGCCGCTGATTCCATGGTGGCGCGGGCCATCGCGCGACGCGGCCAGCAGCTCGCCGACAGCACCCTGCTCAGCTACACGGCCGACGCGCACGGATTTCTCGCGTTTCTCGCGCAGATCGGTGAAGGGGTGATCATTCCGCCCAAGGTGGTGCAGAGCGAAGAGCTGGCGCTCACGGTGTCGTGGTGGCAACCCGGTCGCAGCGCGCAGCAGCTGGTGGGACGTCGCGACACGACGCTGCTGCCGGCCGACGTGGGCTACTATCGCGATCGGTACGGTGTGGTGCTCGACAACCTGCCGGATCGCATTCGTCTTGGTGATGGCCAGGATGTGCGGGATGTGCCGCATCCGCTGGCGTCGAACGCACGCGCGATTTACGAGTATGAACGGGGCAGTCCACTGCGCATCAATTTTCCGGGGCGCGAGATTCTGGTGGACGAGGTGAAGTTTCGTCCGCGCGACGCATCGCAACCGGCGGCGATTGGTTCGGTGTACCTCGATCGCGAAACGGGCGCGGTGGTGAAGTTGTCGATGACGTTTACGCGGGCGGCGATGCTCGACAAGCGCATTGAGACGCTCTTTGTCACGCTCGAGAACGGACTCATTCGAGAGCGCTACTGGTTGCCGCGGCGTCAGGAAGTGGAAGTGTCCCGCGGCAGTACGTGGTTCGACATTCCGATTCGCGGCATTGTGCGCGGTCACTGGGAAGTGGCGCATTACACGGTGAATGAACGCATTGCGCCGGAAACACAGGCGTTGCCACGCTGGAGTTCACTGCCGAAGGAGGCGTTGCGCGCGCACACATTCGAAGGTCGCGTGGTGGATGTGCTGCCGTTTGACGTACAGGTCGCGAGCAGTGAAGACGTGGTGCATGCACGCGAACAAGCGGAGCTGGCGGTGCGCGCGGCGATGCTGTCACGACCCACCAACGCGACGGTCACCGGCCGCGGCATCAGTGACCTCGCCCGTTTCTCGCGTGCCGAAGGCTTCGCCCTCGGACTCGGCGCAGCGGGGCAATTCGGGACCGGCTTCATCGCGTCGGCGCGGGCGCGATACGGATTTTCCGACGGACAATTGAAGGGATTCGTTGGCCTTGGTCGCGCGCCGGCGTTTGGCCGCGTGCCACTGGTCCAATTGTTTGTTGAACGTGACTATCGCGATCTTGCGGCCGCCGAACGCAGTGGCGTTGCCAACTCGCTGGCGGCACAATTGTTTGGCAGCGACTACACAACGCAGGTTGATGCGCGGTCGGTGGGTGTGTTGCTGCGGCGCCATCCGCGTGATCCGTTCACTCTGCGGTTGGCCTACCAGAAAGACGAGCCACTGCGCGTCGCGACAACGCCGCTGTCCGGGCAGTTTGAACCGGTGCTCCCGGCATGGCGTGTGTCTGGCGCGCGCGCCGAGTTGCGGGGCGCGGGCGGATGGATTCCGGGCGGCACGCATACCACGCGTGGACTTTGGTCGGTGTCGGCGGCGGCTGGCGCGCTGAGTGGAACCAACAGCTCGGTGGCGCCCGAACAGCTGGTGCTGTCCGTGCGCCCACTGGTTGCGCGCGCGACGGCAACGCTGCGGGTAGAGCGCACGCTTGGCGGTGATCGCAGCCTCATGTGGCAGAGCGACGGTGGGCTGGCGGGTGGACGCGCACTGCCGCCGCAGTGGTTGGTGTTCGCCGGTGGCCCGTGGTCGGCGCCGGGTTACGATTTCAGCCAGTTTGCGACGCGCGCGTTTGTCTCACAGCGTATTGAATTGCGACAACCTATTCCCGCGCCCGGCATTCCCCTAGGGAAGTTCGGCAGGTCACCATCGCATATCACCCTCGCGCCGTTTGTGCAGGCGATTGCGGTGGCCAACGGTCGCGACGGTGTGCGGACACCAGCAGCCGGCGTCTATCCGAGTGTTGGTCTGGGCACGCTGTTCTTCTTTGATCTGTTGCGCATAGACGTGGCGCGCGGGCTGCGCAACGGACCGTGGCGATTCGCGTTTGATATCGATCGTGGTTTCTGGGGCATTCTGTGAGCGTGCGAGCGCGCACACCCGCTACGCCCGCGACCGGCGATGGCGCGCGCTACGATCGGGCGTACTTCGACAAGTGGTATCGTCATCCCAGTCATCGGGTAAAGTCGGCGGCCGAGCTACTGCGGCAGGTGCAATTCGTTCTGCATACGGCGGAGTGGGTGCTGGGGCGGCCAGTGAAGAGCGTGCTGGATGTTGGTGCTGGCGAGGGACACTGGCAGCCGGTGCTCACGCGTTTGCGTCCACGCATCGCCTATGACGGTGTGGATCCGAGCACGTACGCGGTTGCGCGTTATGGTGCGCGCCGCGGGTTGCAGCAGGGCGGGATTGAGCAGTTGCGCGAGCTTGCGCTGCGCCCCTCGTACGATCTCGTGGTGTGTTGCGGTATGCTGAACTACCTGTCGGCGGCGCAGTTCAAGGGCGGTATGCAGCAGATCGCGCAGCGCGTTAAGGGCATGGCCTACCTGGAGATTTTTGCTCGTGGCGATGTGTTGGAGGGGGACACCGATTGGCCCGCGCCCAAGCCGGCAGCGTGGTATCGGCGCGTGCTCAGCGACGCGGGTTTGAGTGCGGTTGGCATGCAGTGCTATGTGCCGACGTCGCGGGTGGGGACGGTGGCGCGGATGGAGCGCAGCGCGTAGCCGATTCCAGACAGGCGGCGGTTCACTTGGCACGACGCGCCAAATGCGTCCTGCACGTACATTCGAGACATACCCACCGACCGGTGCCAATGGCTGACTCTCCGTCGCTCTCGTGGTCCGCATTTGTTGACGTGCTCGCGGCCGAACGGTCGGCGCAGGCCGTGCCGCGTCCGGTGCGCGCGATGGCCGAACAATTCGCGTCGCAAGTGCTGGCGTTGTTGTTTCCGCAGTTTGCGCGCAACGAGCGCCGCGACGTTTCATCGCTCCGCGAGGATGCGGAGCAGATACCCGCACTGCTGCTGGCCGCGATCGGGCCGCTGATGACGGATGCGCCGCGGGTGACGGCCGCGTTCATGGAGACATTGCCCAGGGTGCACGCAGCGCTCCTGGCCGACGCGCAAGCGATTCTTGACGCCGATCCGGCCGCCGAAAGTTTGGACGAGGTCGTGCTGGCGTACCCGGGTTTTCTGGCCACGGCTGTGCACCGTTTCGCGAACGAACTCTACCGCTTAGACGTGCCGCTCTTCCCGCGACTGTTGTCGGAATGGTCGCACCGGGAGACTGGGATCGATATTCATCCTGGTGCTACCATTGGTCGCGGGTTCGCGATCGATCATGGCACGGGCGTGGTGATTGGCGAAACCAGCGTGATCGGTAACCACGTCAAGCTCTACCAAGGTGTCACACTTGGCGCACTTAGCGTGGCACGTGACGGCGAAGCCCAACCGCGTGGCGGCAAACAACGCCATCCTACCTTGGAAGACAATGTG
>JANMKU010000008.1:0-6026 GCA_031372205.1 Gemmatimonadaceae bacterium | reverse complement strand
CCTGTTCCGGCTCGCGCGTGATATGCGCTGCGTTGCCATCCTTCACATCGCGTGACGTGGTGCTCCACTGAAAATTGCTGTTGAACTTGATCCCGTACGGCGGATCGAAATAGATGCACTGCACCTTGCCCCGCAGCCCTTCACGCTCGGCTAGACTCGCCATCACCTGCAGCGAATCGCCGAGTATCATGCGGTTGGTCCAGTTCTGATCGTGCTGATAGAACTCCGTCTTGTCGACGTCCTTCGGGATGCCGTTGAAATCGGAGAACAGGTCGGCCGCAATCTCCCCCGACTCGTGCCTGGCCTCGCGCGTCTGTCGCAGCAGGTCGTCGATGAGCGCCTTGGGGTGCACCTTCTCCTGGATGTAGAGCGGCGGCGCGTTCACCACGAGATCGCTGGCGTCCTGTTCGTCCTTGCCGCGCCACACCAGCTGCGGGTCGAGGTCGCGATTGCGCGGGTACTCCACGCGCACCTGCTCGTCGGCCTTGGCCAGCATGGCCTGATATTCGGCCGTGGGGATGTTGCGGCGCCGAGCGTCGGGGTACCGGAACGCGTCGACGGACTTGTCGGCGGGCGGGGATTTGGGGGCTTTAGCCACGGCGGGCCCTACGGATTAGGATAACGGAGCGAGGCATGTAGAGGCTTCACGGGTGGCGTTCTGGTCTGGTTGCGGGTCTCATTGGGCCATCTGCGGGTCATGGCCGAACGCGTAATCCTATGTAGGGCATGTTGTTACTGAGAAGTCGTCAGTTTTGTGGGCTATCCTTACCGGGTCACCACCCCGCTTATTGGGCCAGCCCAGAAAAGTGGCTTCTTAAATGCGTTGCACCTTGTCATGGTCATTTGCGGGCGAGCGTTTTCGGGTCAATGGTATTTTTTGCGGGCGCGCCCGTCTTTCCGGGCGCTAGCGTGTAGAAAGTTGCCCGATTGACACCGGAAGCGGTGATTTCATCTCGACGTAAAAGCCTTTGCAGCAATCGTTTAGCACGGTCTGTGGTGATCAAGCATAGTTCAACGACCTGCGCCCGTGTAATTCGGGCATGTGCCCGCAAATACCCCAGAACCATCTGTTCATGCTGGAGTGGCTCAAACTCACTGCCACGCGTGTGCGCGGCGGGTTGTCCGATCGCGCGGTAAGTCGCTGCTGACAGGCGGTAGACGCGATGCGACCCTTCGCTGCGGGCTTCGAAGACGCCGTCCTCCACCAGCCGCTCAAGCAGCGCACGGGCGGACCCTTCGCTCTTCTGCACCAACATGGCGGCATCGGAGACTTTGATACGACGCTCACGTTCGATCGCGTTCACGAGAATCATCGTTTCCAGCGTGACCGGGCGATCAGGGCGATCGCGCTCGATAATGAAGCGCGCCAGTGCGAGGTTTGCAGGGCCGCCCGGAAGCACCACCTGGACCGTGGCATCGGAGCTTCGCGAGTAATCAGGTGATGGTCGGCCATAGCGAAGTTGACCCTCGTAGATCGTGTCGATCCCGCGACCGGTCCGCTCCACTAATCCGATACGTTTAAACGCATCGGCAAGCACCCGGTTCCGCGGCTGTGGCGTGGTGACGAGCAGGTTGTCGAGTCGAACACTGTCGGGAAACCCGCCAGGGCTCGCGATCTCCAGTTCGTCGTCGCGCCAGAACACGTGAATCGCACCGCGCGCTCCGTAGTCGCGATGAACCAGCGCGTTATGCATTGCTTCGCGAAATCCCGATCGGCTGTAGTCCGGAATACCGACGCGTACAGCACCGATCAACACTTCCTGTTCCTTGTTGCGGGCGTCAAATCGGGCAATAAGCTCGTCGGATACCCGAATGAGCGGCCATCGCACAAAGTCATTCACCCGCACGCGCGTACCGCTCAACACCTGGAACGCAACTTCGTGCATCGGGATCAGGCGACGGAGCGACTCCTCGCGACCGAGCATGAGCAGTCCAGCAGCCCGAACGCGCTCGATATGATCCTCGCCCTCGCCGAGTCCCAGCGCCTTGACGAGGTCGACATCCGTGAGCGCGAGCAGCGCCGAATCGGCACGACCCACGTTGGTTGTGATGGTCTGCCGCAACCGCTCAAACTCCAGCGGATCGAGGTCTTCCCAACGCGCTTCCGGTACGGTGAGCGCGGAATAGTCGAGCGCACCGCGACTGGCCTCGCGCGACTGCATCTCATGCGGATAGAACGGCAGGCATTGTGGTTTTCCAAACACGTCCAGCAGGCGATGCTTGTAGACGCCGCGATTTGTCGCAGTGACGGGAAGTCGGTTTGGGACTTTCACGACGAGCAGAGACACCCCGTCGACGTCCACAACGGCACACTCAACCGGACAGCTTGGCACCGTCCAATTGCCGATAAGCGCCTCGACTCGTCGCACGTCCGTATACGTCCCGTGCCGTGGAGTTGCACCAGTGATCACGCCATCATCTTCCACACCAACGAGCAATACACCACCGCGGGCGTTGGCCATGCAGGCCACGGCTTCGACCAAGTCCGTGTCGTTGAGACGCTCGTGCGACTCGCCCTTGAACTCCACGGTGAGCGATTCGCCCGCGGCAACCCACGTACGCACTTCCTCCGCGGTGATCACGCGTTTGCCCGCTCGGTGAGTGGTGCGAGGAGCGCGCCTACGGCCGCCTCCAGTGTGCCGATGAAATCCGCTTCCATCGCATAGACATCGGTGAACTCCGCCACGGCCCAACGTCCAAATCCGCCGTCGTTGTTCACTGCCGGCACCCAGTACTGCCGCATGGTATTGGCCTTCTCCTTTGCATCCTCGCCGCGTCGCCCTTTGATCTCCACCACGAGATGCAATGGGTCCTCGGCACCACGCCCGTCGTCCACCAATACAATGAAGTCGGGGCGATAGCGATGCGACTCACTGCCACTGCGGTACGGTACCTCGAAGCCTAAGTTGTGGTTCTTCACGTACGCGAGCACGCGCGGGTGCTTCTCTACCACCCGACACAACTCGGCTTCCCAGTTGCTGTCGCAGATCACCCAGTTGAGGTGACACTTGTCCGATGCCGTTTGCCAGCGGAGCAGTTTGCTGGTCGAGAAATTGACGTGCTGCGTGGAGCCGACCGGGTTGTACGCATCGAACATCGGGAGCACGGTCTTCGCCGTCCCCATGTTGTTGACGATACCACTGGTAATGCGTTCGCAGGCCATGTCCGCCAACTGCAGATACATCAGTTGCGCTGGATATGTACCCCCGGTGCATACCAGATGATTGTCGAGCCACTGTCGCGTGATGGCTTTGAGTTGACCAAACAAATGCAGCTTTGGCGCGCCGTTGGGATCACGCCAGTGGTTGTACAGCAGGCGCGTGGTGAGCTCAAAGACGAGACTCGATTGGCGCATGTCACGCAGATGCGTGAGCGTCAGGTCAATACCCTCTCCGATGATCCCTTCGTTTCGCGTTTCAGTCGGGCCCACGAGTGCCGGTGTGAGATGCAGCGTGTGGTCGTCATTGAACGTGGCCACCAGCCGCTCATCCGGCAGCTTGATCAGGTAGCCATCAACTCGCGGAAAACGGATCTCGAGTGCATCGCGATCTGGCGACACCGATTTCACCTGCACCGTCGGCTTTACACGTTGCGGTGGCGCAATGACCGGCTTGGCCGTGAAGTCAAAAGGGATGCCAAGGACGTCGGCATACTCCACGTCGAACAAGCCGCGTTCGTTGAGTTCATATGACTGGCGACGGAGTGCGCGCCCAATCACCTGCTCGCACAACAGCTGCGTGCCAAACGCGCGAACACCAAGGATATGCGTGACCGTGTTGGCGTCCCAACCCTCCGTGAGCATGGAGACCGACACGACGCAGCGAATATCCGCGCCAAGTCGGCCGGTCTTGCCAACGGTGTTCATTACCTCGCGTAACAGGTCCTGATCGGTGATGTCCGCCGCCGTCTGGTGGCCACCTTTTCGCTCCACGATGTCGCGGCGATACTGTTCGATCTCCGTTTCGGCCATCTTGCGGAAATTGTCGTCCAATGCGTCACCGGACTCCAATTGCTCACTGTCAATGAGCAGCGTGTGCGGCCGTGCGTACGGATTTCCATGGTCGTCGAAATTCCTGAACAGCGGTAGTTTGCCATTTTCAAGCTGTTTCGACCCGTCATCCAGCGTACGCTGAAACCCAGAGATGTAGTCATACACCAACTTGGACGTGGCTGTGTTGTTGCACACGACGATGAAACAGGGCGGCACATCCACCCCGACAGTCTCCGTCCATCGTTCGAACGTTTCCGCGTAGTGCCCGTACAGCGCCTCCAGTGCCGTCTGCAATTCTGCCGGAATCAAGCGCGGGTCAAGTTCGCCTCCCTTGCCACGTCCCTTCTTTGGCATTTTCGGTGCAATGTGCGACCAGAGCTGGCGATAGATGGGCACTTTCGCTTCCGGGATGTTATCCGCCACCGGCACACGAGGCAGCTTCACAATGCCGCACTCGATGGCGTCCATGAGCGAGAAATCACTCATCGTCCACGGGAACAGGGTGCCTTCGACATAACCCGATCCGCTGAGAAAGAACGGCGTCGCCGATAGATCCAGAACACGCGCCAATCCAAGCTTGCGATTCACGGCTTCCAGCCCAGAAATCCACAAGCGCGCGGCTTCCTTGTTCGCCTCCGCCTCCTTCCGCTCATCGCCTTTGAGCGCGAGTTCTTCCTCGCTCGCCGGCTTCTCGCGATAGCAGTGATGCGCCTCGTCGTTGAGCGCGAGAATATGCTTCATCCCCATCAGCTCGGGCATCACGCGCTGCAACATCTGTCCTTCAGTTTCCAGTGTCTGCAACGCGGGGCCGCGCCCCTGCAGCAGTGCGCGCCCACCCTTCGAGATTTCCAGACGCTCGCGCAGTTTGAAGGCATGGTAGTTGGTGATGACAATCTTCGCCTTGAGTAGCTCCGCCACCATGTCGCTCGGCACCAACTCGCGCTCGGCGTAGTACGCGTACGGATCGTTCGGTTGCAGCACCTGCAAACGGTCCCGAATGGTGATGCCCGGTGTGACCACCAGAAATCCGCGCGTGAACCGTTTCGACGACGGATGACGCACGGCGTTGATCGTTTGCCAGACGATGATCATCGCCATCACGGTGGTCTTGCCCGCGCCGGTCGCCAGTTTGAGCGCGAGACGTAGCAGCTCGGGATTGGCGTCGCGGTTGACGGCGCTCAGGTGATCGAGAAAGCGCTTGCCGTCCCGGCCGAGCTCCGGGGCAACTTCGGTGAGCCAAATGACCGTCTCCACGGCCTCGATCTGGCAGAAAAACGGACGAATGCCGGAGAAATTGTGCGTCCGCCAGTGTTGCAAGAGTCGACGGGTCACGGGCGTGACTCGCCAATCATTCGGGTTCCGCAGCTGTCGCCAGCGATCCACCTGGATGCGCAATTCATTGATGAGCGAACGGATGTCGTACGCCTGCTCGCCGGTGGACAGCCCCTTGCCCTCGTCCAGCACGAGCGCAGTCTGCCCCTTGGTCTGCTTGCGTGCCTTCGGGATGGGCGTAACGAATGACGCTTTTCGGCGACCGTCCACCGTGCGCTGAGTGGGCTGGCCCGACTCGTCGAGTTCCCAATGCAGCGTGGGCGCCGTGTACGGCGAATTGAGAATCGGCTTTTCGAAGAACTCGGTAGTCATTGCAGGGAAATTGTGTAGCCAGACGTCAAGAGCGCGCCGCTCATACTGGCACATGCGGCTGGTCGGCGCCACCTCGCCATCGCTATTCCTCTCGATACATCAACGGGGTGATGCCGAACGCGTCTGCGATCGATTGCTGCTAAAGCGCGGCCGTCGCGTTGTGGGGCGATCAGTCCTACACCCGCGCTACCGATCAAGGCAGATGCGTGACGCGCTGCGGATGTGCGAGCGCTCGGCAGTACGAGGATGTCGCGCGTGGCCCGCACGCGTCGTACGGACTGCGGCCGTGGCCGGTGAACATCGCGGCGGCGACGCCGAGAACCCCGACCACGGCAAGTCCAGCACCCGCAGTCGCAACCAGCACGGACACGCGTTGTACCAATCCGTTCGG
>JANMKU010000524.1:0-13861 GCA_031372205.1 Gemmatimonadaceae bacterium | reverse complement strand
TTCAGTTATCCGGGTGGCACCGGTCCGCGCTACGACAAACAACCCGCGGGCATTGCGGTGCAGAGCAACGGCTTCACTCGCGCGGAATCGGAGACGTATACGGCGCTTCGCCGAGCAGGTGTGGTGGTGGTGACGGTGTTTGCGGGCGGCGACAACATGAGCGCCGTGGGCCGAGGCGGCGGTCCTGCACCGGACACGACGCGCGCTGCGGTGTTACGCGCCGATTCGTTGCGAACAGTTCGCGCTGACTCGACGCGACCGCCGTTGACTCCTCCAGCACCACCGATGGTAACGGCGCAGCACCTCACGCCCGCCAAAGCGCGCATTCTGCTCATGGTGGCGCTGACGCGGACGAAAGATCCGCGCGAGGTCCAGCAGATGTTCTTGCGTTACTGACGTTTGCGTCGCACCGCCAAAATCGCTTCAAGTTCGATCAGCTGTTCGAGGTCCTTCTTGCGGCGAACGGCCTTCTTGGACGCGATCAGTGCTTCAAGCGTCAGTGAGCGAAACGTGGTCGCGCCGATCTGGACCAATTCGGAGCCAGCCACCGCGGCGCGATAGTCGCCGACCCCAGGTACGATGTCGAGCAAGTCGATGGCGCCCACCGTGCTCGTGAGTGTAAGCAGCGGTGTTGTGCGAAAGGTGCGGAGGTCAAGAATGAACGGCAGGCCGGGCTCGACGCCGCGCAAGTACGCGCGCCATTCGGTGAGTAGTGCGACGAGCAGATCGACATTATCGGGCGCCGTGTCGTAACAGACGTCGATGTCGTTGGTGAATCGCGCCGACCCGTGGATGGTGGCGGCCACGCCGCCGATCAGTACAAACCGAATGTCGCGTGCGACGAGCGCCGCGAGAATGGTTTCAAACATCGGTGGGGCCCGCGCGGTGTGGCGAACGACGCACACCGGCAGCAAACGCACGCATCGCGTCAAGTTGGCGAAGTCGTTCGTGTGGCGTCTTGCGCATGTTGTCGTGAACAAGTGAGAGGTCGAGCCCCCAATCCGCCGCCGCGACGAGGGCATCGACGGGCGTGGTACGCGGCCGTCCGCGAACAGGGGGCGCGTAGGACTCGCGAAGTTCTGCTTGTCGTACGTGCAGCGAAGCCAACAGACGATACACATCAATCGTCAGCGCGACGTCATCAGCGGCGTTTACGCGCAGCGTGACGGGCGACAATTCACCATTCCAAGACCGCAATGCGGTTCGCGCCAGGGAGAACGACGTTGACAGGGGCAGGCACACGCTGTCGTGGATCGCGCGCGTCACCGTCAGTTGTCGTGCCATACTTGTGGTATAGCGCGGTGTCCGACCGAGGGCCCTCATCGTGTTGAGTACCCACTTCGGTGACGTGCCGAGGAGACGGGCGAACGTTGTGAGGGTCATAAATAAGTCTAATCACTAGACCAGTTATTGTGAATTCGTCCGAGTGCGTCGGTCTGGGCCGCGAACGTGCAGCGGTGTTCCCACGCTGCCGCTGTCCATCGCGAGGTTGTCGCCGACGAAAACAGCGGTGTTACGCGCGGATTCGTTGAGAACAGTTCGCGCTGAAGTATCGTTACACCTCTACACGCGGCGCTCGCTTACGCGGCCGCGAGCTTTCGAACGCGCAGCGCGATCGATAGACGCTCCGCCATCTCGGGGCTGATCCCCGCGCGTCCGTTCAAGATGGCCGAGGGCGTATTGCGGCTCACGTCCAAGGAGGCGGCCGCATCTGTGACCGTGAGACTCAACGGCGTGAGGCAGAGCTCGCGGAGGATCTCGCCCGGATGCGGCGGATTGTGCATACGCACGGTCTTCATCAGTGATAGTCCTCGTAGTGCACGTCTCAGACATCAGGCCCGACAAACCGAAAGGTCGCTCGCCAGTTGCCGCTGACCTCCACCGCCCACGTACCTTGGCGGTCGCCCTTCAGCGGATGAAGACTAAGTCCCCGAAGTCCCATGTCTCCTTCGCGACGCTAGTGCGCGTTGCGATCGGTTTCGCGTGGCAGACGCTCTTCGAGTACCCGTCGGATGGTCTTCTTCAGAGATTCCTCACCGGAATTGCCCAGAGCTTTATCGCCGCACGACCCACACAGTGCCGACGTCATGCGCCGTCACCCAGACCGCGTTCCCGGCCACACGCACCGCACCACTCCCGGCGACGGGCCCGAGGCGCTCCACCACCCGATTGCTGCGCGGATCGATCACCGACAGCAACACTCGGCTCGCCCGCACCCACACGGCGCCACCACCGGCATCGATATCCCCACCGCCACCGGGCACGCCGACCGCGATGGTCGCAGTGACCGCGTTGGTTTTGGGATCGACCCGTGAGACGGTGCCGTCGCCCTGATTGAGCGTCCACACCCCGCGCTCGCCCGCCGCGAGGAAGCGCGGTGTGGGGCCGACGGGAATGGTCGCCACGACCTGGTTCGTAGCCGGACTAACGCGCTGCACCGACCCACTGGCTGCGGTTGTTGAACCAGCGTTGGGCGCACCAGCATTCGGCGCTCCCGTGTTCGAGATCCAGACGGAGCCAAATCCGAACACCGCGGCAAACGAGTTGGGTGCAACGGTTATGCGCGCGATAACACTGTTGGTGCGCGGATCAATGCGCGACAACACGCCAGCGCGATCGCTCAACACCCACACCGAGCCAGCACCGACGGCCACACTGAGTTCCCCGCGACGGTCGGCCAGCCCAGTTGGAATCATGGCCACGACGCGCGCTGATTTTCTGTCGACGCGATACACCGAACTGTCACGACAGTTGGCCACCCAGACGGCGCCGAAGCCCACGGCCATCGCCCCGCACGGACTGGGCACCGTCGCAGTGAGCACGGGCTGCGCATGCTCGCGGTCGAGCTTCTCTATGCGTCCGCGGTTGGTCACCCACACGGCCTTGCCGTCAGCAACCAGAAAATCGGCGAAGCCCGCGACTTTAAGCGTTGCGACGGCGCGCGCGGCAATCAGCGTGGTGGCGACCGTATCCTGCGCTTGCACCTTCGACGCGGTGCCTGCGACGAGCGGTACTAGCAGAACGACGGAGAGCATGCGCATCCTTAACACTACCTCACATCTCGCACGCGCGGATGTTGCTCGCGGAATGCTCCCGCCCCGCACGTCACCCGACGAATCGATGAAACGAGTTCGCACCGTTGCAGCCATCGCCGTTCTGCTGATCGCGGCCAATGACCACGTACTCAGCGCCCAAGCGCCAGCGCAATCGGCGGCGTGCCCCGAAAGCGTCGCCGCCGGCAGTCGCTGTCTCTCCGGTCGTGATAGCGCCGGCGCATACTACTGGTTTGCTGTGCCGTCACCGTGGAACGGCACGCTCATTGTTCATGCGCACGGTGGGCCGGAGTTGGGCGATCCGAAGTCCGATCGTGTAGCGGCCGATCTTGCCCGCTGGTCCGTCTGGACGCGCGCTGGCTACGCGTACGCAGGTTCAGGATTTCATCAGGGCGGCGTGGCAGTGCAGAGCGCCGCAGCCGATGTTGAACGCGTGCGCCAGTTGTTCGTGCGACAGGTGAGTGCGCCAACGCGCACAGTCTTGCACGGCCAGTCGTGGGGGGCGAGCGTCGCCGCAAAAGCCGCCGAGTTGTACGGCACGTCGGTGAATGGCAAGTCGCCGTACGACGCGGTGTTCTTGAGTAGCGGCGTGCTTGGCGGCGGATCACAGTCGTACGACTTTCGCTTCGACTTGCGTGCAGTGTATCAGGCGGTCTGCGGCAACCATCCTCGCGCTGACGAGCCGACATATCCGTTGTGGCAAGGGCTGCCACTCGCCTCGAAACTCACACGCGCGCAACTCGCGGCACGGGTCGACGATTGCACAGGCGTGCGAAAGCCAGCCGCTGAACGGAACGCACAACAATCGCGGAATCTGGCGGACATTCTGGGCGCCGTGGCGATTCAGGAAAGTTCACTCATCAGTCATCTCAATTGGGGCACGTGGCATTTTCAGGACATCGTCTTCAATCGACTCGGCGGGCGCAATCCGTTTGGCAATGCCACGGTGCGGTACAGCGGTTCCCATGATGATGCGGCGTTGAATGCGCGCGTGTTTCGCGCCACCGCCAATCCGGCGGCTCGTGCTGACTTTGCAGCTGATGCCGACGTGCGGGGTCGGATCGCCATACCGGTGCTGACCATCCATGCGGTGAACGATCCCACCGCATTCGTGGAACTGGAGTCCGCGTTTCGCGAAACCATGCGACGCGGCGGCAGCGCAGAGCTCCTCGTGCAACTCTTTACCGACGACAGCGAACACAGCTACCTGAGTGACGCGCAGTATGTGGCGGCCATGCATGCGCTGTTGGCATGGGTGGAACGCGGCGAGAAGCCGACGGCGGCTGGCGTTGCGGAGCAGTGTCGATCGGTGGACGTGGCCTTTTCCCCACAAACCGGCTGCCGATTCCTGCCAACGTTCACACCGGAGCCGCTCAAGGACCGGGTGCCGGCACGGTGAAGACCACGCCGATCCCAACCGGCGCTGAGCTCAATCAGATCGGTGCGACACTTCCTTGCACACAAGGTGACGAACTGGCACTCGGCGTTCCCGAGCTTGGTGCGATCTTGTCGTGCAATCGGGACGCGGCGTCGATCGCGGGCTTCAACCCCGACGTTGCATTGACGCGAACGCAGACGCTGATGGGTGGGGCGAGCCACTGCGACTTCCGCTACGCGCGACAGCCGCAGGCATAGCGCGCCATGCGCGAACGCTCACTAATTCAGATTGTAGGATGTCACGCCGAGGGCGAGGTTGGTGATGTGATTGTGGGTGGTGTGGCACCGCCGCCCGGCGACACCATCTGGGAGCAATCACGATTCATCGCCAACGACGGTGCGTTGCGTGCGTTTGTGCTCAACGAGCCGCGCGGTGGCGTATTCCGCCATGTCAACCTGCTCGTGCCGCCGAAGCATCCAGACGCAAAGATGGGCTTCATCATCATGGAGCCGGAAGACACGCCACCGATGTCTGGGTCCAACTGCATTTGTGTGGCGACGGTGATGCTGGACACCGGTATCGTGCCGATGCACGAACCGGAAACGCGGTTGGTGCTCGAAGCGCCTGCGGGATTGGTCCACGTGCGCGCGCACTGTCGGAATGGCAAAGCCGAGTCAATCACGCTGCAGAATGTCGCGGCGTTTGCTGATCGGCTTGGTGTGGCGCTGGACGTAGATGGGATTGGCACACTCACCGTGGACACCGCATTCGGCGGCGACAGTTTCGTGCTGGTGAGTGGTTCGTCGCTCGGATTCGCGATCACACCGGATGAAGCGCGCGACATCGCGGTGGTGGGACGACGCATTGTGCGCGCGGCAAACGAACAGTTGGGATTTACGCATCCGACACTGCCCGGATGGAATCATTTTTCCTTCTGCTTTGTGACCGGCCCGTTGGAACACGTTGATGGCGTGCTGTCGAGTCGCAATGCGTGTGTGATCAAGCCAGGAAAGTTGGATCGCTCACCGACGGGCACGGGGTGTTCCGCGCTGATGGCAGTGTTGCATGCCCGTGGTCAGATGCAGGTGGGCGAGACGTTCCTTGGTCGCTCGATCATTGAGAGCCGGTTTGTCGGTCGCATTGAGCGAGAGACGGAAGTGGGTGGTCGACCGGCGATTGTTCCAAGCATTACTGGCCGCGCGTGGATTACCGGGCGGTCGACATTGATGCTGGACCCCACTGATCCGTGGCCGCTGGGGTACAAGATTTCGGATACGTGGCCCACTGGGTGACGGCACCGGGCCTCACAGCGCCACCTCGGTGCTCAACGCCGCCTTTGCAAACCTCCCGTCATTGGCAGCGCACTCCAGACAAGACGGACCGGATAACCGATTTTCTATTACATATCTAATAGGAGTCGTGGTGCCAGCGCAGCTCACCCGTCGCGCACCCGACATCATGGCCGTCATCTGGACGCTCGGCTCAGCGACGGTCGCCGAAGTGAAGGCCGGACTCACCGTCGACCTCGCCTATCCGACCGTGCTTACGATGCTCCGCACGCTCGAACGCAAACTGAAGGATCCGTGGCAAGCTTCAACAGCTTCACACTGCGCAGGATCTCCGACAACGCGGGAACAATTGATCGCGTGAGCGATCAGGTGATGCAGGCGCTGCGTACGCACAGCGCGTATATGCGCTTGCACAACCGACAGCCGTGAGGCGCGTCACGACCACTTCGACGAGATCACTCGTTCAACGCCACCAGTGTGACTCCGGCAAGAGCACTGTCGACACGGTATAGCGATCGGTAAACCACCGCTGCATCACTGTCCCCATCACGAGAAATTCAGAGGCCGCATGCGAGACGGCGAGCAGCGCCATAGACGTAGAGGCAGCAAACTGCTCGATGGCAGCGAATCGTGCGCGGCCGTAATCTGAATCGATGCGGGCACGAATCTCCCCCGTGATGTAGGCCTGCGCACCGCGGGCTTCGGCGTCCATCATCTGTTCCACACGGTCGCCGGCACCAGCAACGATGGCTACCGTGGAGATGTCAACAGGTTGGGCCCCCGCTGCGTCCAGGTATGGGACGCCAAACGCGCGGCGCAACACACTCTCGAGCGCGGTGGTGGAGAGCGGCGTGATCTCCGCGATGACCCCGGCGTACCCTGGGCCGTACGGAAAGAACTCGCCGGTGACTTCACCACCGATTGCCGTCGCGATGGCGCGTGATGTGCTCAACGTGGGGTGATAGTCGAGTGGCGCATGACACGAATAGACGGACAACTGGCGCTGTTGTAGCGCGCGCAACAGGTGCGGTGGAATTGGCCGAAAAAACCGTCCCCACGCACCGCGCGGATCGCCCGACTCGAGATTGATCGGATGGTGCACAAACAACAGGTCTCCGGGCGCAGCCTGCGCGATGAAGTGTTCGAGCACCTCGTCGCTGGGAAACGCCGAGAGAAACACCGTCGTCACGGTTGCCTCACCGCGCAACATCAGGCCATTGAAGTGCATCGCGAACGCAGGCTCCGTCCACGTGCGCCACGAGACGGCATCCGCTTCATACACAGACGGCAGAAAACGCCCAAAGGCGGGGTCCTGCCCCGACTCGGCGATCTTGAAAAATGCGTCGAGGTCAGAGACGATTGTATTCAGTGCAGTCATCGTGTGCTCGCGGGTGTGACGTTCCGATGAGAATATAGTTCATGCCTCCTGCCCGCTGGCTGCACGCCACTGTATGCACAGTTCTTGTTGCGGTGACGATCAGCTGTCGCACCACGGCGGTGTCGCCAGCAGCGCCTGACGCGTATTTCGCCGATTGGCCGCGAACGCCGCCCCGCTGGACGTCGCCAAGGATCGTCTCGTCCACAAGTTCGACTACTTCGATACCGCTGAAGGCCATCGCCATATCTCAGATGAAGCGCACGTTGATTTCAGCATCCTTGGCGCAATTCCACTGGAGCTCTATCGACACACCAACGACTCCACACGACTCAACACTGAGCGATCATCATCACGTCATTTCAAACTGCACGCTGCCTTCACGCGCGTACGCGACGAGAAAATGACTTATCCTACAACCGCAACGCTCGTTAGACCGCGCCCCTGCCACCATGCTCCAACGGAGCAGGACCGCCTCCAGTGATTGACAGTGTTTCCGGCAGGTCGACGCACCGAAGTCCGAACTCCGCCGCGACCGATGCCGCGAATGCGCAGATCGCCGGAAATTCATTGGCAGTGTGCGTGGCGTACACCAAGGATAGACCACATTCGAACGCGAACAACTCGGTGTACAGCGAACCTTCACCGGTGAGAAACGTATCGCATCCCTCTGCGACGGCGGCGGCGAGGTAGTGCGTACGTCCACCGCCACCGGGCACCACGGCTACGCGGTGAAACGTTGAGTTGTTCGGCCACGCGCGAACGGAGGCGTGCAACCGTTCCGACACGAGTCGCAGCCACGCGTCAAAGCTGATGGCAGGCGCAGTACCGACGACGAGACCACTCGTCGTCGGCAGAATACCGGTGAGAGCCAACGACGCAGCGAGCATATCACCGAGTCGCTCGGTCGCTGAGCGATCCAATGACTCGTGTGCGGCATACAGGGAAATACCCAGTGCTCTCAGCTTCGCGATCTTCTGCTCACGCAAGTGTAAATCAATCTCTGCCCACGGCGCATGATGCACGATCAACAGATCGATTTGTAGAGACGCGGCAGCATCGATGGCCGCAAATGAGGTGTTTAGTGCCGCTCCAATGCGTTGCACCTGTTGATTCCCGCGCACAAGCAAACCGTTGCCGGTCCGATCGGTGTCTTGGCCGACACTTAAGCGGCGATCAAGATACGCCTCAATATCTTCAATGGTGTGTGGAACGAGTCTAGTGTGAGTGGAGACGATGAATCCATGTGAAGCGGTCTAACGCTCGGTTGTCAACTGCAACCCATTGATATTCCCAACGAGGCCCGGCGGCGAGATACTCGTCGCATCACCCTCACGCGGGAGCGTCGCCGATGTTGTACTCCGGGATCGATCTCCACAAGCGGACTATGGCCATGCACACGGTCGACGCGAACGGCACGCTGGTGCGCAAGGCCGACCTGCCCACCAATCGCGCGGCCATCTCCGCGTACTTCAAGACCCTCGACGGGCCACATCAAGCGGTGTGTGAGTGCACCGGCATGTGGTACTGGGTGCGCGATCTGCTGGTGCCGCAGGGCATTGCCCTCCGCCTGGCGCAGGCGAAATATCTCAAGGCCATCAGCTATGCGAAGGTGAAGACCGATGCGGTCGACGCCGCGACGATGGCGCAGCTGTTGCGCGTGCAACGCATTCCGGAGGCGCACATGATCAGCGACGAGCATCGCGAAGTCCGCGACGTCTTGCGCGCCCGCTTACTCCTGGTCAACCGGATCGTGCAGTGTCAACGGAGCGTCGGCGTGTTGCTCGAGAAGTATAACGTCGCCACGCCGATGGAACTCCCCGAGCTGCCGCGACTGCAGGCGGACCTCCACATGGCCCAACGCGGGCTCCTCAAGACGCACGTGCAACGCTTGGCGCACGAACTCCGCGATCGTGTCCTCGCCACGCCCGAGGCGCAAGGGCTCGTGTGGGTGCCCGGCATCGGCAAGATGGTGGCGTACACGCTGCTGCTCGAGATTGATGACATCGCGCGGTTTCCCACGGTGCGGCATTTCCATTCCTACTGTCGCCTCGTGCCGGGCTCACACGACTCGGGTGGGAAGGCGCGCCACCAACGCTCGCGCGATGGCAATCGGTATTTGAAGATCGCGTTTCACCATGCGGCGATTCGCGCCGTGCAATACTTCCCGGAGGTCAAGCACGAATTCCTGCGGTGGCAACGGCGCCACGGGAAACCCCTGGCCCGCGCCCTGATCGCGAAAGAGCTCGCGACGATCGTCTACGCCATCTTGAGTAAAAAAGAACCCTTCAACCGACAATTCCGTGGACGCCCGCTAACCACCACGAAGCGCCGCACGTGGCCCCGCCTGGCAAACCCGCCCGCCTAACTGATGCCTTCGAGGCTCTTCCCATTGATCGGGGAGCCAGGCGCTGCGTCGACCGTGCACATCTGAGCCGCGAGGCTCGCCGGACTGTGTGACCGCCACGTGGACGTGGACGATCGAACCGATGCACACTCGACGTGCCATTGCAGGTCGTACGACAACCGCGCTGATGCGTGAACAACAGGCACGCACCACGGCATTCGCGCGTGCCCTTGACAGAAAACTCGTTAGGACTGTTAGGCGACGCGGAGTGGCTTGATGCTCGCCATTTCCACCTTCAGTGCTTGCGACGCGTCCCACAAGTCCACCGCACGCTGCGCATTGAGCCAAAACTCTGCGGCGTTCCCAAAGAGCCGGGCGAGGCGGAGCGCCATCTCGGGACTGACCGCGCGTCGGCCACGGAGTAATTCGTTGATCGACTGCCGCGAGACACCGGCCGCCTCCGCCAGGCCAACGACGGTGAGCCCGAAGTCCGGGAGAAAATCTTCGCGCAGCATCTCGCCGGGATGGGTGGGGCGGCGCTTCATCGGTCGCGTATTCGGGATACTCATGCGTGTCTGCTCCGGTCAGTGATAGTCACAGATCTCGACGTCATAGGCGTCGCCCTCGACGAATCGAAAGCAGATACGCCACTGGTTGTTCACGGCGATGGCGTGCTGCCCTTTGCGATCGCCCTTGAGTGCGTGCAGGTGATTGCCCGGCGGCACCTTGAGATCGTCCACGGTCGTCGCCAGGTCGACGTACTCCAACTTTCGTGCGGCCCGCGGGGCAACATCCGGCGGGAACCGTTTCGTCGTCCCCATGATGAACAGCTCCTGCGTGCGCCGATCCGCAAACGTCTTGATCATACGGAAATGTAACGCGTCACGTGACGAGTGTCAAGGCAAGGTAGATTCGTTCGCATAACGCGCGTCTCGCGGCACCGCACGACATCGCGCACGCGCTCCTCCGCTTCACTCGGAATGCGGATGGTCGTCAGCTCCCCCGCCCGGTACAACCGCGCCAGCTGGCCGGCATCGTACTTATCGTGCTTCCGCTGCACCCCCGGCTTGACCGGGATCAGCGACGGGGCGATCACATCGCAGGGGTAGCCCCACCCGTGCCATCGCGCGCTGCAGCACGTAGCCGGCGCCACTGGCCTCGTAGCACGCGCGAATCTCGCCATCCTTGGCCAGTCGTTCAAACACGCGCCGCAGTCTCGCGAAGTCATTCGTACTTGTCGATGCGCGTAGGCGCGGACGCGTCCGCCAGGAGCACCCGCGATCGTGACGGAGTCCTTGTGGACGTCGAGTCCGAGATAGATGATTGCGGCAACAGCGGTAGACGATGACATGGGCTGGTCTCCGAAGATTGCGACAGGAACAGCGTCGCAGGTGGCTCTGGTGACTTCGCGGGTACGGGAGGAACTCACCCACGCCAAACGCGGGGCCAGCCCAGTCATAACTTCCAGGACTGTTAGCAAGCAAGTGGCGCGAGCATTGCGTCTGCGAGCGCGGGACAGTGAAACTTCGAGTATATGTTCGAACGTGAGCGCATTACCCGCAATGCTAGCTGCGCGGCTGCGTCACGCACAGCCGAATCACCAAGAAGTCGTGCAAGTGCGGGAATTGAGTCCGCCGAAATTGAAAGTTGGTCACTGCCGGCCGACTGATACTGCCGCGAGTCATCGACATCAACGCGTTTGTGTTTCCCCTCGAATAACTGTATCGAACCGTGTTCGCGCTCAATCACCGAGCGTGCGCAGTTCACAAACCCCCAAGTGCCGACGCCGCCTATCTCCCAACCGATCACCATCAACTCCATTAAACCCGCATTCACTGCGGCAAAGCGCGGCCACGTGCTCTTGTTCGTCGATGGCAAGCAACTCACGCTCCAAAAGGAGAGTTGCGTCAACGTGGGAAACGGTAAGCAGCCTGCGGAATAGATCTGCAGGCACTCGCGGACCTGGTTCCACATTGAATGATCCGATAACCGCGTGAAGGCCTGCGCTGTTCGGATTCTTGCTGGCGCATTTGGCGGAAGTCTGACTTCTGCGCGCGTGTGCTGAACAAGCCTCGGCCACGACGCAAGCCATGCTTCCTGTTCCGCAGGAGCCACAAGCAGATCGAAGTCCGTCTCGCCGAGCACGGTCGACACGTGAACTCGATTGGTGAGTGGGAGTCCCGCCGCTTCGGCGGATCGTATCAAGCCGCGTTCCGTCTCGTCGAGTGCCGCCGCGCGAATCGGCAGAAAGGTGAATCCGACGATCTCGCCGACGTTTGCACAGTGCTGGGCAAACCTTCGACACACTTCGACGGCTTGGCCGATGTAGAAGGTCTGATTGGCGAACTCGAGGAGATATATCCCCGTGCGCGACTTCGACTTCGCAAACAGGTCCGCGAGCGAGAGTCGCCCACGGACGTCTACTGTCTCAGGGAAGCCCAGTGAAGCGATGATCGCCGATCGTGTCAACTTCGTGATGAGAAGATGTCTGTTTGCTTCCTGACGCGAATTGAGCTGCAACGATCCAATGCTACGCTGCAACGGACTTGTTTATACAGCGGACTCTCACAGTCTAATCGCCAAATCAGCGCGGATTCTATCAATCCGCACCTGCTTGCCCCACAAGGCTAGCGCGCACCGCGGACCTTTACTCACTCGCCCGATCACTGCGCCCACCGCAACGTAGCGCGACGCCAACCAGAGAGCCCCGCGCAGGACCATGCCAACCCGCAGCCTACGCAAGCCCCGTCACGCGTCGCCAGTATTCAAACACCAACACCATGCTCAGCGTGTCCAGCTTGCAGTACTGCAGCAGCAAAGTCCGCCACTTCGCCATCGCGTTCGCGTCCGTTCGCTCAACACCGTACATCATGGCCTCGTATGCACGCATTGCGCCCGTGCCCTCGTGCACGTCCTGCGACACGCCCGCGATCTCAAGCCCCGGCAACGCCTTGTACGGATCCTGCTCGGCGGAGACCACGGTGCCCGTCCACGCCGTGTACTGATCACGCATGGCGACATCGGATTTCCAGAGCGCGTCGAGGATCACCTTGATCGACGTGCGGCCACGCATCCCCGGATGATAGAAATCCTCCACGGCGCATTTGTGCAGGTCGAAGATGCGCGTGCTGTTGAGCAGCTCCACCCACGACACGAGCGCTGGATCGTAGGCGGCAAAGTGCGCGTGCTCTTTGGCGAGTTCACGCAAGCGGCCGGCTTCGAACGGTGACCACGCCATGACGGTGTCCTGCGCACCGATGACATCACGCAGCGTTTGCGAAAATGTGATGTTCGGCCATTCGTGTGCACTGTTCAGCCATTCCGTGTGTCGCGGCGGCGGCGCGCCGGCTGCGTCCACCGTGTGACAACTCCACTGAAACACTACCTGTCCGTACGGCCGCATGTTGGCGTGATACGGCAGCGCCAGTCGTGACACTTCAAAGTCAATAAAGTGCATGGGATACGTCAACGCGCTGAGATTGTCGCGAAGCGCCGCACCCACCCACTGGTCGCCGGATCGCGAGTGTCGGAGCTGTCGCAACTGTCGCTCCGCCTGCGCGCCAATCGTTCCGTCCTTCTTGGCTAAACGATCTTCCGGGATATCGAACAATGACGCTTTGCCAGCGCGCGCCAATGACGTCACGAGTGGTGTCCCATCCGACTCCTTCACGCTGCTGACGCGGTACAGCTCAAGCGCGTGCGGTGCGATGGCGGCGAGCGGCCCCCAACAGCGCGCGAACCCGCTGTCCGCAAGTGGTTCCGTGCGAAACTCGCAGTCGGCACAGTGCGGTCCGAGTGGGGGCACGAGTGCATCACGTGGCGCGTCGAGCAACGACTCGAAATGCGTAGCAGCCGCATCGACCTGCGCACGCAGCATCGCGACTTCGTCCTCGGCATCAACCTCCGTCAGAATGTCCAGCTGCTGCAGCTCCTCGTCCGTGCCCAGAAATTCTGCCGACAGCACTCCGGTCGCGTGCCCCTCGCGCTCGCGACGCACGAGTTCGAACAGAGTAGGGACATTGTCGAGCGTCGAGCGTTTGCTCTTTTCGACCATCAACAGCCACGGCTGCACGATGACGCCAGGCAACGCGCGCTCCAGCACGAGCACCTGAAATGTGAGGTCCTCAAACTTCGGGATCCAATCGGCCAAGATGGCGTGACCCTTGGTTTTCGCGCGGAACACACCGGGCCCGCCGGTACGCAAACTCTCCACATGTGCGGCGCCGTCAAAGGACTTCGCTTTGACTTCAATGAGTCGTACAACGTTCCCGCGCTTCGCAATGATGTCCGTGCGAACGTGACGACGACCGACGAGGAACGTCGCCTGAAACAGCGTCACATTTTCCGCCTGCAGCAGCGCAAGTGTGTGCTCTGCGTCGCGCGCCGCACTGCCGGATTCGAGCAGCGCGCCACCGGGAT
>JANMKU010000523.1:0-5602 GCA_031372205.1 Gemmatimonadaceae bacterium | reverse complement strand
CCCTCCGCCAGCGCAAGCGCCCGGCCGATCCGTCCCTCCGCAAGCGCTAGTTCATCAGGGCGCGCCCTTCCTTGATCGTCACAATCTTTATGCCCGACGACTTGACGTAGTTCACGATTTGCTGAAACCGCGCCGGTGTCGTGGCCAGATTGTCACCGCCATCCTTCACCTCATGGAAGCAGAGGATATACCACTGCTTGTTGGCTTTCGCCGCATCGATCTCGGCCTGAATCTGCGAGATCGGTACGGTGGACTCGATGCACCGGCTGCGAAGGTCGTACTTGTCCGACGCCGCCGTGTTCTGCACGTCGTAACTGACGCCACGCGCTGACGTGTACCCTGCGGCCGCGGCGACACTCTTGACGTTCGCGTTGTTCGTGCCGTACGGGTACGCCAGCGACGTGACCTGCTGACCGGTGAGGTTTTGCAAGTACGTTTTGGAGTCATTGAGCTCGGCCACCAGTGCGCTCTGCGTGATGGCGGTGAGATCCGGATGGCGCACGGTATGACCAGCGATCTCGTGCCCCTTCCCCGCGATATCTTGCACCATCGCCGTCGTCATGAAGCCTGTCCAGAATTCAAACAACGGCGCCGTGGTCAGGTAGAAGGTGCCCTTGACGCCGGCCGCCTGCAGAATGGGCAGCGCCGCCTGGTACTGCGTCAGCCACGAGTCGTCGAACGACAGCGTCACCATTCCAAGCGCAAATGTGCTCGGCGGCGGTGGCGAAGAGGAGACAGTGACCGCTGTACTGGCGGAGACACTGCCACCAGCGCCACTGCACGACAGCGCATAGGTCGTCGTGGCTGTCGGCGCAACGGCGCTTGATCCCGACACGGCCTTCGCGCCACTCCAGGCTCCCGACGCGCTGCACGATGTGGCGTTCGTCGACGTCCAGCTGAGTGTGGACTGCTGCCCACTGGCAATGGTCGACGGATTCGCCGAAAACGACAGCGTCGGCGCACTGGGCGGCAGCACGGCGGGTGCCGTTAACGACACCTCGTCAATGATCAGCGAGCCGGAGTTCGAGATGAGATGAATCGGCGCTGCACTGGAGACACCTGACGGGACGACAAACGTCGCCGTCATCTGCTTCCACGCATTACCGGATGACGCCACCGTCATGAGCCAGATGTACGACACTGCACCACTCGGGCTCGTGAACTCCACGTCAAGCTGCGTGGTGGCGTTGGACTTGTACCACTCGCTGTAGGTGTACGTGACGCCCGGCGTGACCGCGACCGAGGCCGGCTGATAGCGACCATCGCCGTTCGAGTTCGACTTGAACGACACTTGCGCCGCACGGGTTGAGGCGTGCCCTGTCACGGGATACGTGAAGGTCGGCGTGGGGGAGCCCCAATACACCTTCGACCAGTTGGCTGGCGTGCCACTCGTACTGCTCGTCGTTTCAAGCGACGGATTGACCATGAGATTCGGACCTTGTGCGACGACATCGAAGCGCGGCGCAGCAATCGGTGGAGCCGGAAGTTCGGTAAGCGGTCCCGGCCCGTCGCAGCTGATGGCCAGCAGCGCACACATCGCCATTGCCGTTGCCGCCAAGCGCTTCGTCGCGTTGTGCGCGGTCATACGAACCTCAAATTGTTGACGTGATCCTGCCGCTCGTAGCGATGGTGACGACGAGGCCTCAGCGAGCAATAAGGTCAACTTTGAGCGATGAATCAAGGAGCGACGACGACGCGGACGCATGAGGTGGTTCGTACATTTTCATCCACATTCCGCAATACGAAACGCTCGTTGTTCGCTCCCGTGATATTCGCTGGCGCAGAGTCCGTCGCGACCGACGTGTTTCGTGACGGTGCGTCCGAATCCGATGCAGATACGACAAGTAGTTGTCCACATGCAGCGGAGCGGTTCACGGGTGCACTGCGGCGCCGCGAGGTCGTGGCGGAGGTGCTGTCGTTCGAGGGCGCGTCAGTCGCTCAGGCAACAATTGACAGGGTGTGACGTTGGATCGTATGTCACGCACCCGATATCCACGGCGGTAGTGAGTGGGTTGCTGTCAGGTACGCGATACGATGTTCTCAGTCGAGATGACAAAGAAAGACTCCTGTCGGATGAACCATGAAACGTTATGCTGCGCTGATTGCTGGGTACGGCGTCCAGGGGACAACACTGAGTGTGTGTTTGCGGGATTCAGGTCTGCTGCAACCTGAACAGATGCTGATTGTCGATCGATATGCCGATCCGTTGACCGTCATCCGTGAACGATTCGGGGACTGTCGCACTCGCATTCTCCGTAGCGGCATGAGCGACTCGGTCAGCGGTGATCCCAACTCGTTGTTGCAGTTTGCCGAGCAGACGCAACGGCGCGCGAGCGACTGCGATGAGACGTGGCATCGTCCGACCGCCCGTTTGTTTGTGGACCACGCACGCGCTGTTGCCGAGGCCCTCCATCTCGGTGACAGCCTGCACATCGGGCTCATCACGGCGATCGCGCGCGAGGGCGACGGTACACTTCGGGTGACGACGTCCACCGGCGTTTTTCAAGCCGACCGCGTGTATCGTGCCATGGGCATGGACGCGCCGGATATGCCGGAGTGGGCGAGCCGCTATCAGGGCCACGACCTGCGCATCTCACATGTGTTTGACCGCGATTATGAAGTAGAGCATCTGCCGGAAGGCCAGCAATGCGCGGTGTTCGGCGGCGGTATTACGTCCGTCCAAGTCGCGCGGTCCGAGCGTTTTGAGCTTCTACGCAGCGATGGCGATCGCGGGACCATTCCTCCCTGGGAGCGCGAGTGGCTGCGTGCGGCGATCGCGTCTGGCGATGTCGAACATCGCGTGGCAAAGGTTGCGCACCTCGATCCAAAGCAGAACGCCGTCGACGTGATTCTTGTGGACGGGACAGTGATTCCTGTTTCGCTTGTGGTGTTAGCGACCGGATTGCGCAAGCAGTTGCACGACTGGCTGATGGACTCCGCGCAGGATCTCAAGCTGCCGCTGTACGGCGGGCACCCGGTGCTGACGAACGAACTCGAGTGGGGTGAAGGCACCGGGGTCTTTGTGCTGGGCCATCATGCATCGCCAGTCCTTGGCCCGTACGCCGGAAACATCATGGGTGGCAGGGTCGGCGCGGCAATCCTGCGGGATAGACTGGTGCGCGAGCTCGGCCAGTAATTCGAAGGCGGTGACGGCACCTCAGGCGCGATTGACAGGCTGCGCGGCTGGGTGGTATCTCTGCAGATTCCCGGCCCACCGGGGGCGTGCGAGTGTCACATACCCGGATTGAGGAAGGTGACTCAATCGGTCTGAGCTAAGGGTGCCTATGCGAATGCGTCGCGGTTGCGGAGTCTGGTTTGTGACGTGCGTCCTCCTGGTGAGTTTCGCACGACGTGGCCAAGCGCAGGCTGTGCTCGAAATCGATCACGCCAAGCCCGGCGTCGCGACGCTGCGCATGACGCCGACGGACAGCGCGACCGCGATCAGGAGTGGCGCATCGTTGCTGCGCAAGCGTTCGGACTCACTCCGTGTGCAGGTGATTCACGGCAACACCGCGGTGTACAAGTACAGCGTCGAAACCCGCGTTGTGCAGCCCACTGCGACCAAAGTGCCGACACTAGCCCTTGATTTTCTCAAAAAGCTTGGGCCCTTCCTGCCTGAAGTTGCATTGGCAGCGGCCGGGCCAGTGATCGCCGGGCGTCCTCGCGGGGGGGATGCGGCAGTGGCACACAGCATGCTCCCCGTGCAAGCGCCCGTCGACGCGTCGGAGCGTCTGCGCAATGCGTTGGCGGCCGGACAGAAGGTCGAGCGTGCGCTTGCCGTACTCGACGACCGGCTCTACGGGCCGAAGGGGCTCCAGCAGAGCACCGGGTTGGTGCTGGCCACGCTGGAGCGCATGCGCGCGGGCGACGTGGAGATGCTGGCGCGACAGCTGAGTGACTCCCTGTCGCTGGTGTCGAAGGGGTGTGAAGGCGCGGGTGCACCCGATGGTCTGCCGCTCACCGCCGATGTGATTCGGTCCACCCAAGACGTCATCCAGGCGCGCCGCTCCCTCACGACCGCCACCGCCTTGGCGGGTGCGGAACTGTACACCTTCGAGCCGCAGCGCGTGCTGCGGGATTCGTTGCGCCGAGTTGGCGCGTTGGCTGATACCGCTGTGGCCGCGTACGATGACGTGATTGCATCGGCGTATGCGTTCGAACGGCTGGCGCTTTCAGTGGCGCGGGCCTGCTCCAGCGTGAACGTCAAGACCGTGCGCATGGATTCCACGCGCCGGAAACTCGAGCTGAAGATGGCGGTCAACAGCGACCCGCAGATCGCGAGAAATGCGAGTCGAGACACCAGCACATTCACGATTACGCTGGTGGACGAGCCGCTCAGACTCTACTCGCTGGGAGCCTCGTTGCTGGTCGCGCCAGACGCGACCTATTCGCTCGCGGGCACGCGCGCGGCCGCAGGCGGCGTGGAGATCTTCGAGAACGGAATCCGCGACGGCCGTTTCAGCTGGGGTCTGACGTTTGGTGTTGGTTGGCGTCTGAGCACGGCGATCTCGGCTCGCGGCATTCGGCTCTGGGTGCCGGAGTTAACGATCCCTCCCAGCACCGACGTAAAGTCGCTTGGACTCGGGATGGGGTTGTCGATCGGGCTCGTCAAGATCGGCGCCGGCGCGCTGTGGGCACGGCATGAGGAGCTGTTGGGTCAACGATTCGGCCAGGTCATTCCGACCGCCACCGACCTGAAGAAGGGCGACGTGTATGGTCGCGGCAGATTGTACTTCAGCGTCTCGCTATTTGACGTCCCGCCATTCAATGCGGTGACCGGCAGGTGAATTGGCGCGGCGTCGCCCTGCTGGCGCTGACGGTTGGCGCGTCGGGCAGCGCGCAAGGACAACGTGGCAAGAGTGCACCGGAACCGGTTCGTCTCACTCCGGGGCAGATTCGGGCCTTCGGTCGCAAGGCACTGCAGCAGGAAGTGGCACGATTCGGTCGAGTCGGCGACGCCGCGATGTTGGTGCGCGTTGGTGAGATTCTCAAACGCCTGACTCGGGCCACCGATCACCCTGCGTTGACGGTGGAGTTTGAGATTGTTCGCGACGCCAGTGTCAATGCATCGATGCTCCCGGGAGCCGCGATGGTGATTAACGAGGGACTGCTCACACAGATCGCCGAGTGGGCGCGGTCCGAGGCACCGAGTGATGTGACGGCGCGCGAGCGACGATTCGATGCGTACTTAGCGGCAGTGCTAGCGCACGAGCTGGCACACGCCACGCTCGGACATTCGGATTCGGCGCTGGTAGCCGCTGTTCGCGCGGAGTCACAGGGGCGACTGCGCACCGGCGGCGCGGACGATATGGAGACGAAGGTGCGCACGCTGCTGGCTGACGCGGCTTTCATGTCAGAGCGGCGCGTGGGCCGAGGCCATGAACTCGATGCCGACCGCGTGGGTTCGCTGTATCTGCTGCGAGCCGGCTGGGAGATTCAGGACGCGATGTCGTTGATGCGGCTGCTCGACGCCATGGAGCGGTCAGCCGGGGCATCGTCGCTCCAGGCGCTCGGCTGGTTTGCGGATCATCCGCGCTCGTCGCTTCGAGGGTCTCGAGGCTCAAGCCATCGGCGAGAATCGCGCGGCCGTGAACCTCGCCGG
>JANMKU010000515.1:0-20636 GCA_031372205.1 Gemmatimonadaceae bacterium | reverse complement strand
GACGTGCCGTATCGGTTGGCACTGACAGCTGGTACACCGTTTCGTCGAAGCTGGTGTAGGCGTTCAAATCGGCACCAAAGCGGACACCAATCGATTCCAGATACTTCACGAGTTCGTTCTTTTTGAAGTGCGTCGTGCCGTTGAACCCCATGTGTTCGATGAAGTGCGCGTAGCCGAGTTGATCGTTGTCTTCAAGAATCGACCCGGCGTTAACGACGAGTCGCAACTCCATGCGCTTCGCCGGCTCACCATTCTTTCGGATGTAGTAGCGCACGCCGTTCGGCAATGTGGCGACGACAAACTCGGGGCCGATGGGGAGTTTCTGCGTGAGTGACGGGAGGGCGCTTGGCTGCTGCGCCGCGAGTGTGAGCGCGGGTGCGATGGCGCGCGCGAGGCAGAGCGCGATGGTACACGCGCGTGCGACAGTGCGAATGACAATAGAGTGAATCATGGCGAGCTCCGGTGGGCGGGCCTGCACCCGACAAGACGGGACCAATATCCAGCGTGGGCCGCAGAGTATGCGGCGACCGGGCTCGCCACGCAATGTTCTGGCCCCGGACTGCAGGGACCGGTAGCTTGACGGAGCAAATTCTTCCGCGAGGACTTCATGGCCACGTTTTCCCTGACCGTCAACGGCACCCTGCAGACGGTCCATGTCAGCCCCGACACGCCGCTGCTCTGGGTGTTACGCGACACCCTCGGACTCACCGGCACGAAGTACGGGTGCGGCATCGGGCAATGCTCGGCGTGCGCGGTGCATGTGGACGGTGAACCGACGCGGTCGTGTCGCACCACGATCAGCGCGGCTGCGACCAAACGGGTGACCACGATCGAGGGGCTGTCGCCGGGCAAGTTCAACACGTTGCAACAAGCGTGGATTGCCGAAGAGGTGCCGCAGTGCGGGTACTGTCAGTCGGGGCAGATCATGGCGGCGGCCGCGCTATTGTCGTCCAAGCCGCGTCCCACTGATAGCGACATTGACACGGCGCTCAACTTGCACATCTGCCGCTGTGGCACGTACGAGCGCATTCGCCGTGCCATTCATCGCGCCGCGGACATGCAGGCAGCGGAGGCCAGCAAATGAGCAACACCGTGGATCGACGCGCGTTTCTCAAGAGCAGTGCGCTTCTGGGCGGCGGGTTGGTGATTGGATTTCGTGTGGCGGATGCGGAGACTATTGCCGGTGCTGCCGCAATCGCAGCGGACTTTGCGCCGAGTGGATATTTGCGCATCGGCACCGATTCGATCGTGACCATTTTTGCGGATCATGTTGAGCTGGGGCAGGGGATCATGACTGCCTTGCCAATGATTGTCGCCGAAGAACTCGACGCGGACTGGACGAAGGTGCGCGTGGAGCGCATGCCGGACAATCCGAGTGTGTGGCCGAGGCGGATCATGACGGTAGGCAGTCAGAGTGTGCGCACCAGCTACATGCCGATGCGGATGGCCGGTGCGGCGGCGCGCGAAGTGCTCGTGACGGCAGCGGCAAACATGTGGAAGGTGAAGGCCGCCGAGTGTCGCACCGAGAACGGGTACGTACTGCATTCGGCGTCGGGACGGAAGGCAAGTTATGGTGAGCTGGCGACGGCGGCGTCACAACTTCCGTTGCGTGAAGGGTCGCCACTGAAGGATCCAAAAGACTTCAGGATTATTGGCACGAGGCGAGCGCGTGTCGATCTGCCGGCGAAAGTGAATGGCAGCGCCCAGTTTGGAATTGATGTACGGCTGCCCGGCATGTTGATCGCGACTGTTGTTCGCCCGCCGGTGTTGGGTGGCAAGGTGAAGTCGTTTGACGCGACGGCGGCCAAGGCCGTACCCGGTGTGAAGCATGTGTTGCAGTTTGCGAGTGGGATTGCGGTGCTCGCGACGGATACGTGGAGTGCGCTGCAAGGGCGCAAGGCGCTTGTTGTGGAGTGGAACGATGGCGCGAACGGCGCGCTGAGCAGTGCCGACATCCGGAAGTCGTTCACCGATCTCCTGTTGAGTGAGGCCATCGTTGCGACGAAGCGCGGTGACACGGCGGCCGCCATGCAAGCGGCGTCGTCGCCAATCACCGTGGACTACGAGTTGCCATTTGCTGCGCACGCGACAATGGAGCCGATGAATTGCACGGCGCACGTGCGAGCGGACGGCGCGGATGTGTGGGCACCCACGCAATCGCCCACAAACTTTCAGATGTTGGCCGCGTCGCTTGCGGGCGTGAGCCCGAGTACCGTCAAGCTGCACGTGACCATGGTGGGTGGTGGCTTTGGTCGACGCGCGCGATCGGAGGTGTTGGTGGATGCGGTGGTGTTGTCCAAACTCAGCGGCGCGCCGGTGAAGGTGATGTGGACGCGCGAGGACGACATGCTGCACTCGCCGTATCGTCCGTTCGGGTTGCATCGCATGAGTGGCGCGGTGGATGCTGACGGTTGGCCGACCGCGTGGACGCACCGCATTGTCTCGCAGCACGCGTTGGGTGCGAGTGACACGTATGCCGGTGCGTCGAATTTGCCGTACAGCATACCGAATGTGCTCGTGGACTACGTGACGGCAACGTCGCCGGTGGAGGTTGCCGCGTGGCGTTCGGTGGGGCACAGTCAAACCGGATTCGTGGTCGAGTCGTTCATTGACGAACTCGCGGCGGCGGGCAAGAAGGACCCCGTGGACCTGCGACGAAAGTTGTTAGCGAATGCGCCGCGCTATCTCGGCGTGCTCAATCTCGCCGTGTCCAAGTCCGACTGGGGAAAGCCAATGCCGGCGGGATCGGGGCGTGGCATTGCCGTGCATTCCATGACCGGGAGTTACGTCGCGCAAATCGCTGAAGTCACCGTGACCGGCAACGTGATCAAAGTGAACCGCGTGATTTGCGCGGTGGATTGTGGTGTGGTGATCAATCCGGACACGCTCGCGGCGCAGATGGAAGGGTCGATTGTGTACGGGCTCACGTGCGCGCTCAAGAACGAGATCACGGTGAAGGCGGGCCAAGTGGAGCAGAGCAACTTCAACACGTATCCGATGTTGCGACTGAGTGAGTCGCCGCGGGTGGAGGTGTATACGGTGCCGAGTGGAGAGGCGCCGGGCGGGATTGGTGAGCCGGGCGTGCCGCCGATTGCAGCGGCGGTGGCGAACGCGGTGTTTGCGGCGACGGGGCAGCGGCTAAGGAAGTTGCCGTTCAGAGTGGGGTAGGGTGCTCGGCAAGGCCGCCGCGCACGCGCGGGCGCTTGGTGTGTCCGTCGTGCTAGGCGCCGTCGCGAGCTGCACTCACCCCGCGTCTGCGCCGGCGACGGTGCATGTGATCGGCACCGACTACGCGTTTGCGATGCCCGACTCAGTGAGCGCGGGTCCCACGGTGATCACCTTTGAAAACCGCGGGAAGCAGCGGCACGAGGCGGTGTTCGTACGCCTCAAGCCGGGGGTGACCCTGCGACAGTTCGCCGACTCAGTCGCACGCGATGCCCCGGTACGTCCGCTGCGCGCGACAGGCAGCGCGGTCCTCTTCGCCGATCCAGGTTCGCGGAACGACGTCGTCTCGATTCGCATAAACTTCAAGCGCGGCGAGCACTGGGCGCTCTCCTGTCAGTTTGCCGACAGTGCGGGCGCGCCCAAACATCAGAAGCTCGGCATGTTCAGACTGGTGACGGTGCGATGAACAGAGCGCACGCTGTTCGTGCCGCGGCCGCGTGGACGCTACTCACGGTCGTCGCGGCTGCGTGTGGCTCGTCATCGAGCGGTCAACCCAAAGAGCCACCGGTGGTGACCGTCATTGGGCACGACTTCGCGCTCGAGGCGCCCGACTCGCTGCCACCGGGGCCGACACGCTTTTCCTTCCGCAGCGACGGCACGGTGCCGCATGAAGTCGGCATCGGCCGGGTGAAGCGCGGTGTCATGCTCGACTCACTCCTCAAGGTCGAGCTCAAAGGCGCCGACATCACCGGGATGTACGACGCTGGTGAGGGGTTGCTGTATCTTGCGCCCGGCGAATCGGTTGACGCCGAGTTGCTCGTGACGCTCGAGCGCGGCCGTGACTACGTGTTGATTTGCACGCTCGAGGACAAAGGAAAGCCGCACTCCACGATGGGCATGGTGCGCGGGCTCCGCGTGATGAACGACTGACCATCCGCGGCGCCCGACGCACGCTATTCTTCGTCCACGAGTATCGTGTCCGGACCTCTTCCACTTTGGCCTCACAACGGCATGAACGGTCGCATTTTTTCGTGACGGAAGGCGCGGGCACCAACGGTCGCCTTCGTTACGTAAGTCGCGCGCACTCCGCAGGGCGTCGTCGTGGTCCGGGCGCTTCCGCCGCCGTGCGGTATCCGAGTGAGTTAGCGGAAGTCCTGCGCCGACGTTTGCGGCTGATGGCGATCTTGCCGTTGGCCGGCATCAGTGCGCTGCTGGTCATTGGATTCACCGTCAATTGGCGTCGGTTCGTCGCGTCACCGGCGGAGCTGTTCACCACGGTGCCGTACTACGGGATCATGGCGCTGGTGGTGTGTGTCTGTGCGATGGTCACCATCGTGCTTGCTCCGGGACGAGGACTTAGTCTGAGCCGCTTGCGCACCATGGAATGGATCGCGTTCGCTCCTGTGGTGCTGTTGTTCTCCGCGGCACTGACCCGCGGGCTGTTCGATCAATTGGCGGAATTGCAAACTTTGTCGTGGAACCTCGCTATGGCGACGTCGCTCACGTGGGCGGCGATCATGGTGCAATACGGCATCTTCATTCCGAATACGTGGCAGCGCTGCGCGGGCGCAGTGGGACTGATCGCGCTGTGTGCGCTCGCGCCCGACGCGTACGTGCTCGTGCATCACGATGTGCCGATGCGGATCGCGGGAACATATATGGCCGTCAAGACGCAGTTCATTGGTTTCTTTGCCGCGCTGTCGATTTATGGATCACATCGTATTGACGTCTTGCAACAAGATGCGCTCGACGCGCGTTCCCTCGGTCAGTATGTGCTCAAGCAGCAACTGCGTGGTGGCGGGATGGGTGAAGTGCATCTGGCCGAGCATCGGTTGCTGCGGCGGCCGTGTGCGGTGAAGGTGATTCGTGAAGGACAGCACCGCGACGCCAATGCGCTTGCGCGATTCGAACGGGAAGTGCAGGCCACAGCATCGCTCACGCATCCGAACGCCGTGCAGATCTTTGATTACGGTCGCACCGACGACGGTACGTTCTTCTACGCGATGGAATATCTGCCGGGCCTCTCGCTCGACGAGATGGTGGAGCAACACGGCGCATTGCCGCCAGCGCGCGTCGTCCATTTCCTGATGCAGTTATGCGGCGCGCTCGGCGAGGCACACGCGCGGGGCCTGCTGCATCGCGACATCAAGCCGGGCAACGTGATCATCTGCGAGCGCGGTGGTGTGCATGATGTGGCCAAGTTGCTCGACTTCGGACTGGTGACGCCGGTGCTCAGCAACGGCAGCACTGACGGTGAGCGCGTAAACAGCAATAGTCCGCACCTCACGCTCCCGGGCGTCATACTCGGCACGCCGGCCTTCATGTCGCCCGAGCAGTGCGCCGGTGATGCAGCGCTCACGATCGCGAGTGACATCTACAGTCTTGGCGCGCTTGGGTACTATCTGCTTACCGGGCGCGTGCTCTTTCCCGATCGCACACCGATGCAGATGCTTGCGGCGCACATGTACGAAACGCCCAAGCCGATGGTGGACGCGGGTGCGACGGTGCCGCCTGACGTGGAGGCAGTGATCGTTCGTTGTCTCGCCAAGGAACCGAAAGGTCGCTTCGACAGTGCCGCGAGCCTTGCGGCCGCGTTGCGCGCGACGAGTGTGGCATCCGATTGGACTGAGGCGCAGGCGAGCGTGTGGTGGGCAGCGTTACATCCGAGTTCCGATCGCAGCGCGATGTTGTAGCGCCGCACGGTGTAGCGCGGAATCACGCGATAGCCAAGCACAATGCGCAATGAAATGATGACAGGCTCGTATGCTGCGGTGCGCATCTTGGGTGCGTGCATCCTTGCCTGAGTCCGCCGAGGAGTCCTATCATATGTCTATGGCACGAGCAATCTCGGAGTGGACGGTCGCCCAGCGCAACCGGATCCCGAACGACGGCAACACCTACGAGGTGTTCGACGGGGAATTGCTTGTGACACCGTCGCCAACGCTCCGACATCAACTCATCGCGCGAGCGCTTTGGCTTCTGCTCGAGCCGTACGTCGCCGAGCACGCACTCGGTGTTGTGTTTGCGCTGGACACGGACGTGATTGGCGGCGACCGCAACGTTGCCGTGCCCGACGTGGTGGTGTACCCGTTTACGCGTGACACCGCGCCAGCGTCATGGGCGGAAGCGCCGCGCCCCATTTTTATCGCGGAGATACGTTCGCCAACCACATGGCGACACGATGTGGGGCCGAAGCGCACGTTCTACGACTCTATTGGTGTGCCCGACTACTGGATTATGGACGGCGACCGGCGGTTGGTGACTGTGGTGCGCGCAGGACACGAAGATCAGCAGGTGACAGATGTCGTGCGATGGCATCCGAGAGGTGCGTCGCGGCCGCTCGAGATTGACGTGCAGGACCTGCTGCGATGATCTGCACCCCGTGCTGATCAAATACGTAACGAGATTGCGCGCGCCCGCGCTTCGTTTGGTGAGGCCAGCTTCCCCGGCGTCGAGGCGTTGCCGGGCGCGCCATGCCTGGCTTGGCAGATCACTCCCGCGGGGCCAGCATCGCTTCGAAGGCCGGAGTTCCCCATAGATCGCGAAGTTCCCAGCGCACGTACCAGCCATTGAACACCGGCGACAGCCCGTTGTTGAGAGCACGCTGCAACTCTTCCACCGCCTCGGCACGCTGTTCGATAGCCAAGTGCAGGAACGCGCGGTTCATGTGGGCCTTCGCTCTATCGCCGGCGCTGAGATTTGACGCAAGCGGAAGTGCGAGCATGGTGCGGACGAATGAGGAATCGCCGGTGCGGGCCCAGACTATGGCGTGTGTGACCTCTGATGCTCCACCTGTTCGTGCCGCCGAATCGGTCAACTGTGCGCGAGCGTCGGTCCAGCGACCCATCTCGGCGTAGATCTGCCCGAGGCGGGGACGCGCCTGCGGCAGCGCCAAGGCGCGGGCATAGGCTCGATCCGACTCTTGGACGAAGCCTGTGCGTCGGAACTGTCGTCCCGACATGAGGACGTGCATCAACTCGCTCCCGCGCGACGCCTCGTGCGACACACACTCCGCCACGAGCGAGTCGACGCCTGCTTCGCGTCCAAGGTTGGCCAGTAGACGGATGCCCTCGTCACAGACCGGTGCGTTGAGACGATTGGCTCGCCGGCTATTCGAAAGCTCGGCCAGACCTATGTTGTACTCCTTCAGGAGACGGTGCGCCTGTAGATCCCAGTGCTGGAGTTGAGCGAGTCGTATACTCCAGCCCCCGAGATTCTGGAGCTGATGGAACGCCTGTGTCGCGATCGTAAACCGCCGGGTCGCCATCGCCGCGTGTACGAGATAGAGGTAGCCATCGATGCCGCGTGGCGCCAACTCGACCATGCCGCGGGCCGCAACGTACGCCTCCTCCATCCGGGAGTTGACGAACGCAATTACTCGATCGAGCGCCAGTCGATCATACGCACCGAGTCGATCACGCTGCCGAATCGCCTCCTGTACCAATGAATCGACCACTGCCGACGGTGCCCCTGCGGCATCGGTCACCTCGATCTGCGCTACGCGGGCTTCGGCGAAGTCCGGATCGAGCTGGATCAGGCGATCGAGATGTGGCCGCAACTGCTCGTTGGACGTCTCACCGACCATCAGCGTGCGGATCTGTCGAAATTCCTGCAGCGCGTTGTACTTAGGCGGACGACTTCCAGTACCTCCCGACGGGTAATAGACGGAGTCGGACAACACCGCGACGGCACCCGAGACCGTCTGCTGCAACTCCGACAACACGAGTTCCGTTCCGGCCGCCGGCGAAAAGCTGCGGGTTGTCGAGACCAGCACGTGCCCGTCTTTGGCGCTAAGGACGTCAAGCGAGACCACAAGACTATCCACGGCCCACTGCATCGTAACGCGCACGAGTGCCCCCCCAGGATCTGCGGAGATGGCGTTCTCCTCGACGACGCGGACGCCGGTGGTCATCAGGTGCTCGCGGATGCCGGTGGCCGCGATCGCCGCCAATCCGTCCAACTGCGGATTGCGTGTCGCGTTGCGGATTGCCGTGACAGCGACCACGCGGACTCGCTCCGACTGAGCGGGAGCACGCGGGGCAAACGACCCGACAAGCGCCAGAGCCAGTGCCGCGGCACCAGCCCATGCGGCCCGCGCAACCCAGCGCCCCAACGTCGGCGCGGCGGTAGCGGCCACCCGCTGCGCGGGGACGGCACCTAAGGCGTCGTTCTTGGCTGCTTCGGCAGTGGTAGTCGTCAGTACGACACGCCGTATCTCCCTCCCGATAGGCGTTTCAGGCTTGGGAAGCTCGAGCGATCGCGCTGCCGGTTCCAGAGTCAGACCGACAAGGGGGGGTTCTTCTTGTACTGCAAGCGACGCGGCGAACTGCCTCACTGCCACATCCGGTTCGATCTCCAAAACAGCGTGAACAGTCTCGGCATAGACCGCCGCGTGGCGGATCGCTAACTCGCGGTCCCCGGCTGCGGCAAGCGACACCATGTACTCGCGCGCGATGCGGGCGCTTACGCGGTCGTGTGACGCGGCACGTCTCCACCAATGGGCTGCTGAGTGCAGATCGCCGCGCTCGGTCGCCTGCCGGGCCAGCCGCTCGAGGAGACGCCCGTACTCCGCCGCCAAGGCATTTCGCTGGTCTTCGATCCAGTGTTCCAGCTCCGCCGACGCGCGAACTGTCACCCCGTCGAGAAACGGACCAGTGTAATGACCGGCGGCCTCATCGAGTCGGCCAGTCGCGATCGCCTGTTGAAAGCGATGTACGTCGACGGACACTTCGTCACTGTTGAGGCGAAGCTCCGCGGTGCCCACGACCAGTTCTGCTCCGCCAACTGCGCGTTTTATCGCGAACAGCGTCTGGCGAAGTGCAGCACGAGCCCGCTCGTCGTCGCTGTCCGGCCAGACCAGCGCGGTGAGCCGCTCCCGACGCACGCCCCGATCCCCGCTCAGTGCGACAACAGCCAGAAGTATCAATCGGCTGCGAACGGATACCGCGAAGTCTTCGGTACCATCGCGGGCCATGCGGAGTCCGCCGAAAAGCGTCAACTCGATCATTTGCGCGTGATTGAAGGTGGCGATGCGAAAGTAACGCCTCCATAACGCTCGCGTAACAGACGATTCCTAGGCTGCGGCCACATCGAAATTCTCGATGCATCATCCTCACCGTTGCCTAAGCGCTCAGGAGATTTACATGAAAGACAATTCACTGAGGTTTCTCACCACCTTGACGCTCGCTGCGGTGGCGCTCGCCTCTTGCGCCGATCCAGTGACGGCACCCGAGCTCACAGCGGTCTTTGCCAAGCCGGCACCGGGTCCCTCGAATGTGGCAGCGGGCGTTATCCTCAGCAGCACCGGCATCGTGAAGTCAGGGGATGCTTTGGGCGAGTATAAGGATGGCGTGTGCGGAGTGACTGCCACGTTGTTCTATGCAGGCTCGAATGACATGACAATGCAGACCGACAGCCCCAGCGCGTCCGACAAGAAATGCGTCGGGAAGCCAGTTGGCTCGTATCCGCGGAAAATCAGCATCGAGCTCAATAGCAACACGTATCAGGGAACGGGCGTGAACGTGCTGAACATTGGGAGCCTCGCAGTCGGAGCGACTGGGAATCGGCAGGTCGGTCTTCCTATGGCGAGTGGCGCGCCGTGTCTTCGCGTACAATTCCATATCGCGGATGGCGGCATCCCCGTCACCCGAAACACCACAAGCGACTACACCGTGGCGGGTTCGGCCCCGGCGCGCTGCGTCCAAAGCGACGGCTCATTCACGACGCTTGGAACACTGCAAGTCAACTTCACGGTGAAATCGTACTGAATGATTGGGGCCGGGGCCGCTTGGCCCCGGCCCCAATCCAGGCGATGATCGAGCTTTCAGTCGCGCAACTCGAGAACGCGCAAGGCGTGCGCGAGGAAGCATTGCGGCTGGCGACGGCACACTCGGCCGATGTGTGCTAACCGGCACGTGCTGGGCGCGGGCGGAGTTGTGCCGGCGACTCCGCAAACTGGATGACGTTCCACCACAGCCGCCACGCGGTGGACCACCGACTGACGCCGCTCAGAACAGCAATTTGTAGACCACGCTCAGGTTGCGCCCGGGATTGTACGCGAAGCTCTTGATGCGACTGGTCGCGTCACGGTACTGCTCGTCCAGCACGTTGTCGGCGCGCAGGGTCAGCGAGTGCACCGTGCCGCCGCGCACGGTGAACAGCCAAGTCGCGCTCACGTTCAGGAGCGTGTACGCCGTGGTGGCTACGTCGAGGGCATCGCCACTCACGTTGTCCTGTTCGAATACCGGGCGGACGTCACCACCGGCGGACCAATTGCCGCTGTCGTAACGCAGCGACGCGCCGCCTCGGCCCGCCGGGATGAACGGCAGGTTATCACCGGAATCCGTGAACTTGGCGCGGCTGTAGTCGCCCATAAGGCCGTCGACGAGGTGATTCGGCAGCTGCGTCTCGACCTGCCCCTCTGCGCCGTACAGCACGGCATCGGCTTGGCGGAAGTTCACGAGGGGCACGTCGGTGCCGTCAACTTCCTGGACGCCAACCGCCACCGATCGGATGTACTTGCCGATCATGTTGTAGTAGGCGTTCACCTGCGCGAAGGTCCCCGACCGCTGGGCTAGCAGTCCCGCCTCAAGGCCCGTACTCTGCTCCGGCTCGAGGTCGGGATTGCCGACGTCGAAGTGGGTGACGCGACTCGTTTGCGGCGGAAGGACTGCAACGCGTCCGATATCTGCACGAGCAGCTTGGATTCAACGTGATCGCGTTCGAAGCGCCGTTCTACGCGTGTTTGAATGCCGACGCCACCGTCGCCGATTCCAGCGCTACGTTCACCATGCGCCAATGTCTTGGGGACGGGTCGCGCAACGAAGAGCTGCGACCGCTCTTCGACTACATGCGCAGGCAGCGTCGGTCCGGCTCGCCACTATACGCCACGGGCATCGACGTGCGTACGCCCGACGCGCACGGCGTCACGCATCGACCGGCCTTTCTTCGAAGCATCGTCGCGCGTGTAGACACGTCGGATGCCGCGGAAGTTTTTTCGCTTGACTCAGTGGTTGTCGCTGACGCTCTGACTGTTGCTGGTCGAACCACGTGGCGAGGGCCGACAGACGCCCTGCGCGCACAGCAGATCGCCGCGTATCAGCTAGTCGCTCGCTGGCTTTCAGTTCACGATCATGCGCTCTTGCAGGCTGGGGTGCCACCACAACACGTGCGGCTCGCGCGGCAACTCGTCCGGGCGGAACCCACGTGGCTCCCGTACTCCGCAGCAGCGACTAATCTGACGGCGGTGAGTATTCGCGCGCGCGGAATGGCGGACAACGTGGACTTCGTACTCGACTCCTTGTATCCGAGAGAACGCATCAACGTGTATTCGCAAAACGGACTTGTTCGATACGCCGGCACGAGATCGGTCGGACAGCGCGAGAGGGTGCGCACCATGGGCTCGTTCCTGAGCGAGCGACGTTCGATCCAGACATACACCGTGGGCTTTCTCACGGGTGACAGTAGTGCGTGGCTCCAACAGCGCGACTCGGTCCAAAGCCGAACGCCTGAACGAGGCAGTCTTGAGACAACCGCCTTGCGAGCGAATCAGTCGAGTGGCTTCGTTGACCTTCGTGAATGGCGAGCGCAGAACGAAGGAGCGTTCCTCGACAGTGCCGTGGCGACACGTCTCGTTGGTACGCATTCGCAACCTCGTCAGCTCCTGAAGGAGTTTGATGCGCTGCTGTTCGTCGACCATGTGCCAACGGGGTGTAGTTCGCGCCTGCCAATGCCCTACTTCTTGTCCGCGGCCTTAAGGAACTCGCGCGCGTCTTTCACGCTCTGCTCGGCGGCGTCCCATTGCGTGATGTGCGCCGCGCCCTTGTACACGATGAACTTCGCACCGGGGATGAGCTTCGCGTGCTGCTCGATGAGCTTGGGGCCGAGTTCGTCGAACTCGCCGGTCGTCATGAGCACCGGCACCTTGATCGTGGGCAGGATGCGCATGGCGCTATACCCTTTGAGCGTGCCGACAACCATGGTTTCGTTCTCACCCTGGAAGTACTTGTACTGCTCCATGCCGATCATGGCGAACATCGAGTCGAGATCGGCTTTGACCGGGTGTCGGAATACGTTCTTGGCGTAGAACTCGTCGGTTGCCGCCTTGTACGCTGGTGCCTCGAGATTCTTGTCTTTGTTATACTGCGCGAAGGCCTTCTGCGCCGAGTCGGAGAGGGTCGCCACCCACTTGTTGATCTCCTTCTCGGCCGCGGTGATGTCGAACGCCTCGCCGCTGAAGATGATGCCCGCGACGCGATCCGGATGTGCCTTGTAGTACTCAACGGCGACGATCGTGCCCCACGAGTTGCCGTTGAGGAACACTTTGTCGTACCTGAGCGTGCGGCGGAGCGAATCGAGCTCCTCGACGAAGCGCGGGATGACCATCAGTGTGGTGTCGGTCATGCGATCCGACTTCCCCGCCCCGAGCTGGTCGTAGCGCACAACCGGGCGGTCAAAGCCGAGTCCTTCCATCGACTTGAGATAGAAGCTGCCCATCCCCGGGCCGCCGTGAATGAGGATTACCGGAGTGCCGGTGCCGGTACCACTCACCTTGTACCAGATCTTACCGCCGGTCACCGGGAGCATGGCCTCACCCGGGCCAAGTGCAGCCGTGGGTGCGACGGGAGTGGTGACCGCCGCGGTGGCCGCAGTGGTGTCAGTGGTGGTGCGCTTGTCTCCGCTACAGGCGCAGAGTGCGGCAACGGTGAGGCCGCACCGGATCGCGAGGTGTTTGAGCATGCGCGAAGAGTGCAGCGCAGCGGCGAGGTCCGCCAGCGAGGGGCGGGTCATTGCTGACCACTCAGCCTATTGGAGTCCCCGTAACGCGCACAATTCGCATTCGGCGGGTTCGGAGGTGGAAAGACAGTTAACTGGTGACCGCGGGTCCGGGAGGGCTACGTGGCCGCTGTCCGTTCGATGTTGCCGGTCATGCCATGCAACACCAGCCGACCAAGCTGCACCTTGTCGCTCGCGTGGTCGATATCGATGCCGACCAGATTGCCCGCGTCGTCGTAGTCGAGTACAACGCCGTCGGCGACCTCGCGACTATCGATGCTCTCGCGTTCGGACAGGTCGATGTACAGCGAGTCCGTGTCGGGATAGTAGTTGAGCTTCATGGCACAAATCGGCGGTCGGGGAACGCGTTGTGGATGGTGACACGGTCGGCCAACGTGACGACGCGCAGCACGCGATCGCCCAGTGCGGGCACGCTACCCCAGAATCTATACCGCCCATCCGGCTGCAGGGCCACTCGGCGCGGATGCTCGACAACGGCGATGCACCACTCGCGCTTGAGATAGGCGCGCTTTCGCATGACCTCATTGTCGAAGTACGGTGTGAAGCTGAATCGCTCTGGCATAGCGGAGCGTAGCCACGGACCGGTGGAGTTCCGTCACCATATCCCCGCGCAGTGGTTCAAAATCACTGCGCACCTCTGGGCCGGTAGGGAACCACGCGGAGCGGCGCTCGGGCTCACAACAGCGTCGAAAGTGACTTCTCACCGTCGCGAAGCGGCCCGGCGCGATCGGAATGAGTCACGCCACTGCTGTCAGCTCGGCGACAACGGCCTTCATGAAATCAACGCCAGTTCTGCGGGAGGCAGCGAGCTGCGCTTCCATCTCGTCCACCAAGGCCATCAGTTGCTCCACTTTGGCCACGATCCGGCGTTGTTCGGCGAGGGGCGGGACTGGAATGTCGAATTGCTCGATCATCGCCTTGGTCAAGGCCTCGCGCGTTGCACCCACCAGAACGTCGTCAATCAGGTCTTGCACCGCCGGGCTCGCGAGAAACAACTCAACGACGGAATCGAAGGGGTTGCCGACCTTGCACAGTCACTCGACGGCGCGGTGTTTACGCCGCTCCGCAACCCAGCGGTCTTTGCCAGCGCGCGGCTCGATTCGGAGCTGCACACGGTGGCGTGGGCGAATGGTGCCGACCTGGCACCGGAGTTTCTACACGCGCTGGTGACGGCTTCGTTTGAGGGGAAGTCGCACGCAGTTTGATTTTCGAGGTGAAGAGCCGAAGTCTCCGCGGGCGCATCCAGACGTCGTGTCAGCCGGGCAGCTCCATCCCCTCATTCAGAATCTCCACGTAGCGCGCGTAGCTGAACACGCGCCCGCGCTGCTTGCTCGTCAGTTCAACCACCACGCCGAGTCGCTCCATATGGGCCAGCGATTTGTTGATCGTGGCCGGCGTGAGCGAGGTCGCCGCCGCGAGCGAATTCGCCGTGCCCATCGGCATCGATTGCAACACACGGTGAATCGCCAATGCGGAGGCCGCGGCCCGCCCAATCCCTGCGATACGAAGCCCGTCATCCGAGGCCAATTCCATCAGCCGCCTGGCCGACGTGGCCGCCTGCGTGGCGCTCGTGATGACGGCATCGGCGAAAAATTCCATCCACGTTTCCCAGTCGCCAGTGAGCCGCACCGCGTTCAGCAGCTCATAGTACGTCGCACGATGCTGCTTGAAGTGCAGACTGACAAACAACAGCGGCTCGTGCATCAGTCCATCGGCCGCCAATTGTAGTGCAATGAGAAGGCGCCCGAGCCGTCCATTGCCGTCGAGAAACGGATGGATGGTTTCGAACTGCACATGCGCGAGTGCGGCCTTGACCAGCGGCGGAGTTGGCTCGGGCAGGTCATGCAGAAATCGCTCAAGATGCTTGAGGCACTCGTTCAGTTCGTGGGCCGGTGGTGGCACGAATACCGCATTGCCGGGCCGAGTACCGCCAATCCAAACCTGGGTGCGGCGAAACTCGCCAGGTGTGAGTCGTGATCCGCGCCCGCCCCCGAGCAGCACCTTGTGCACCTCGCGCATGAGGCGGAGTGAGAGCGGGAATCCTGCGCGCAGGCGGGTGAGGCCATGTTCGAGCGCCGACACGTAGCGACTCACTTCGCGCGCGTCTTCCATCGGAACGGCCGGCTGTTCGTCGAGTTCGAACAGCATTAGGTCGGCGAGCGATGATTGCGTGCCTTCAATCATCGACGAGAGGACCGCTTCCTTGCGCACAAAGCTGTAGAGCAACAGTCCCGCGTTGGGCAGGAGATCAGTTACCGCGTCGAGTCGGCCAAGTGCCAGCAGTGCGGCGTCGAAACGGCTGCGCAGCAGCGGGGACCACTCGATGGCTGGTCGCGGTGGCAACGGCGCTGGTACAAAGGCCTTGAACGGCTCGCCGGTAGCGGCGACTCGCAGGTAGCGACCTTGGAGGCTTCGATTCACGGCTGCAGCATCCTGAATTAGCGGAGTCCGTTAATTTAGGATAGTCCAGTTAAATAAATCAATCCCATTGTCCAAGTCGGTCTTGAGTCGCCGCTTGCCCTCAAGGATCAACGGTTGTTCGCGGGCGCGTCAGCCCTTCGAAATGGTCGTCTGACGATGAACCGCTATGCCCGCAGCGGTCAGTGTCGCCGGAAACCGTCGGCCAAGGTTTCGATCCGTGAAGAACTCACGCTTCACGCAACTCGCTCAATGAGCACGGCAGCGGATACGTCCGCCTCTAGGATGTCATAGTCCAACGCGATATCAGCGACACTCTCACCGGCATCGATGCGATCGGCGATGACACTGGTAGAAATGCCACGCCGCCGAATGATTGGTCGACCGAACGCAATGTTCGCGTCGATGGTAACGGTGGGCACTTCCGCTGATGCTTGGTCCGATATGAATGGATTGAGACGTACAGGAAACTGCCATTTGTCCCATTCAACGCGCCGAAGATGCGACTCGAACAGGGTGCGCATGGCGAGCTGACCGGATGCCGTAAGGTCGGTGAGCGCTCCGTAGTGATCGAGAAACAATCGGCCGGCCTCAGTCTTGAGCTCAGGACTCAGCAGCAGACGGCTAATTCCCAGCTCCTGCTCGGCGAAACGCACCGCTTTGCGGACGTCCGGTAACGAGACGCCGTGGTCAGTTCGCAGGGCGCGTAAGACATGCGCTTCGACGAGATTCCAGAACGAGAGCATGACGGGATCTCGACCAGCCGGGTGGATCACGCGGGACGATCCTGCAGTCGCACCGCGAACCCGCCCTACCGCGCTCGTCACCCACGTGCGCAACGTCGGCGCTGGCAGGCGCAGATAGCGTGCAGCTTCGGCGACGGGATATGCCGGGGCCTCGCGGCTATCGCGTTGCTTCATCGGCGCGTTGCGGTGAGCGGTTTCCCTCATGAGCGTACGTTATCGTTGTGGTAAGACAGTCGCCAGAGAGGCGAGTATTCGGTACGAACAAGTATGTGCGCTTCGGGTCGCGCCAACCGAGCGGGCGCGGCTTCCGAAGGGCAGGAATCCCAGCCACAAAAAACTATGGCGGTCTACTTCGGTGTGCTCGGCCGACAGGTCCAGAAACTTGGCACCGTAGGCTTCATGCATTTCTCTCAACACTGCTGAGAGTTCTTTCGGGCTAAGCGGTACCGGAAGGGCACGAAAGAGACCGTTCCAGTTCTACGCGCGCCGTGCAGCGTGCCGTAACGCTTCCAGTTCGCGCCGCAGCGGCTCCCAGTACGCCCGGTCAATCTCCATTTCCTGCAACTGCTCCGCCGCCAACGCCGCTGCGATGTCGCCCGCGTGCAGCGTCGCCACAACCGCCGCGCGTGTCGACTCCGAGGCAGCGCGTGGAAATCGCGCCACGGCGTCGGAGAGAAACTCGGGCGACCGCAGTTCCGCCAACCAGAATTCACTCTGCGCGCTCGTGGCCGTTTGGTCGCGTGCGCCATCGTACGATGCATCAACCAACCGACGCAACATCGGCCAATCCTTGTCGCGCTGCGTCTTCTTCGCGGTAACCAGATCCTCAAGCGCCATCAGTTCTACGGTCACGTCCGTCGACTGCGCCGCGTCCGGCAGTGTGATCGAGGTGCGACGCTCCCACAACTCCTCGAACGGCGCAACGCCGCGCATGCGACTCATGATGTCCACGCGTAACGGCGGCGCATGGTCATCCGGGACACTGAAGTGCACGGCATGACCTCGCGAGAGGAACTGCAGTTCGAACGGCGGCACCGCGATCACCGTCGCCTGTAACGCGTGCATCGTGCGTGACAGCCATGGCAACGCCGTCTCCGTTGCCAGCACCGCCAGATCCAGATCTCGGCTATACTCGGCCGCGCCGTACAACACGCAGGCCTGTCCCCCCATCAACAGGGCGGGGACGTCGAACTGCTGGATCGTAGAAAGGACTCGAAGGATCTGGATCGGGATCACTGGTGCCTCCGAGTGCGTGGAACCACGCCGCCAGACGAATGGTCTCCGCCCACCGTTCCTGCGGCGTCAGACGCATCCAACTCGCCGTCTCCTCGCCGTACAAGTCGTCGAGCGACACGCGTGTGGCCGCAGTCTTGGGAGCGATCATGATGTGAAGATAGCGACGGAGACTCACGCAGACGAGCCGCACGCCGGTTGCGCAGCGTCAGGGCCGCCCGGAGATTCCCATGTGATGAACAGTCCTCCTCAAGCGCTGTTTCGACGCTCGCGTGCGCGCCACGCGCCACATCGCATGATTACGGCCAATAGCCGCTCGCTTGCCCGCGTGCTGTGCATCATGTGCTGCTCAGTCCACGTCGCACACGCCCAGCCCGACACCACACGCGCGGCCCTCCGGCTGCACGTGCAAAGCGCATCCACTGCTGTACCGGCCGCCGCGATCACCCTCGAGTCCGGCCGCGCAAAACTCTCGGCACGCACCGACAGTACCGGCGATGTTCGCATTGAAGCACTCGGCGTCGGCATCTACCGCATCACCGTCATGCGTGTGGGCTTCGCCCCTGCACGAGTCGACGCGCGCGTGGGCGCAGGCGAGAACGCGCTCACCATCAATCTCGACGGGTCGGCAGCAGCGCTCGACGCAGTGCGCATCGTCTCCAACCGGCCACTCAGTGCGCGGCTCGACGATTTTGAAATGCGACGCCTGCGCGGCGAAGCCAGTGGCACTGTGACCCGCGAAGAAATCGCCAAGCGCAATCCGATGAAGCTGTCGCAATTGCTACGCGGCTTTGGCGGCATTCGCATTGCCGATTCACTCGGCAGCATCGTCGCGCTCTCCTCGCGCGGCAACAAGCCGTCGCGCAATCAGTTCGGCAACGGCTTTGGACTCGTGGACTGCGCCATGCGGACTGCCGTCGACGGTGTGCTGCTACCGTCGCTCACCAATCTTGATGGCATCATCGTGCCCAATGACGTGTACGGCATTGAAATCTTCAACGGCCCTGCACGCCTGCCACCACAATTCGGCGGATTGCGCACCGACAACTGGTGTGGGCTCATCATGATCTGGACACGCGACCGCTGACCTAGCGCGTTGTCGGCACGCGAAAGCTGTATTTACCGGACCCGATATCGACGAGCACGTCGCGACCTTGCTGCCGCATACCGCGGACATCGGTCGCCTGTCGCACCGCCTTGCCGCTCTCCTGCGCCGCGTCTGGCGTGGTGTTGCGTAACGTGACGGTCGCGGTGGTGTTGGCAGGCACGGTCACGTCCAGTGTCATTCCGTCCGTGTTGGTTTTCCACGAGACACTGAGCGCGCCATACATCGTCTCGAGCGACGTCTCTGCACTCGTCAGCTTTCCACCGGGCGCTGGCGCGATGAGTGTGTGTTTGTAGCCCGGTGCTGACGGGTCGATGTCGATCCCACCAATCGTGCGATACATCCAGTCACCGATGGCGCCGAATGCATAGTGATTGAACGAATTCATGGTCACTTCCTGAAACGATCCGTCGGGGCGAATGCCGTCCCACCGTTCCCACATGGTCGTCGCACCACGTGTGATGGGATACAGCCAGGACGGATAGCTGCGCTGCGTGAGCAATGCATACGCCGCATCGAGATGCCCGTGTTGCGAGAGTGCGCCGGTCAATTCCGGCGTGCCCAAGAACCCCGTCGACAAATGCCCGCCGTGTTTGCGAATGTCATCGACGAGGCGCTGCGCCGCTGCCGCTGTTTCGCTGTCGTCCAGCAGTCCGAAATTGAGCGCCAGCGCGTACGCCGTCTGCGTGTTCTCGCTCACGCGACCGTTGGGCGACACAAACTCCTTGCGAAACGCGACACGGACTTGCGTGAACATGTCGCGATAGCGCGCCGCATCGTCGGTGCGACCAAGTACGGCCGCCGCGCGCGAGAGAATGTCGGCCGAGTGTGCGAAGTAGGCGGTGGCGACGAAGTCTTTGCCTGTCGTGGCACCGGGATACCCCGCATCATCGCTGTGCCATGCCAACCAGTCGCCGAAATGATCGCCGGTGTTCCACAACATCTTGGCACCGGCACGACGATGCTCGTACTCCACCCACTGCCGCATGCTGGTGTACTGACGTTCCAGCGTGCCGCGATCACCGTACATCAGATACATGGTCCACGGCACCACCGTTGCCGCGTCACCCCAGCCGGCCGCCGCCGCGTATCGCGACGAGTCGCCGCCGAGTGGATTGGGAATGACCCACGGCACACTGCCACTGGGGTGTTGATCAACCGACAAGTCCGCGAGCCACTTCGAGAAGAATCCGGAGACGTTCATGTTGAACGCGGCGGTGCGCGCGAACACTTGTGCATCGCCTGTCCAGCCGAGCCGTTCGTCGCGCTGCGGACAGTCTGTGGGCACATCAAGAAAGTTGCCGCGTTGCCCCCACAGGATATTCTGCTGCAACTTGTTCAGCATCGAATCTGAGGTCACAAAGCGACCGGTTTCGGCGAGATCTGTGCGAACCACAACGCCGGTGATCATCGAAACGGTGGGTGGGCCTGAAAGCCCGTCAACCGCAACGTAACGAAAGCCGTGATAGGTGAAGTGTGGTTCGTACACTTCGTCGCCCGTGCCGCTCATGGTGTAACGATCCGTCTGATACGCGTCGCGCAAATTCTCCACGTACAGATTCCCTGCCTTGTCGAGCACTTCGGCGTGCCGCAGCGTGATGGTGTTCCCACGTGTGCCACGCACGCGCAGTCGCACCCAGCCGGTGATGTTCTGGCCAAGATCGTAGATCGTTTGTCCGGATGGCGACGTGAGGATGGCGATGGGCGTGACGCTTTGTGTGCGGCGTACGGGTTCCGTGACCGGCGCCACGAGCGCGGCCGCTGTTGTATCAGCGAGTGCAACGGCGCTCCACGCGCTGTCGTCGTACGGCGCATCGGACCAGCCTGCGCGCTCCAATCGTGCGTCGTAGCGTTCCCCGCGATAGATGTCGGCGCTGACAATTGGGCCCGTCGCGAATTTCCAGTTGCGATCGGTGGTGACGCGCTCCGTGCGTCCATCCGTGTAGCGAATCTCAAGCTGCATGAGGAGCGCAACGGCCGTGCCGTAGTCCTGCTTGCGGCCCGTAAAGCCCAGATAGCCGCGATACCATCCGTCACCCAACATCGCACCGATCGCATTGGCACCACGGTGCAGTTGCGTAGTGACATCGTACGTCTGGTACTGCAATCGCTTGCTGTAGCTCGTCCAGCCAGGCGTGAAATAATCTTCGCTCACACGCTGCCCGTTGAGATGG